>NZ_CP102509.1:8276361-8635149 GCF_024611995.1 Streptomyces sp. NBC_00162 | reverse complement strand
TACCTGAGCGCTGCGCGCTCAGGACCGAACGGCCTCGCTGCGCTGGCCGGGGCCCTTCGGCTCTAGGCTCTGCGCTTCGCTCCGAGCGCGTGGCCGGCCTTCGGCCGGGGTCCTGCGCTTGCTCCGGGCTCGCTCTGGCTGCGCTGCGCTCCACCAGAGCGAGCCTGCTCCGCAGGCCCAGAGACTCCCACGCTCCGCGCGGGAGGTGACCCCGTTTCACGGAGTCCGGGCCTACGGCCCGTTGAACGGGGTCCGCTCCGCTCCCCCACCCCAGGGCCCTTCCGGCTCCGCCTCCAGGACCAAGGCCTGCTCCGCAGGCCAGGCGGGCAGCAGGGACTACCCGCGCCTGGGTTCCCGTACCACCTTGCCGTCCTTCACGAAGAGCCTCACCCGCTGCTCGTTAAAATCCATCGTCACCATGCTGCCCTCAGGGACCACATGCACCGTGATCTCCGGAAACTCCGCCCGGATCTGTCGGCGGGCCTCCTCCTCCGACTTCCCTGTCAGCTCCGGCCACACACTCTTCGCCTCCATCAGCCCCTCCAAGGTGGTGATCGCTTCCGGCCTCACTCGACGCTACAGGCCACCGTCGCGTGGAGCTTGGGGCTCTCGTGTGCTTCCCGCAGAGGTGACCCCGTTTCACAAAGTCCCGGGTCTCCGGCCTGTTGGGCGGGTCCGCTCCGCTCCCCCGCCCTGAACCCCTTGCGGTGACCCCGTCGAAACAGGTCTCCAATAAGAATGCTTCAATCTGTCTCATAGCTAGACTCTGGGAAGATCATCCCGTACCGGGTCCACTGACCGACGACAGATCTGTCACCAGCCCCATGTCGAGCTCGTCAGCGCAGATGGCGAAGCTCACTCAGACCGTAGTCCGGTGGCAACCACCCATTCTTCCGCCGCTCGATGGTCTTCCGCGTATGAGGCGGCGGGTGCGGACAGCCCTCCATCCGATCAGGCTCGTACCTGACCCACGTGAGTCTGTAATGGGCGGTACACACAGGCCAGATCCCGACCCGGACGGCAGTACCCCGCCCACCGGCACATCGTCTTCCGGCAGCGCAGCCACCGCACACCACCACCCCGGCCAACGTAACGGCTCATCCCAATGAGACCGCCAGGAAAGGGGCCACAGGACTAAAAGCCGCGAACGGGAGACAACGACCGGTGGCCTGCGGTCCAAGCAGCACGCGCAGGCCCAGCTCATGCACCCCTGTCAGCCCGGTTTCTGACTGACCACCACTCCGATCAACGCGGGAGTGATCTGATCAGGGCATGACTGACGAGCACTGCGTGACGCGCCACCACATCGAACTGTGGAACGAACGGGTGCTGCCGGACGGATTGGCGCCCGTCAGCTTCGGCACCGTTCTCCGGGGATCCATGCTGCCCATCGTGGTCTGGACGGGAATCACCGCCTTCGTGTACTTCATCTACAACCCAGTCGTCGCCGCGGTCGAAGGAGGGCTCTTCCTCGCCTTCTTCCTGCTCGGCTTCACACTCCGAAGAAGATCCGGACACACCGCAAAGTGCAGCCTCTACGGCGCGACAGCCGGGGTACTCGACAAGTCGATGGCGGGGTTCTGAGACCGGACAACAACAGCCGCCCACGACCACTGACGCCGGCAACACCCCATAGACACCGCACCCCGTTGTCCAGCGACAACGCACACCGATGACACCGAACACACCGCATCAAAATGTCACCACCAGGAACACACCCGCCCCTGACCAGCAACAACGACTACCCGCCCGCGGTGACAACTACCGCAGCACCCCAGCGACAACCACCTGCGGTGTCGCAGGGGCGGGCCCCGGCGCGAAGCGCCTTCAAAGGGGCCCGGGAGCGAAGCGACCTAAGGGCAGCGCCTTTTGCCCGCCCGTGCCCGAAGGGCACATAGGGGGCGGGCCAGCCCGCAGGGCTGTCCATTAACCCCCGCAATTAGGCATACAAGAGGGGCGGCAACCTGCCGCCCCCTATTCGGCCGCCCGGCCCGCTCCTCACCGCTCCCACCCCGGGGCCACCCCGCCCGTCAGCACACCGGCCATGTCACCCCACCCACAACCGGCACTCGCGCACGTCGCCCAGCCACGGCTGCGCAGCACCACCCCGGCCCCGCACACCGGGCACGAGTGCTCCGGCACCGCAGGCCTGACCCCCAACCCGAAGCGCGCCGCGACCTCCGCCGCCGAGGAGCCGAAGCAGGACTGGGTGACGTCATCCAGCGTCGCCCCGGGGTCCTCCAGCACGGACAGGACCGCGCACACCGCCAGCGTCACCGCGCGGGACTCCGACACCGACAGCGCCAGGCCTTCCAGGACGAGTTCAGCGCCCCGGTGCACCGCCGCGAAGGCCCCGTCCAGGCCGTACGCGACCGCCTCAGGCTCGTCCACCGTGTACCCGAGCAGACCATCCCGCGAGACGGTCCAAGCCTCCTCAGCGTCCAGCTCAAGGTCCCGCACATCCAGCAGGTGACTACACGCCAGGCAGCCGAACAGGCGGTCCGGCTGAGCACGGTACGAGGAGGGGGCCTCGGCCGGGCACTGCGAGCAGGCACAGGCATGGTCATGGGGGCGGCCTTCCGTTCGGCTCTTCTGGGGCGTGTCCCAGGAGGCCGCGCGGTGCCGCGCTTTTTGGCCCGGTGCGCGCCGAAGGCGCAGGGCCCAAAACTTTTGCCGGATCAAGCGCCGAAGGCGCCCGGCAAAAGCGGTCCGCGTCAGCGGACCGAAATTGCCGGTGAACGCGCCAAAGGCGCCCGGCAATTTCGCCCGCAGGGCCCGCCAGGGCCCGAAGGGCGGCACGCGGCACCGTGTGGCACCCTGGGCCACGCCCCAGAAGCAAAGGCCTGTGCCGGTCTTCAAGGCCCCTGCTGCGCCCCCGTCGCACCTCGCCAGCACCGCGGGATCGGCTGTGTACTACTGGTCACCCGGCGCCGCAGTCGGTCCGGCCCCGAACCCTGGTACGTCCTGCGCCATGACGTCCAGGCGCAGCCGCTTGAACCGCACCGGGTGCCGGAAGACGCCGCCCCGGTCCACCGCCCGGTCGACGCTGACCTCCGCCACCAGATCCGGGCGGACCAGCACCACGTCCAGGACGTCACGACTCCCCCACGCCGATGCGAACCGCACACCCTCCCACGGGTGCCCGAGGGCGGCCCCGGCCAGATGCTCGCCCACCTGCCGGGCCTGCTCCGGGCGCAGCGGTACCGTCCGGCCGACCGCGCGCAGGCGGCCCGCCGGGTCGTGACGGCCCAGGACGAGAAGCTGCGGGCGGGCGAGGGTGCCGGTGACGGCGCCGATGATCGCTTCGGTGGTGTCGCGGCGGCGGACCTTGGTCCAGCCGCGCGCCGAGGGCCGGTAGGGCTGGTTCATGCCCTTGACCACGACGCCTTCCACTCCGGACACATCCGTCCAGGACTCCAGCCACTCTCGCGCCTTGGCCAGGTCGGTGGTCATCGGGCACAGGGCCCACGGGGCCGTCAGGCCGTGGTCGGTGAACAGTTCCTCCAGGAGCGTCCTGCGCTCCCGGTACGGGCGGGCGAGGAGCTCCACCCCGTCCAGCTGCAACACGTCGAACGCCACGAAGTAGGCCGGCCACCTGGCGGCCAGGCCGGGGGCGCTGCGGCCCCGGGCCGCAGCCCGGCGCTGCAACCCCTCGAACGAGAGCCGGCCCGCCTCGGCGTCCCAGACGAGGAGTTCGCCATCGAGGACCAGGCCGCCCGGCAACTGCTGTTCCGCTGCGGCCACCAGGTCCGGGAAACGATCCTGCACCAGCGACCCGCGGCGCGTCTGCACCACCACCCGCCCACCCGGCATGGCCGGGGTGAAGAGGATCGCGCGGTGCCCGTCCAACTTCTGCTCATAGGCAGCCCCGCCCGCCAGCACTCCCGGGCCCGGCAGCGCCTCGGCAGCCTGCGCCAGCATCGGCTCAACCGGCGGGTACAGCGTCACTAGTGCCTCCCTCCTCGTCCTGTCTTCCAGAGTCCACCGGACCGGGTCCGCCCGGTCCGGCGGACGCCCGGGCGTCATCCATCCGCGGGGCGGGCGGGGCCGTCTGGCGAGCGGGGCCGCCTGCGTGCGGCACGGTGGCGGCATGCGCCGCTGGCCCCTCCCCCTGCTCCTATTGCCGTGGACCGGAAAGGTTCACAGCACTAATTAGTCCTCAGCCTCCTCGGACGCCCGCTGCGCACCGGTGAACTCCGGCCCCCAGAGCCAGCCGACAACTAGCTCCCGTCCCAAGTCCCCCGGATGCATGACCTGGGGGTCAGTGCAACGCTGGAAGTGGTGTACCGGAAACGGGCCCGCTGTCCGCGTCCCCTATGTGGGAGGCCGAAATGGCTACGACACCTCACGCTGGCTCTAGCACCAGAAACTGTGCCGAGATGAAGCGCCTGGCTCAGCTGAGCAGAAAAGAACTTGCGGTCGAGAGAAGAAAGCTTTCCGGACTCAGGCAGAAGCATGAAAAAGATCCAATAAAGGCGCAAAAGTTGAGGGATGAAATCAAAGCGCAGGAGAGCAAAATACAGGATGCCGAAAGTCAACTCGATATCCTTTTGGGTGACATTGCCGCCGGGTGTAGTGGCTAAGACCGTGTCCTACATGGTGAGGTTGAGGAAGCGTTTGTAGCAGCAGATGGCTGCGGCCAGGCCGAGAAAGGCCAGGTAGTTGCCGGGGTTCCGCTCATAGCGGTGGTTGAGCCGGCGGTAGCCGGTAAGCCAGGACATCGTCCGCTCGATCACCCACCGGCGGCGACCCAATCGTTCGCTGGACTCGATGCCCTTGCGGGCGATGCGGACCCCGATCCGCTTGCCCCAGAGCCATCGCCGCAGGTGGGGGATGTCGTAGGCCTTGTCCGCGTGGAGTCGTGTCGGCTTGGAATCGGCTGCGTGGGATTCGTGTCCCATGTGGAAATGAGACAGCATCGGCTTCAGCCCGAGGCTGTCGTGGGTGTTCGCCGCGGAGAGTCCGACGCGTAGGGGCAGTCCATCCGCGTCCGACAGGACGTGCATCTTGGAACCTGACTTGCCCCGGTCCACGGGACTCGGACCTGTGAGTTCGCCCCCGAGGCTGCTATATCAAGTCAAGCTGCTTGAGGGAGATCATCAGCGGTGATTCGCCGTGTGCGCTGGTCTCCGCGTTCGAGGAGCTTGAAGAGCTGTCGGCAGATGGCGCGCTTGAGGCAGCGTTGGGCGTCCCTCGCGGTCTTCCCCTCGCTGATTCGGCGGGCAACGTAGGCACGGGTGATCGGATCGAGACGGATGCGGATCAAGGTGATCGTATGGAGGGCCCGGTTGAGCTGTCGGTCTCCGCTGCGGTTGATCCTGTGCCGGTTGGTCAGGCCTGACGAAGCGGGGATTGGAGCGACGCCTGCGAAGGCCGCGAACGCTGCCTCTGACCGGAAGCGCCCGGCGTGCGACCAGCTGATCAAGATCTGAGCGGCACTGATGGGCCCGATGCCCTGCAGCGCGAGCAGTTCGGGAGCGACGGTGCGAACGAGCGCGAGGAGTTCCAGCTCGAGTTCCTTCGCTTCAGAACGCAGGGCTTCGATCCGCTGACCGGCACTTCGCAGTGCACGAACGGTCATACGGTGTTCGATGCTCTGGGTCGGCCGGTCCCGGAGCTTCGCGCAGTGAGCTACCTGGTCCTTGCTTTTCAAGCCTCGGAGTTCGACGCGGAGCTCGTCGGGCGCCGAGATGATCAGAGCCTTGAGCAGGTTGATCGCAGCCGTGCTGGCGAGGACGGCGCTCTGGCGGGTGGTGAGAAGGACGCGAAGCGCCTCGCGTTCACCGCGGCGTCGTGGGTGGATGAGGTGTTCGGTGGCCAGAGCCTCCCTGGCTGCGCGGACGGCGTCAAGCATGTCGGTCTTGCGTCCGCCCCGGATGACTGGACGCTTGGGCCGGCACACCTCGACGACGCTTTCGCCAGCCGCGTCCAGGAAGGCGGCAAGTCCGGCGCCGTATGAGCCTGTCCCTTCCAGAGCCCAGCAGCGGCGGCCGGGAACGTGCTGGTGGGCGAAGTCCAGCAGCAGCTGGTAACCCCGGGCGTTGGCCGGCGAATCGGTGCTGGCCAGGACGGCGCCGATGGGGCTGACGGCCGCGGCGGCAAGAGTGTCTCGGTGAGTATCGACGCCGATGACGCCGTCGACGTGTTCTGCGAGCATGGTCACGCGGTTGTTCTCCTTCGAGGGCTGGACGACCGTGGTCGACGCCGGCCTGGGTGGAGTCACCGCGTGGCAGAACTGTGATGAGTCACGTCGAGATGGCGGACAAGCTGCTGATCAGGCCAACGGGGTGGGCCAGGCCGACGTCGACGTCCGGCAGACATCTCGGGGGCACGGCAAGCTCTGACGAGCCGCCAGTTACCGTTCTGGGTCATGCCGGAACGCCAACGCCAGCCTGGCAGCAACCCAACCCGGGCCGCAGGTCGACTATCACAGTTACCTTCTTCGTGGCCCCGCAATGAGGCTCCCGGCCTTCGGCCCCGGTATGACTTGAGCCCCCAGTCGAGATGATCGAAAAGGTGGTGTCGCCGGTGCCGGAGGCATTGGCGAGACCGCTGATTAGAGGCACGAGCGCCCCTTTGGGCAGTCTCTTCGTAACGTGGATGCCGGCACGCTGATGCCGCAGATGAGGCCGGGGAACAGGCGAGGCGGGAGCGAAGGGCATGTCGGACGAGACTGGCATCGACGTCTATCTGGGCCTGGACGTCGGAAAGGGCGATCACCACGCCACCGCCGTGAACCCGGCGGGGAAGAAGGTGTTCGACAAGCCGCTGCCCAACAGCGAACCGAAGCTGCGAGAGCTGTTCGACAAGCTCCAGGCCAAGCACGGAACGGTACTGGTGGTCGTCGACCAGCCGGCTTCCATCGGGGCCCTGCCGCTGGCGGTCGCCCGGGACTCGGGATGTCAGGTCGCCTACCTGCCCGGACTCACGATGCGACGGATCGCCGATCTTTACCCCGGCGAGGCGAAAACCGACGCCCGCGACGCGTTCATCATCGCGGACGCCGCCCGAGCGATGCCCCACACCCTCAGGACGATCGATCCCGCCGACGAGACCGTTGCCGAGCTCTCGATGATCGCCGGGTTCGACGACGACCTCGCGGGCGAGTCCACCCGGATCGCCAACCGGCTCCGCGGCCTGCTCACCCAGATCCACCCGTCCCTCGAGCGGGTCCTGGGCCCGCGGATCCAGCACCCGGCCGTGCTCAAACTGCTGGATCAGTTCGGCTCCCCGGCACGGATCCGCAAGGCCGGACGCCGTCGCCTCGTGACCTTGATACGTCCCAAGGCACCGCGGATGGCCGAGCGGCTGGTCGAGGACATCTTCACCGCACTCGACGAACAGACCGTCGTCGTCCCGGGCACCGAAGCCGCCGCACTGATCGTCCCCAGCCTCGCCAGTTCACTCCAATCCGTACTCGACCAGCGAAAAGTCCTCGCCGCAAGGATCGAGGAACTCCTGGAGGCCCACCCTCTTTCCCAGGTCCTGATCTCGATGCCCGGCATCGGGATCAGGACCGCCGCCCGCATCCTCGTCGACGTCGGCGACGGCAGCGGCTTCGCCACCGCAGGCCATCTCGCCGCCTACGCCGGCCTCGCACCCGTGACCCGCAGTTCCGGCTCCTCCATCCGCAGCGAACACCCCTCCCGGCGCGGCAACAAACAGCTCAAGAGAGCCTTCTACCTCGCCGCGTTCGCCTCGCTCTCCCAGCCAGAGTCACGCACCTACTACGACCGCAAACGCCGCGAGGGAAAACACCACATCGCCGCCCTCATCGCACTCGCCCGACGACGCATCGACGTCCTCTTCGCCATGCTCCGCGACGGCACCTTCTACCAACCACCCACACCGGCTACGGCTTGACGAAAACCATAGAGGCACCTTTTGCAGCCCGCATGCGGTCACGGCGCCTCCCGGGGCGGCAGGACAGCGGCCCGGGATCGTGGGAGGGCCCGCCTCAGTTGGTCGAGGTAGGTGCGCACCTCGGGGAGCTTGGGGTGCGTGGGGCCGCCGATGCGCTCCAGGGCTCCGATGAGGCGTTCGGTCGCCGCGATCGCCTCTTCGATCCGCCCGGCCTGGTCGTAGCCGGAGATGAGGGAGATCAGCGCGTCCAGCGTCCCCACGTGGTCCGGGCCCAGGGTGTGCTCGCGCGCGGCGAGGGCCGCCTTCAGGTAGGGCAGGGCCCGCTCCGGCCGGCCGGCTTCCAGGTGGGCGATCGCGAGGTTGTGGTAGCGGTAGGAGATCTCGTCGCTGTCGGCTCCGTGGATGCGCTCGAAGCCGTGGACGGCCCGTTCGTAGCAGGCGATGGCCGCGTCGAGGTCCCTGGCGTCGTGGTGAAGGTGGGCCAGGTTGTCCACCCAGATGTAGGTGTCGAGGTGGTCGGGGCCGTAGTACCGCTCCTTGTCGGCGACGATCTCCAGGCAGAGCGCGGTGGCCTCGGGCAGTCGGCCCGCCTCGCGGTAGGCGGTGAACAGCTTCTGCTTCCGGGCCTCCAGCCGCTCCCCGCCCGGCGGCAGGAGGCGCCTGCTGCCGGCCACGGTCTCCTCCAGCCGGGCGATCGCCCGGTCGGCGCGGCCCGCCCCGGCGTAGGCGTCCGACAGCTTCTCGCGCCAGGCGAGGCTCTGTTCCTCGTCGAGGTCGGGGTTGAGTTCGCTGCCCTCCACGGCCCGTTCGAGGTAGGGGATGGCCTCGGCGGGGCGCTCCGCCGACAGGTGGGCGGCGCCGATCCCCTGGAGGGTGATCAGGGTGTCGCGGGCGTGCGGGCCCATGGTCGCCGACTGGTGGGTCAGGTTCTCCAGCATCAGGGGGATCGCCCGGTCCAGCATGTACGTCTCCCCGGGCGGGGCCGCGGCGGACCAGATGCACAGGGTGAAGGCGTAGTTGTGGCGCAGCCGCAGGACGTCCTCGTGGCCCGGGCCCAGCCTCCGCTCCGCCTCCGCGAGTTCCTCGCGCATCCGCAGGGTGGAATCCATGCTGAGGTGGATCGGTGTGTCGTCGGGCTCGTCCAGCCGCAGGTCGAGCGGATCCGCCGGAGTCCCGGGCTCCGGCGGCGGGTCCTCGGGGTTCTCCGGGCCTGCCGGGCTCGCCGGGGTGCCCGGGGTGCCCTTGGCGCGCTTCCTTCGGAACATTTCGGTCACTCTCCTCGGTCGGTGGCGGTCACAAGGGAGACCCGAGGTCCCGTACGAGCTCCAGCAGTTCCCGGATCGCGGCGTAGGGTGCCCGCCCGCCGTCGAGGTAGGCGTTCAGGGCCGCCCTGTCGGCCGCGGTCAGCGAGGCGGGCGGCCGTCCGGCGAAGGAGAGCGGGTCGCCGAGGTCGTGCACGGCCGAGCCGTGGAGCACGTGGCGGCCGCCGGGCGGGGCGGTCACGAGGCGCGGGGCGCGGCGGGACGGCCCGGCGAGCGGGCGCGGCTCCGGGCCCGGGGCGAGGCCCACGGAGTCGCTGAAGTACGTCGTCTCGTCGCCCCGGGCCCGCCCTCCGACGACGCGCCACCCGGGGACCGCGAACAGGTGCTCCAGGCTGCGTCCGGACGTGTTCCAGGCGGTCACCATGGTCTGGTCGGACTCCTGTTGGAAGAGGTAGAGACCGCCGGTCGAGGCGGCGGTCACGAACTCGTCGGGTGAGAGGAAGGCGGCGGCCCGTACCGTGCCGTGCTGCTCGGGCACACCCCACCAGCCGCGGGCGGACAGCGGCTCCAGACCCTCGTCGGTGAGGATCACGCGGCGGTCACCTGCCAGCAGCAGCCGGTGCCCGGAGGGGTCGACGGCGTGGACGGTGCAGCGCTCCAGGCCCAGGTCCCGCAGGTCGATCCGCTCCAACGGCCGACCCACCGCGCCGACCAGGGCCGCGGGCTCGCTCCGCAGGAGTACGACGAACCCTCGGGCGGTGGCGAAGGTCCGGGCCCCCACGAGGTCCGGGCCGCTCGCCAGGACTTCCGCCCGGCCCGGCCGGTACAGGACGAGTTCGGGAGCGAACCAGAGGTCCGTCCGCAGCGCGAGGACCGCGTCGGGCCCGAGGCAGGTCACGGCGTCGGTGCCCACCCGGAGGTGGTCGGCGGACCAGAGGCGGGAGCGGGAGGCGAGGTCGTACACGTCGATGCGGGTGGTGTGCTCGTCGCGCGGTCGCCCCCTGCTCGGGCGGTAGGTCTCCCAGGTCATGACCGGCGCCCCGGGGGCGAAGGAGACCCGGTCCGGTGCCACGGGCCCGTCGCGGTGGGGCAGGCGCCACACCGCCCGCGCGGCGGCTGACCTGGCGACGCGCTCGGCGGCCTGCGGCCGGTGGCGCCGCGAGGTCAGCCGGGCGGCCAGCCGGCGGCCGGGGCCGTCCTCGGTCGGGGCCCAGTGCTCGGCCGGGTGGCGGTGGGCGATCCGGATCGCGTCGGTGACGGGGACCGCGCGCATGAGGTCCCACAGCCCCGCGGGGTCGGCGGCCCGTACGAGCTGCTCGGCGGCCTCGTCCATCTCCGCGGGCGTGCTCCAGGGCAGGCGGTCGGCGGCGCGCCGCTCGCGTAAGTAGACCAGTGCGCGGCCGATGGCACCGCGTTCCGTTTCGGCGGTCCCCGCGGTGTCCGGATCGAGGGCGAGCCGCTCCCGGTGCAGGGCGAGGCTCTCCTCGACGATCGCGACGGCCTCCGTGTGCCGCCCGAGCGAGATGAGCCTGGCGGCCGCGTCGTCGAGCCGGTCGACGAGGACATCCCGGTAGTGGGGGCCGACCTCGCGAAGCTGGCGGTAGAGGTGGAGCGCCTCCAGGAGGGCGTCGACCGCTTCGGCGTACCGCCCCGCGCTCCACAGGTGCAGGCTCTGGATGCCCAGGCTGCCGGCCAGGTCGTCCCCGTACCGGGCGGGATCGAGGTCCGCCATCTGGCGCACGTACGCCACCACCGCCCCGGCGCCCTCGGCCGCCTCCTGCGGGTGTCCGGATTTGGCCAGCAGGAAGCCGTTCACCATCTCCAGGCGGTTGACGTCCGAGGACATGGACCACCACAGGAGGGGGTCGCGGTCCAGCACCTCCCCGAAGAGGCGTTCCGCCTCCCGCACGGACTCCTCGGCCCGCTCCCCGGCCCGGGCCTCCCAGAGCGCGAGGGCCAGCCGGGTGTGGGCCTGGGCAAGGGCGCCCAGGACGGCCGGGGCGTCGCCGTTCTCCCGCATCAGCCCGATCGCCTCCTGGAGGAGGTGGATCCGGCGCTCGGCGGTGATCTCGTGGAGGAAGCGGCCGCCGAGGTTGAGGAGGGCGTCCGCGTATGAGGACCGGTGCGCCGGATCCTCCTCGGCGGCCTCCCTCGCGAGGCGTACGGCCTCCTCCATGTGCGCGAGCGCCTCGCTCCGGCGGCCCGTCCTGAGGTGGGCGGATGCCAGCTCCCCGGAGAGGCGGGCCCGTTCCGTGCGGTCCGCAGCGCCTTCGAGGCGGTGGGTGGCGAGCCGGAGGGCCAGTTCCCCGGCTCCGCCCTCCACCCGTACGTCTCCCTGGGGCAGCAGGGGCTCGATGGCCTCCAGGACGTCGAGGTCCACGGAGTCGAGGGTGGCGATCGAGGTCAGTACGGCGCCGCCGCCCCGGACGGCGAGGGCGGGGTCGCGGCGCAGCAGCGGGAAGAGGACGGTGGGACCGATGTGCGGCCAGCGTTCGGCCGCGGCGATGAGGAAGGTGAGGGCGCGGGGCGTCCAGGCGGGCGCGGCCCCTCCGTCGCGCCGGAGGATGCGGGTGGTCGCGGTCACGGACCACAGATCGGTCGGGTAGCCGGTGACGGGGCTGCCGGGGAGGGTGAGGGCCAGGTAGTCCTCGGCGAGCCGGTCGGGGAGCAGGGGTTCGAGTACGTGGGCGGCCGCCGGGTCGGTGGGCGGGTAGTGGACGGCGTGTGCGGTCAGGACCCGGTCGGCCGGGGTGCGCAGCAGGAGCCGGTCCAGGAGCGGGCGGGCGGCGTCGCGTCGCATCGGGCCGGTGAGGACGGCGGTGAAGACGGTGCGCGCGAGGTCGAGGGCGCGGCGGTCGTCGTCCTCGGGGCCCGCGGTGCTCGCGCCGCCGGTGTCGTCCGTGTCGTGCTCGGACGGCCGGCGCCAGTTCTCGTGTTCGCGGTCGAGGAGGTACGCGGTCATGCCGGCGAGGTCGGCGGGCGGTTCCCGGCCGCCGGCCCGGGCGTCGACGGCGGTGAGCGCCGCCATGTGGACGGCGAGGGTGAGCCCGAAGTCGGGGCGGGCGAGGTCCTCGTACGGCGGGCGCAGGTCGTCGAGGGCGGCCGGGTCCGGGTAGTGGGCCGCGAAGCTGCGGCGGGCGGCCTCGAACATCCTGCCGCGTTCGCCCAGTTGACCGGAGAGCGGGTCCAGCGGCTGGTCGGAGAGGTCGGTCGCGCGCCGCTGACGGCTCAGCTGCGCCCGCAGCGCGGGCCAGGGCCGCACCGACCGGGCGATGAGGAGGATCCGCGCGGGCAGTTCGCCGAGGAGCAACCCGTTGTGGAACAGCCACCTGAGGTGAGCGTCCGGCCAGCGGTCGGCGTAGTCGACGAGCAGCAGCACCCCGGCGCGGTGGTCGGTGCGCAGGTCCTGGCTGCCCTGGGCGGGCGGGTAGGTGTCCGTGCCGTGTACGGCGTCCACGACGAGCCAGCCGGCGTCGGCGCTTTCGGCGGCGAAGCGGGCGGCGAGCCGGGACTTGCCCGCGCCGCCGGGCCCGTGCAGCCAGCGTACGGCCGATCGGGCGGGCAGCTCGCGCCACTCCCGCAGCCGGGCCAGCTCCGCTTCGCGGCCGGTGAACTCCACGATCTCGCTGCGGGCGTCGAGCATGCGGCTGGGCTGGGCGCGCAGCCAGGCCGAGTCACGCCGCAAGGTGTCCGCGGCGCCGTGCGTGTCGCGCACGTACAGCAGGTAGACGGGGGTGCCGTCGCCGAAGACGTGGATGTCGGCGCCGACCGCGCCGTAGGCGAAGCCGGCGACGGCGCGGACTTCCTGGTGGACCTCGTCGGGGAGGTCCACGATCAGCCGGTCCCGTCCGCGCCGTCCTCGTCGGCGGGCGGTGGCACCTGCCCTTCGGCCGCCTGGTGGTAGTGGAGGTTGCCACCCTGCACGGCGAAGAGAGTGCCGTGGTCGCGTGCGGTGTTCGACTGCGTCCAGACCTGCCGCTCGGCCGGCCGGCCGCTCTGCACGCGGGCGACCAGCTCGCGCAACTCGCTTTCGGAGTCCGGGTGTTCCTCCAGCAGCAGGAGCAGTCGCCGACGCCATACGGGCAGCAGCTCCGCCCGGATCTCGTCCGCGCCGGCCGGTTCGGCGCGGCCGACGAGAACGGCGTCCTCGTCGAGCTGCGCCCCGATGGCTGCCCCGCGGGCCTCGCCGCCGCGCCCGAAGAGTCGGACGACCCCGCCGCGGGCCCCTTGCCACAGGTCGGTGGCCATGGCTCCGATCAGCGCGGTGGCACCCGCGCCGGCGAGTGCCGTCAGTGACTCGGCCAACATCCGTCCTCCTGAGTCCGATGCCGTGGGCAGTCCTCGGGATGCCGAACTCCCCTTGCCCGGAACCAGGTTAGCCCGCGCGGAGGGCGTCCGTCCTCAGCCGCGGAAGGCCGCGGGGCGTTCCGGGGAGGCCTCGGCCAGGGCCTTGGTGACCCCGTCGACGCCCTCCCGGAGCCCGTAGACGGGGGTGTCGGGCTGCTGGCGCCAGGAGTCGTCGAGGCCGCCCGCGTCGACGGTGTCGAAGCCGAGTTCGTCGATGAGGGCGCGGACGGCCTTCTTCGCGGCCTCGTCGTCGCCGGCGACGGGCAGTGCGATGCGGTCCGGGGCGCCGGCCGGACGGTGCAGGTCGAGGATGTCCTGGGCGTAGGTGCCGTTGAAGGCCTTGATCACACGGTGCCCGAGCTGCCGCTCGGTCCACCGGCTCTCGGTCAGGCCCTCGTCCTCGACGGCGGCGATCCGGCCGTCGCGCTGCTGCGGGTAGTAGTTGTTGGTGTCGATGACGCTGAAGCCCTCGGCGGCCCCGTCGAAGAGGCCCTCGGGCAGGTCCGGCACGTTCTTGAAGGGGACGGTGACCACGACGATCTCGGCGCCGCGCGCCGCTTCGGCGACGGCTGACCGAATCGATCGCGCAGCGCGACCAGTCCAGTTCCCCGCGGGCCCCGAGTTCGTCGAGGATGACGCGGTGGAGGCGGGCCCAGACCCGGGCCCGGCTCCACTGGGCGAAGCGCCGGTAGACCGTCTGCCAGCTCGGGGCCGAACACCGGCGGCAGCTGCCGCCACGTGCAGCCCGAGGTCGCCACGAAGATGATCGCGGCCAATGCCTCGCGGTCCTGAAACTGATCAGCGCCGCCGAGTCGCGGGCCCTAATGCTGCTCCTGGCCCTGCTCGATGACGACGGGCAGCACGAGGAAGTCCGCAGGGCCGCAGGCGACATGCGCTTCCGGATCGGCTCCCGCCTCGCCGAACCCATGAACCAGGCCTCCCACCCCGGAGTCCTGCACAGCCACCCCAGCTCGTAACGGCTTTCGCGTACTCAACCGGCCGGGCGGTCAACCACAGCACCCATTTGCTTCCGGGAGTACGCATTGAGCCGATTCCGGTACACGGCCGCACGGGCACGGGCAGGCTGGAACCGTCCGGACCCGGTCCAGCCGGCTCCGGACGGCAGGGCATGCGGAACAGAAAGGGGTAGTGCGTGGTGGACGGGGCGTTCAGGGCGCTGGGAGCGGCGCACGAGGGTTCGGTGGGGGTGCTGCTCGAGGACGGCACCGAGCCCGGACCGGTGTACTACGACGTGGGCAGCGGCGGGCACGTGCCCTCCACGACGATGTGGCACGCCTGCGACGGCCGGTATGGGCGTCCCAGAGCCGCGGTACTGCGGGGCGCGTGTTCGTGCAGCTCGCGCGGAGCGGCCGAGTACCCGCTCAACTGGACGCTGCTCGGTGACCAGCGGCCCCTGTACGAAGCAGACATCGACCTGTCAGGGCCGATCGCCGACTACGGCGCACACCTGACCGTGGTCAAGGACGCCGCGGTGCCCCCTGCCCGCAGACCTGACCGCGCTGCTGACCGGGGTAGCGGGGCGTCTGGCCGACCTGGCGGTGCAAGAACCCCTCGTGGCCTTGAAGGCCCTCGCCGATCTCCAGTACGTCACCGCCCAGACGGGCGCGGACGCGGCCCGCGCGGTACTGAGCGGGCGAGTATCGATGCGGGAGGTGGCGACCGTGCTCGGCACCAGCGAGGCAGCGGCCCGGACATACGTGACGGGCTACCTCGCCACCCCTGACCCCGCTCTCTGGCGGGCAGCCCTCAGGGGGACTTCATCATCTACCAGCCCCTCATCACGGCCGGAAACTGAGTCACCACCCGCCTTGTCGTGGTGACCGGCTGGCCGCTGCCCGGCAACCGGCACGACTCCCACGGCTGGGAGGAATCCGGCGCCAAAGCCGCCGTCGGAAACACCACCACGATCGCCGACGGCGGCTATCAGGGCACCGGCCTGGTGATCCCGCACCGCCGCGAGCTCGGCCAGGCCGGCCTCCCGGACTGGAAAGAAGGACACAACCGGTCCCACAAGTAGGTCAGCGCCCGCGTCGAGCACGTCTTCGCCCGTATGAAGACCTGGAAAATCCTCCGCGCCTGCCGCCTCAACGGCAACGGCGTCCACCACGCCATGCTGGGCATCGCACGGATGCACAACCTCGCCCTCGGCGGATAGGCGAGCGGCCCCACGCCGGTCGATCGCGAGTGCGGAGCAGCTCGACGGCTGGGCCGCAGTACGCACTGCGGACATCACGAAGTCCGACGGCGAGGTGACGAAAGCTGCCTGCCCATCAGGGCGCTGCGTCACCGGGGGCAGGGGCTGTCATGGGCGCCCGATATCCAGCGACCTCGAGACTGACGGCATCAGCTCGGCCACGTCCGTCCGCTGGCGTTGCCGCTGAGGCGTACGCATACTTCCGTGAAATCTGTAGCCTGCGGGCCGCCTCAGGCGGCCGCATCCCCTGCCCCTCGGCCTCAAAGCGCACGGCCTCGCGCATCGCCCGCCCCGCAGCGGTCAAGCCGCCGCCATCCGCGAACCTCACGACCAGCAGCGCAGAGGCCCCGCCGGAGAACTCCGGCGGGGCCTTCACGATTCATCCCCAATTCCCCAAGGGGTGAGATCTCCTATTCCGGAGAGAATCCCCGAATCACTTGGTTCTCCGCCAGTCCAGGAACGAACCCGGTCAGACGAGAATGTGCTTCTCGTAGGAATTCAACGAATGCACCTACGAGCTCTTCGCGATCGACAGAGACTCGCCATTCATGCTTCGATGACGTAATCACGACGAGATCTCCCTCACGCCGAAGTCGAATTACTTCATCGCTCTCTGTGAAGCCGATCGCCGAATCTCCTCCCGAAGAAAGGCGATTCAACGCATGACGAACAGACAGGGCCAGGTCCACAAGGGTCAGGTAGCCCTGCCCAGAGATGACCTCAACCTCATCGACCACGAGCTCTGCACGCACCCCGAAGTACTTGTAGCAAAGGTCAATCTCACTGATGGCTGCCGGGCTGACCTGGCACGCCTTGTCCCAGGTGTCGCGCCAAGGCGACCCAGAACCCGGGGGCTCAAAAGAGAATTGAATCACGAATTCCTCAGCTTTTCGCTATTCGACTAGAACGGGAACGCCGTCACGACTTTGCCGTCGTTAACGACGACGCGGATGCTTTTCAGCTCTCCACCGCCATTCGCCGGACCAGCCCTGCCGACAGGAACGCCGAAGTCCCATTCATATATCTGCCCGGGGCGGGGCCGACCGGTCTCAGGGTCCGGGGTGTTCGGCCTTGGTTTCCCTCGATTGATGGTCTCCGCTATTCGCCCACGAACATGCTTGGCCTTGCCCGTGAGGATTCCAGACGTATTGTCGACCTTCGCACCGCCAGGCCGGTGCCGATCCGCGATGTGCTGCCAGTCTCCATTTTCCAGCGCTGCGGTTCCGCACAGGCCATTCGAATTGTGAACCAGGACCGGCGTAGCCCCCGCCAGCACATAGTACGTGTGGAGGTCGTCGATGGTGAGGTTGTACGTACGTGCGTGCTGGGTGTACGGCCTGTTGGCTGTGACGATGACGGTCTTGCCCTGGTTGGTCAGGAGCGTCGAGCCGGGGGTGAGTTCTCGCGCCTCGACCCATGCACTGGCCGAGGGTGACCAGAATGGGTGTTCGTGGGTGGCGGTGAGTTCTTCGATTCCGTCGTCGGTTGCTATGGAGAGTGTGTTGAAGTGCTTGTCGTCCTCGGTGACGATCAGGCGGGTTACTTCTCGCTTTCCGGATTCACCGGTTTCAGGGTTGGTGGCCCAGACTTCGTCGCCGAGTTCGATGTCCTCTATGTTCTTGGTCGTGCCATCGGCCATAAGTACGTCGGTGCCAGCGAGGAAGCACTTGTTGCAGTCGCCTGGTTTTCCTCCCTTGAATGCGCCAGGGCCGTAGGCGGGCGGCGGCTGTATGCCACCCCCTTCGTACATGCCAGCTTCCTCGGCGGCCACAGCGAGGTACGGCCCGAGGAAGGAGGTAGGGTCGCATCCTCGGTCGCTGAGCTTTTGGCACGCCTCCAGGAGGGCCGCGATTCTTATTGACCAGTCCTTTTCCGGGTTAAGGTCCGCCCCCCAATTCTCGACTTGATGCAGGTAAGAGGTTCGGTAGATATCGATGAATTCTTCAGTGTTCACCGAAGGGAGGACGATTGTCTCGCCTTGGGGAGTCGTGATGCTCGGCGGGGGAAGCCAGGTTGGCGAGCTTCCGGTTCCGCCGTCATGGCCGTCGTGAATCGACGGCGGGCGTTCCTCGTCGGGGGCCTTGTCATCCCGGGGGTCGTAGTGACCGCCACACATCCCGTAATAGCAGTCCCTTTCCTGCATTCCGTCGGGGTCGCTGAGGGTGACAGGATTGTTACTGGAGTAGGCGTAGCCGTTGAGAGACTGCAGGTTTCCGGGGTCCAGAAGTGGGTCGACGCTGATGAACTGGCCGAGTTTGGTGTCGTAGTCGCGTGCCCCTATGTGGGTGAGGTTGGTGGTTTTGTCGATGTCGCCGCCGACGAATCCCTTCTGGCTGGGCCATGCGGCTGGGGGTGTGCCGCGTTCGGCTCCGTACGGCAGTTGCTTGCGGCGGTTGTAGGTGAGAGTGGATGCGGCGATCGAGAGTGTGTTGGTGCCGTGGTGGTCGGCGATGAGGAAGCGGACGCGTCCGTCGGTGCTGGTGCGCATCGCGGTGCCGCCAGGCACGCTGTAGTAGCGGGTTCCGGACACTGCCTTGGTGGCCTTGTCCAGGACGAGTTCCTGGCCGCCGGGCAGGTACAGGGTTGTGGCGGCGGGCTCGCGCTTGAGGATGCGGGTGCCCTGGGCGTCATAGAGGAACGAGGTGGTGGCACCAGCAGTGGTCGACGAGGCGATTTTGCCCTCGTCGTTCCAGGCCATGGTCTGGGCGGTGCCCGTGGCCGCGGTCTTGGCCGTCATGTTGCCGGTGGCGTCGTACCCGTAGGTGTCTGTGCCTGTTGCGCCGCCTGAGGCGCTGACGCTGCGGACTGCGTGTGCTTGTGCCGCGCCGGTCGTGCTGGGGTAGGTGTAGGTACGGGTGGTGTCTGCGGCGATCGGGCCAGCTTTGTGCTGCTTCTCGGTGGCGCGCTGGCCGGTGTCGGTGAAGGTCCAGCTGGTCCAGTAGGGGTCGACGCTACCCAGGACCGGCGCGCCGGAGCCGTTCACGGGCTGGGTGACGCAGTTGTCCCCGGAGGTCCATGCCTCGGTCAGCCGGCTCGCCCAGTCATAGGCGAAGCACTGGTCGTCCTTGACGGTTCTGTCGCTCTGATCGTCCAGGATCCGGGTGACGTTGCCCGCAGGGTTGTAGGTGTACTTGATGTTGGAGAGTTCGCTCGGTCCGGACGCCTCTCGATCGGTGACTGACGAGAGGGCGCGCCGAGTGGCGCTGTCGTAGGTGAGGGTCTGGGTGACCATCGTCCCCAGGTTGCCGAACTGGGCCTGGGCCAGTTCACCGAACGGGGTGTAGGAGGCGCCGCGCAGGTACGCCTGGGTAAGGCTGCTGTCGACGATGCCGAGCTGGTCCTGCGCGCCGTAGTGGTGGGTGACCGTCTCGGCCGGCAGGGCGGTGGTGGCATTGGTGTTGGTGGTGCTGTACGCAATGGTTGCCGAAAGTCTGTTCGTCGCGGTGACGGTGCCCGCCACTGTGTAGGTGCCGGCAAGCTGTTCCTCGCCGGTGACCGACGGGACGGTGAGCTTGATACCAGTGGACTGGCCCAAGGTGTCGTACCCAGATACCTCTGACTTGTAGGCGGCTGAGCCGTCGTACCGGGTGGACGATGCGGGCAGTGCCTTGCCACCGGGGGCGGTGTCGTAGGTCCACTCGGCGAGTTTGGTACCGGTTACCGAGCTCTTGCGCAGGCTGGTTTTGCGGCCAAGCTCGTCATAGGTGGTGGCTAGGGTGACGGATCGGGCGTCACTGATGGTCTGGACGCGGCCATCGGTTCCGTAGACGGTGGTGCTCTTGCCCTTGTCCGGGTCGGTGACTTCGGTCTGGCGGCCGCGTAGATCGTAGGTGTAGGTCCAGCTGTTGCGCCCGGAGGTGTCGGTGAGTTTGCCGAGCTTGCCGACGCGGTCGTACTCGTAGGTGTGCTTCTGGTACTGGCTTGCCGCAGCGCCGATGACCGGGTTGCGGTCCTTGTACTCGCGCCGTTCGACTGCGCGGCCGCGTGCATCGGCAACAGTGAGTGTGGCTGGCGCGCCTTGCGGCGGAATGACGGCCTGCCAGTCAGGGCCGTAGGTGGTGGTGGTTCGCCATTTCTCCGAGTTCAGGGAGAGCAGGATGGAGTCGGTTACGCGGCCACGGCCGTCGTAGCGATTCTCGGTGGCGCTGGGGATCTGGTTGTCGGGGACGACGAGCATCGTCGTACTGGTGGGCTGATTGTTGTAGTACGGAGCGTTGGTCCACCGGACGCGGCCGTGGTCGTCGTAGAAGGCGTCGCTGATGAGCCGGCCTGCGATACCTGTGGCGTCGGTCTGGGTCTGGCGCTCGCGCAACTGGGAGTCGTAGAGCGTCACCGAGGTGCCCCAGGTGCCGTTCTCGTACAGCTTCTTCGTGGTGACGGTCGACGGGGCGGTTGCTGAGAGGTTGTACGTGAAGGTGACGTTGGGCTGATCAGAGGTAGAGCGGCCCACGGCCCAGCCCTTGATCAGCCGGCCGAGCGCGTCGTACTCGGAGGTGACGGTGCGGTTGTTGGGGTCGGTGAGCTTCAGAGCCAGCCCGCGCAGGCCGTCGTAGGCGCTGGTGGTGGTGTGGCCCTTGGCGTTGGTGATCGCGACGCTGGTCGGCTGGGCGTCGGCGGCCGGGGTGTAGACCGTGGTGGTGGTCTGGAGGTCCTGGCCCCTGGCGGTCAGGACGCGGCCGTACTGGTCGTGCGTGGCCTGTTCGGCGGTCTCCCAGACGAGCTGGCTGCTCGCATCGAGCTTCGACGCCTGCTCTGCCTTGGTGATGTTGGCCTGACTGGCCTTGGGTGCCGTGCCGACAGCCTGGCCGTCATAGGAGATGCGGCCCGCGCTGGTCACGGACGAGGCCGATACGGTTTCCGTGCACGGCTTGGCGGTCGTAGTGGTGACCTGACGCGGGTAGGCGATAAGCCAGTTCGCCGTGTCAGGTGTCACGTACTGGGTGACCTTGCACTTTGCCTCGGTGACGTTCGCCCCGTCGTCTCCTTCCGTCAGGATCAGACCGTAGACCTCGTCATAGATCCGGTTGGCGGTCGTCTTCTGCCAGGTACCGTCCGCAAGGAGCTTGCTGCCGACAGTGGTGGAGGTTCCGGAGAAGCGGGCTGTCTTTGGCTCGAGGGTGGCTGCCTCGGTGCCGGGCTCGTCCGGGTCGGTGATGCCGACGACCGACTGCGTGGCGTTGTCCTTGGACACCCAGGGGGTCTGGGTGATCTTCTCGACCGCCGCACCGGTTTCGGAGCTGTAGGTGCGGCTCTCGGAAACCGTGCCGGTGAAATCGCGCCGGTCGGCGACACCGTTGATCGTCGCCACTGTACGAGGCGTGTCGTTGGCCAGTGTGTCGCCGGCCATGCCGGTGTAGTAGTCGGTCTCGGCTTTGGTCCGGTTGGTGGTGCCCGTCAGCGTGCGGACGGTGCGGTAGCCGCGGAAGTCGCTCCAGGTGCGGTGCTTGTCCAGCGTGAACTCGGACTGGTCGCGCCGCCAGTTCGGGGAGCCGGGGTAGACGTAGGTGGTGGTCTTGGAGGGTGAGCCGGTCCCGGCGGTGGTATCGCTCTCCTCGATGCTGGCAACCAGGTACTTGTGGAAGTAGTCCTTGACCTCTTCGGCGCCTCCGTCGCGGGTCCACCAGGAGGGATAGCAACGCTTGGTGTTGGTGTCGTCCGCCGCAGGCAGGTTGCTGGGGCTGCACTCCTGGTCGGTGTAGGTGACGAGGGTGGTGCCGCCGGTCGCGTTGGTGATCTGTGTGATGCGGCGCTTGTTGATCGGCGGCCGGCCGTCGGCCTTGTCCACGCGGTTGGCCATCGGCTGGCCGGCGAAGACGGTCTTGTCCACGCCGGGGATGTCTGTGAGCGTGCCGGCCTTGGCGGTGCGCTGGACGGAGTCGAGCCACAGGGCGGGCTTGGTGGTGTCACCGCTGGGCGGGTAGGACTGCGTCAGTGTCCAGTTGTCCACGCCGACGTGCGCGGTGCCCACCAGGGCGTAGGCGTCGATGGAGGTCAGGCGCTTGCTGGACCAGAAGGTGGGCGAGCCTTGCAGGCACTGCTGGGCGGCCTTGCAGTCCAGGTGGACTGGGACGTCGGTCCAGTCGTTGGCGTGAGCCTCGTCAAGGATGCAGGTGGTGGCCATGCAGCGGTCGGAGACCCAGAAGTTGACCTGGCCGGCAGGCTTCGGGGTCGCGTAGACCTGTCCGTCGCGCAGACCGTAGGAGATCCTGCGCAGGGTGCTGTCGCGGGTGTAGGCGACAGGCGTGTCCATCTTCATGTTCTTGGCGTAGTAGCCGGTGTACTTGGTGTAGTACATGGCCATGGCGTTGCCGTGGGGGTCGACGACGTAGTCGAGGTTCCATCTCCAGCCCTGCATCCGGCTGGAGGAGGCGAAGTCGGCTCCGCGGCCGGGCTCGCCGGCGTGGTTGCCGAAGACCGGGACGGCATTGACCGAGGACGTCTCCTCCTTGCCTGCGCTCCAGCCCGGGAGACGGTTCTTGCCGAACCAGTATTGAGTGCCGTCGGTGGTGGTGATCCGCCAGTACTCGGAGTCCTCATCCCCGGAGTTGTTGCCGGGGGAATCGTAGATCCGCTCGACACGGGAGCCGTCGTCGTTCGCCAACTTCCACAGGCCCTTGCCCGCGTCCCACAGCAGCTCGGTGCTTGAGCCGTTCAGGGACATAGTCGCGTTCTCGGACTTCCAGCAGAGGTCGCCGACGTCCTCGGTGTTGCTGCCGCCCTGCTTGTCGTTCTCACAAGGGGCGTACTTGCGTTCAATGAAGCCGGGGCTGTACTCCCAGCCCTCACCGACCCAGGACGACTGGTTGTTGGTGGAACCGGTACGGCCATCGACCGAGGAGGAGCTGTAGGAGAACCCCACCTTGGGCGCGAAGCCACCGGGCACCGGCGGGACCGTGATCGGAACGTTCCAGCCGAAGCCGCCGGAGTTCCCGCCCGCCGACCACGAACCCGATGCGGCGAGGGAGGTCGCCTTGAAGGAGCCCTCGGACCCGTCGGCGCTGGCCACAGCAGCCAGGACGGTCATGCCGCCCGCCGCAGAGGCGACGGCGGCCGGCTTGGCGTCCTGCGTTGGCGCAGTCTCCGCCAGGTCCACGTCGGCCGTGAGCGTCGCGGCATTCTGGTGGTTGTGCGTCGGGACGGAAGAGGTCTTGAGGCACTCGGGCTTCGAGGGCGTCGTAAGCGCACAGGCCGGCAGCCGGACGAGGTGCAGCGAGGAGGCCCAGTTCGCGCCGTAGGCGTCCTTGATCTTGGAGTAGTCGACCTCGACCTGCACCCGGCCGCCGGAGATGCGGCTGTCCTTGCGCTGCACGGACAGCAGGAGGCCGTCGATGCCGGCCTTCTGGGCCGTTTTGCGGTCCGCGACGGTTATTTTGACCCGTTCCGGACTTGATGAGTCATTCGCTGCGTCGGACCGCAGGAAGAGCGAGGCCTTCGCGGACTTGGTGACGCGTACCGGCAGTTTCGCCTGCGCCCCTCTGTATGGGGCGGCGTCGGCCAGGGGCGCGGCGGCCGACAGGGTCACCTCCGCCGAGCTGGCGGAGGGCCACGTCACCTTCGAGGGCTTCCACGAGGGAGCCGCGGCCGGAGCCTTCTTGCCCTGCGGCTTGAGGTTCTTGCCCGTGACAGAGGGCGTCTTCTGGGTGCCGCGGGGCTTGTACTCCGCGGGTCCCGCCCAGGCGGGGCCGGTGAGCAGGGAGACGGACAGGGCGACGGCTGTCGCACCGACAATTCCGGCACGGAGCCGACGCTTTCTGCGAAAGCGACCACCTCCGAACAATTCGGGCATCATGCCCGAACGGATGGACACAGCAAACCCCCCAAGGGAATAAAAGACAGATAAAATCGCAGCCAACACTCCCTCAGGCACTTCGCGCAAGACCCTACTTCGACACATCTGACCTGCAAAAACGTCATCGAGCGTCCTGAAACCGATCATTCCGGATGTCATGCCCCCGACAGGAAATGGCGTGCCGACAAGTCCGTCTATGCGGATGTGAATTCCTTCGCTTACGCTGCGCTGACTCACAGCCTTGACGTTTTTTCAGAAAGACCAAAAACTCATGAATCACCGAAGAGCCGGCACAGGCCTGACCCGCCCGCTGGCCGCCCTTCTGGCCCTTGCCTTCCCGCTCACCGCGCTGAGCGTGATCACCACCCCCGAGACCGCCAAAGCCACCGAACAGGCAGCCGCCGAGGCGGACAGCACGCCACAAGCCGCATCGGAGGTGAGGGCCTACGGCCTCGCCAAGACCTCGGGCCAGCGCGTCGAGATCATCGACCGCCGCACCGAGTACTCCGAGACCTACGCGAACCCCGACGGAAACCTGACTTTGCGGCAGTCCACGCTGCCCATCTGGACACGCCACAAATCCGTGTGGCGCAAGACCGACCCCACGCTCACCCAGCAGGAGGACGGAACACTCGGCCCGACCGCGTCCTTCGGCATCGCCTTCTCCCAGGGTGGAGACGGCCCGCTGGTCTCGATGGACCGCGGCGGCAAGAAGCTGGCCCTGTCATGGCCGGGCACGCTCCCGGAGCCGGTGTTGGGAGGGAACACCGCGCTCTACAAGTCAGTGCTGCCCGGCGTCGACCTCAAGCTGATCGCCGAGGTCAACGGCTTCGCCCAGCACCTCCTCGTCACCACCCCCGAGGCCGCCGCCAACCCGGCCCTGAAGACGATCAAACTCGCCGTCACCTCCGAAGGCGTGACACTCGACGAAGACCACAGCGACCGGCTCCTCGCCAAGGACGCCGCCGGCAACATCGTCTTCAGCGCACCCACCCCCAAGATGTGGGAGCAGCCAGCCACCAGCGACCCGGCCGGCCCGGCGGCAAAAACCGCCCTCTCCTCGGCGATGTTCTCCAGCGCCGCCGTCGCCGAGGAGACGGCGCCGGACCCGCAGCAGGCCCCCGTAGGCGCGGACGTCACAGGCAATACCCTCACGCTGACCCCCGACCCCGCTCTGCTGTCCTCGGCGACACAGTTCCCGCTGGTCATCGACCCCATCTTCACCGGCGGCTACACCGAGAAGTGGGCCGTGGTGTACTCAGACACCCCGAGCGCGGACTACCCCTGGGGCTCCGGCTGGCAGTCCGGAAACCCCTGGGACGAGCCACGCGTGGGGTTCAACGGCACCGGCGACACCCAGTCGTTCTTCGCCATGAACACCAACGGCCTCAAAGGCGCCACCATCCTCGACGCCACTTTCGCCGTCGAGCAGACCCACTCCTGGGGCTGCGACGCCTCTGCGGCCGGCCCCACCGAGCTGTGGACCTCCCAGGACATCACCACCACCCCGACCTGGAACACCCGCAACAACTACTGGGGCTACAAACTCGCCCAGGGCAATTTCGCTCACGGCCACCCGACCTACTGCCCGGGCGTGGAGGGTTACGACTTCAAGTCCGCAGCCCTGACCTCCTACGTCCAGGAGGGCTGGGACCCGCTCGTCTTCGGCCTGCGCGTCCCCAACTCATACCTCGGCAACGTCAACAGCTTCAAGCGTCTGCGGAACAACCCCGTCCTGGAGGTCACCTACAACTTCCCGCCCGAGGTCACCGCCAGCGGAGCCTACGAAGGCAGCTGGTCCCCCTCAGGCGAGGGCAACAAGCCGGTGCCCTGCGGGGCCACTATCGGCAACAGCGGCCTGGCCCTGACAGCCACTCTCCTCGACAAGGACGGCGGCACCGTCAATCCCGAATTCGTCGTCACCACCGCCGCAGGCGCCTCCGTACCCGTCTCCTACGTCACCAACGTGGCCAGCGGCGGCACCGCCACCGCCACAGTCCTCGCCGGCAATCTCCCCACCGGCGCCTACAAATGGAAGGTCCGCGCAAAGGACGGCGAAGGGCCCGACAGCCCCTACACAGCCGACTGCGCCTTCACCGTCGACAAGACCGGGCCCACCAGTCCCGTCACCGTCACCAAAGAAGACGGCAGCGCGCTGACCGTCCATCAGGCCCGTACCAAGCTCCGCCTGAAACTCAAGAACGCGGCCACCGATCTGGCCGGCTTCTGCTGGGCCCTCGACCGCCCGGTGTCGGTCTCGAGCAGCGGTTGCACAGACGCCTGGGTCCCCCTCGCCGCAGGAGCCACCGAGACGATCGTCGAAATCGTCCCCACCGGCCGCCCCCAGAGCAAGCTCCACGTCCTCGCCTACGACACAGCGGGCAACCACTCACCAGTCGACGGCGACGCCGACAGCACCGTGATCAAAACCTCCCCCGCTGCCTTCGTCTACGCCCCAGGCCAAAGCCCACTGACCAAACCCGCCACCCATGACCTCCTCGGCGACCTCAACGGCGATGGCTACACCGACATGTACGCCACCAGCACCGACACCAACGCCGAACTCCGATTCCACGCCGGCGACGGCACCGGCAAGCTCACCCCCTACACCGTCGGCTTCAAGGGCTGGGCGGGGGCGCTCATCGCCCACGGCGGAGACTTCACCAACCTCACCAGCCCCACCGCGGCACCCGACGGCTACGAAGACTCCCTCGTGCGCCTCCCCGACGGCAAGCTCTACCTCTACCCCGGCACCGGCAGAGGCGGCCCCATGTACTGGACCCGCCAGACAATCGCACCGCCCTCCGACCTCGGCACCCAAGGCTGGAACCGCATACTGCAGATCGTCATGCCCGGAGACATAGACCAACGCGCCGACACCGGCTTCGCCAACGGCAACGACCTCGTCGTCCGCGTATGCGTCGACGACGCCTGCACCGACTCGCGCCTGCGCATCTACTCCGGCCGCACCATAGCCGGTGGAGGCGCCGACCAGAACGAGCCCTTCGACGTGCAGCAGGCCAACTACGTCAGCACCGGCACGCTGTGGAAGGACTACACCATCCTCGCCGCCAGCGACCAGAACCGCGACGGGATCCAGGACATCCTCGCCCGCAACAAAGCCGACGGAATCGCCTACCTCTACCCCGGCAAAATCACAGACGGCAAATTCAGCCTCGGCGCACGCACCGCCTTCGGCAACGGCGGCTGGCAGACCACCACCCGCCCCCTGATCACCTCAAACGGCAACGCCCAAGGCACCGTCGTCAACAAGAGCGTCAACGACGAAGGCACCACCATCTCCTACCGCGAGTTCCAGCCCAAGACCGGTGACGACCTCGCTGACCTGTGGGCCACCACCCCAGCCGACCCCAACCACACCGTCACCTACGACGACGGCACCGGCACGACCAAAACCACCACCTGCCCAACCGGCTGCCTCCTCTTCTACCCCGGCACCCTGACCGGCTACAGGACACCCCTCAAGGTCGGCGACACCAACTGGAGCACCACGAGCACCGGAATCTTCTAGCACAAACCACAGCAAATCGTGGCCCCCGATAACCATTCGGGGGTCACGTGCGTATCAGGCCGCCCCTGTGACCTGGCGTCAATAGGCGGGCCCACACACTGCCGGCCAGGCATGGGCCTGCATCTGGTTGTGACCGTCCTCGTAGCATCAACTAGTGGCCCGGCGCCGAGTCCGAGTCCGAGTCCGAGTCCACGATCAGCAACAGAACCTCCGCCTGACCTGCAGCAATCAGCCGGAACCTCTCCAGACGGGCCAGCATTCATGTTCAGATCACCCGGTCAGCGGCCTCGTCGAAGACAGCCTCACCCCGCCGTGCTGCCGTTCCCGGGCAGCAGGGATGATGCCTCCGTGGCGACAAACCTTGAGCTCTTCGCGGACTACTTCCAGATCCACGTCCTGGACGACGACTCCGAGGCAACCGAGACCGGCATCGGTGACGTGTGGACCGAACAGGCCGTCCTGGACGGGCTCGGCGTCGCCGAACACGCCCTGGCCATCGGCACGGCTGTCAACGTCACCGTCGACGTCACCGTCGGCCTCCTCCCGGGCCAGCCGGACGATGACAGCTGCGACTTCGACCACGTCGTCGAGGCAAGTCTCAACCTGGCCTCGGGACGACTGGTCGTGCTGGGCTGCACCGAATACGTCCCCGATGCAGCACGCTTCGACATGCCCGCCGGATGGACCCGCATCCGGACGTCTCGGCGGAATCTCGAAGCCGCGGCCTTCCCCGACCTCGACTGCGAGGACGAGCCGGAAGACATGGAGGAGATCCGGATCCAGGCATGGCCGGCACCGCACTCTCAGCCCCACATCATCAAGCGATGGACCCCGCCCGAAGCATAGATCGCGCGTCGTTCTTCGTGTGCACTCTGTCGTCGCGCACCAAGCACTTCTCAAGCACCAACGACCTCCCCGGTACATCGCCATCGTGAGTGTCGCCAAGCCGCTGCTGCTCATGCTGAGAGTCGTCCAACAGGCCGAACACCCGTGGTGCCCCACCTGGCTCTATAGACGACAAGTGACTCCAGTCGGAAGGTGAGTTCTGACTCCACCGCGCGGTGGAGTTCGTGTTGATGGGATTTGGCTCCAGTGGAGGGCTGGTCGTGGGAGCATCGGGGTGCTAGCGAGCGTGAGGGGACTTCAGTGCCCGGCTCCAAGGTCGAGTTGTATGCCGCCATCCGTCGTGATGCGCGGGAGGCGGGTCTGTCCAGTCGTGCGCTGGCGTTGAAGTACTCGGTGGGCCGGCGCACAGTGGCTCTCGCGCTGGAGTCGGGAGCAATGCTCAAGACCTGTGGATCGGCTTCGGGCGGGGTGCCTCGTGGAACGCGGCGGGCGTACCTTCCCGAGTGATCGATTGATGGTCATCGAGTAGGCCCGCGCTGCGAACGCGGGTCGGGAAGGCACGCCCGTGCTCAGCGTAGTCAACGAAGACGGCACCACCGAGACCGGTTCCCTGATCGACGAGATCGTCCGGGAGGGCGCCCGGCGGATGCTGGCCGCGGCCCTGGAGGCGGAGGTGGACCAGTACATAGCCGAGCTCGCCGGTCAGCGCGACGAGGCCGGCCGCCGGCTGGTGGTCCGCAACGGGCGGCACCGTCCCAGAACGGTGACCACGGCCGCCGGGCCCGTCGAGGTCGCGGCCCCGCGGGTCAACGACAAGCGCGTCGACGAGGCATCCGGCGAACGGATGCGGTTCTCTTCGAAGATCCTGGCGCCGAGGTGCCGCAAATCCCCGAAGATCAGCGAGGTGCTGCCATTGCTCTATCTCCACGGCCTGTCCTCGGGCGACTTCGTGCCCGCGATGGAGCAGTTCCTGGGCTCCCCGGCCGGGCTGTCACCGGCCACGGTGACCCGGCTGACGAAGCAGTGGACCGTTGAGCATGCCGCGTTCCACGCCCGTGACCTGGCCGAATCCGACTACGTCTACGTCTGGGCCGACGGAGTCCACCCCAAGATCCGTCTCTCTCAGACACACTCATGCCTCCTGGTCCTGATGGGTGTCCGTGTCGACGGGACCAAGGAACTGATCGCGATCGCAGAGGGCCTGCGCGAGTCCACCGAGTCGTGGGCGGATCTGCTGCGGGACTGCCGCCGGCGCGGGATGCGCAACCCGATGCTCGTTGTCGGCGACGGAGCGATGGGATTGTGGAGGGCCCTAGCGGAGGTGTTCCCCGCCACCCGGCACCAGAGGTGCTGGGTTCACAAGACCCGGAACGTGATGAACGCGCTGCCGAAGTCCGCGCAGCCCGGCGCGAAGAAGGCCCTGCAGGAGATCTACTACGCCGAGGACCGTGCGCACGCCGAGAAGGCAGTCACCGCGTTCGAGAAGACATACGGCGCGAAGTGGCCCAAGGCGGCGAAGAAGATCACCGGCGAGGTCGACGAGCTGCTGGCGTTCTACGACTTCCCCGCCGAACACTGGATCCACCTGCGCACCACGAACCCGATCGAGTCGACCTTCTCCACGGTGAAACTCCGGACCAAGGTCACCCGCGGCGCCGGCAGCTCTGCCGCTGCCCTCGCGATGGTGTTCAAACTCGTCGAGTCCGCCCAGACCCGCTGGCGCGCGGTCACCGGCGCTCATCTGGTCGCGCTGGTCCGCGCTGGCGCCCGGTTTGAGAACGGCGTCCTGGTTGAACGCGAAAACAGTCCGCCGCCGCCTGAGGAACCCCACGACCGGCGGTCACTCAGGAATCAGGACGCCGCGGCCAGGAACCCCAGGGCCGCCGCGACGTTCGACGGCAGGTCGATCACACTGTCCAGCACCAACCGGTCATCCGACCACGGTACGAACTCCTCCCGTCGCCGCTCCACCGCCTCCCACGCCGGCTCATGGAAGCCCTCGATACCCCGGGACCGGCCCTCAAGCCGCCCGCGATGCACCGCCGCATCCGAACACACCACCTCGATGAACACCACCGGCACGTCATGACGAGCCGCCAGCAACCGCCACTGCTCCCGCGCCTCCTCCACCGCGTTGACCGCATCGATGATCACCGTCTGGCCCAGGGCCAGCACACCGTCGGCCACGGCCTCGGCCACGACATACGCCGCAAGGCCCGTGGGCTGCCCGCGAGCCACCCCCGCACGCCACATCGCCGCCTCGATCGGATCCACCGACACGACCGGAGCGGCCAACTCCCGCCCCAACGCCTCGGCGACCGAGCTCTTCCCCGCACCAGGCAGCCCCGCCATCACGATCAACATGACCACACCCTCGCATGCCCGACCGCCCCCACCGCCACCCCAGGACGGGGCAAGAACCCTCGACCCGCTCATCCAGCGGCCACGACCGCATCCACAGGATTTGACAATTACTCCCTTTGCCCCCAGGAGTGTCGTCGGCCGGGTGGAGAGGGGCATCGTGAGGATTCAGGAAGAGGTCGAAATCGTGGGACTGCGCGACACCCAGTAAGGCGACCCTGGGCAAGCCCCGCTGTCGGCCATGGCCTCCCGCACCGCGATGGCGCGGGCGGGTGGGATGCGGCCGTAACCGGGCAGCTGCTGAATCGTTTATCCACATCGTCGCGTCAGATGCACTACCGCTCCCCCTTGCGGTGCCGCGGCTGGCGGCCCCGGGACACCCCCTGTCCCGGGGCCTTGCTCTGGGACCGGGTGGGACGGCCGGGTGGCTCCCACCTGCCGACGCTCGGAGCCGGAAGGCAGGGCATCGCCACATAGTTGGAGTGCCGGGCGGGTGAAGCCGCTGCCCCGGGCGGCCGCGTGCGGGTGCCTGCCTGCGATCGGGGCCGCAGGATGAGCCGAAACAGCCACCCTGTCTGCAGGAGCTCTCTGCCATGCTCGAACGCAAGCTGCTCAAGGACCGTGCTCAGGTCACCTTCGTCCTGCCCGCCGACATCCCGCCCGGCCAGGTGAGCGTGGTCGGTGACTTCAACGAGTGGAAGCCCGGCGCCCATACCCTGGAGCCCCGCAATGACGGCACCCGAGCCGTCACCGTCGGCCTGCCGGGCAAGAGCGTGCACTCCTTCCGCTACCTGGCGGCGGGTGACTACTGGTTCGACGAGGATCACGCCGACGGACACGACGGCACCAACAGCCTCCTGCACACCTGATCCCACATTCCCGGGGGCGGATCCACCCCGAGCGGTCCGACCCCTCCCACACCTCACCGGCCAGGGCAGAAGAACATCCTCTGATGGCCACAGCACGTCAAGTGCATCGGCGCCCGGCAGACGGTCCTGGCGCCGCGAAGAAGATGATCGCGTGGTTGGAGCGCTGGCGCTCGCTGTTGCCGGGGTTCTCCATGGTTTCGCCGTGCGCGCCCGCGGCTGCTGGGACCATCCGGTGGGTAAGTGTGCGCCTTGAACCGTGGTGAGAGGTCTCGCCCGTGCCGGCACCGCAGGAGCAGACGATGGAACCGACGACACGATGCCGCCCTTCGGCGGACCTGCTCCCGTTGAAGGTCGTCTTCTGCGGCCTTTGCCGGGCCACTGCGGCCACTGGTGGAGCGCGGACTCTCAGCGCCGACGGGGAGTTCCTGTCGGTGACCTGGCACACCCCCGCCTGCCCGCACCACGCAGCCGATCTCATCCTTGCCGAGGACAACTGACGGCACTGTCTCCGTTCGAACCGCCGCGCCGTGAGTCGCCCCTCAAGGCGGCCGCGCTGGCTTCGGCCGGGAGTCTTGCACGGCCGCTGCCGTCGGAGCTCCGGATCGGACCGACTCACAGTGGGGAACCGAACCGGTTGCCCGCACAATCCGGTGGAGCGCTGCTGCTTCTCGTGACCGTCCTGATCTTCCGTGCCGGGGTTGCGTGTCAGGCGCGGTGGAACAGGTCGCCGGTGTTCATCCGGTGCAGGCCACCGGACGACAGGCCCGGACAGCGGGGTACTTCACGGCCTTCGCCGAGCCACTGCTCCTCGAGTGCGTCGTATATCGGCGTATCGGATACCTTCCTGGGCGCCCACTCCAGCGGGGGAAACCGGTCCAGTCTGGGGGTGAAACGGTTTGCTGCTCCATGTTGGCGTCCAACGAGGCTGCTCGGCGGATGTAGCGGCGCGTGACCGTTCCGTCATGTGCTCGCAGCGGTGCAGAACCCGCGGCCGGCAGCGATATCGACCCTGGGGCCGGGCGCGGTACTGCATCACACGCCAGAGGGGGCAGCCCTCGCATACCGGATTGTGGGCCCTCACTCACCCGGCGCAGTCGAGAGGATCGGCGTTCCGACACCGAAGTCCGCGAAGTGCCGATCATGCTGGGCGCGTTGCTCTAGCAGTCGGCGGAAGCCCGCCAGCGCGTACCGCTCCCCGGTAGCCGAACCCGGCCCGCGGATCCCGGCGATCTGGGCCATGAGCTGCTGGGGCTGAGGCTGCCAGCCGATGACCAGGACCCGCAGGCCAAGGCACTCCGCGCGCCGGTGCAGCTCCAGGACGTGGAGCAGACCGCCGGAGTCCATGGACACCACGCCGTGTAGATCGACCATGAGATCCCGCGCGTCGATGGCGACGCCGTCCAGCGCCTGCTGGAGCACCGTTCCCGCTTCCTCATCGAGTTCACCGCCGACACTGACCAGGACGGAGCTGCCGCAGTGCTGAACCTGAGTGGTGTTCATCCGCTCTCCTTCCCCCGGAGGCACACGAGGCCCGCGAGGCCCCCATCCTGACCCGGCGCTCACCGGCGCCAGTGCGAGGCGCGCTGAACCCCGGCCGCGGACTGCTGGCCGGATCGGGGGTGCACCGAAGTGCGGCTGAACCGTTGGCTGGACGGGCCGACCCCTTCCTCGGGTTGGTCGGGGACGACCAGTCCCACCCCCAGCGCGCTCGTCGTCCTCGTCGCCAACTACGCGGCGCTCCTCCGGGGGAAGTACGCGGTCAAGCGGCGGTGTACGGGCCGCGTTCGGGTGACGCCGGGCATGGAGGAGCGCTAGCCCGGGTACCTCGGCGGAGGCCATCACAGCGAATTGAACGGAGACGCGGGATGCAGGCAAGCGTGGGCGACCAGATTGTGGTGCACGGGCGGATCGTGGGACAGCACGATCGGACAGCGGAGGTCATCGAGGTACTGGGAGATGACGGCACCCCGCCTTACCGGGTCCGCTTCGACGACGGACATGAGACCGTCATGAGCCCCGGCCCGGACACCACGGTGCGCCACCGGCCAGAGGGCGCATGACCGCACTGGGATCCCGATGAGGCGGGCATCGGTGGTTGCCGCAGTGCCGGAGCATGCCGCCCCGTTGGATGGGCCCCGCTTCCTCGGGGTGGGTCAGCGGCGGGTGCGCCAGGTGCCGTAGAGGCCGGCGACGGCGCTGATGACGCCGGCGAACCCGGTGTCCCCGACGGCGAGGTAGATGCCAGCGCAGGTGGCGAGGAGGGCGATCAGCACGAAGCTGTCGTGGGTTCCGTGCCGGTTCGTTTCGGGGGTGCGGGCGGCTCCGGGTGGGTGGGGGCCGTGTCGGGTCGGGTGTCTGTGGTGTCGCGTCGGTGTCGGTCATGTCTCCAGGAGAGCGGCCGCGAGCGCGGGTTCCTAGTGATCCGCACGGGCCCGCATGGACCCGGACAACGCCCTGCATTGCGCAGGTGAATCCGGCCTGACCTCGAACGCCGTCGGGCGTTCAGCATCGTTCGACAGATTCCGTGTACGTACGGCGCCAAGACTCTCTAGCGTTGCTTTCCGGACAAGGGGGTGATCCGGTGACTCATGAAGATCCCGGGATCGAGCCGCACGATGCCGCCGCGATCGCTGCGTTCGAGGACGCGCTGCACGAGTTCACCGAGGAGCTGAACCGGCTTCACATCGCCAACGGCGCGCCAAGCTACTCGACCCTGGCCAGTGCCTCGGTGAGGCCGCGGCTGACCAAGGCCGGCCTCAACGAGTTGCTGGCCGGCAAGCGGTTCACCTCCCTGGAGGCCCTGCTCGAATTCGTCCGGGTCGCTACCACCCCCGTCATCTGGATCCGCCCGCCGCTGCCGGGTTCCGGGCCGACCCCGCACTCGTGGACGACTGGCGTGGCCGCTGGCAGGACGTGAAGCTGCTCCAGCGCCGGGCCCAGCCCGCGAGCAAGCGCTTGCGTGCCTCCGTGCGGCAGACCCTGGACGACGCCGCGCAGGAAGCCGAAGCCGTCCGCGGGGATGCCCGCGCCGAGGCCGTCCGTATCCGCGCGAGCGCGGAAGCCGAAGCCGCACAGCTGTGCGCCCGGGCCCGGCAGGACGCGGACGAACTCCTGCACCGCGCCGGCCAGACGGCCGCCCAAGCCCACGGGCCGCAACCACGAGAAGGGGAAAGTCTGCACACCCGGGCGTCCGCCGCCGGCGTCGGCGGCCGGTTGCGGCGGCAGGGAGGGACCTTGTGCTGCGGCCGGCGTTACGTCCGCTGGCCACGGCGACCGCGGTCGCCGGGCTGGCGCTGGCCGCGATGCTGGCGGGAGACTCCCTCACCGGGACCCCCGGCACCTGCCAGGCTGGTCAGACCCAGACCGCCGACCAGCTAATCCCCCGAGCCGACTTCCAGGGCCGCAAAACCGTGCAGCAGGCGGCATTCGCCCTCAAGCCAGGGGACATCATCTACAGCAAGCTCCCCGCCTTCAGTTTCCCGACCGCGCCCTCCTCCAGCGCTTCGGCGGACACCCCTCCAACACCGACACCGAGTACCGCACCGACACCGAGCCCTACCCCCACGCCCAGCACCTCACCGACGCCGACCCCGACACCCACCCCAAACAAACCCGACCCCTGCGCCCCGCCGGCTCGCGACCGGTAGCACGCTCGCATCGAGACGGAGAGACATCTCGGGCGGGGGCGTGGCCTGTAGTGGGGTGGCCCCCGCGGTGCGCGCAGCCGGTCCTTCGGCAGGGTCCGGCCTGAGTGTCACTGTGCACCCTGCCGACTCCGTCCGCCGGGCCTGCGGATGTTCGTGAGCCAGTGCCCGGCCGGGATGTCGAGGATCGCTGCGCCTCGCGGGGCGGCGAGGGTGCCGTGTAGTTCGTAGTAGGCTCGCGCGGCCGCGAGTTGGTCTGGAAGCTGGCGTTGGCGGTGTCCCGACTGAGGGGGCGCTAGGTGCCTTCGGGCGTGGTCGGATGCGCCCTCCCGTGCGCCTTGGGTAGGCGTATACCTTTCTCTTCCGCGTATGGGCAGCCGAGCCAAGGGGGTAGCGCGCGCATGTCCTCACCGCCGCCGGCCGGACATTCAGCGGGAAACCCCGGGGCGGGGAGAGCCCGTGCCACGCCACGGTCGCAGTCGCCGCAGGCAGTCCCGGCCACCCCACCGGCCGGCGGGCCGGCACCAGCTGTCGAGTCCACCGCGGCCGGCTTCACGCCAGGAGGGCCAACTGCGGCGGCCACGGGCACAGCCGAGCACGGTCCGGCGGCTGCTCAGCCACCCGCCGGGGTGTCGGCGCCGGGGCGGGACGAGGAACGCTTCCGCGATGCGCTGGGTGAGCAGTTCGCGCCCGGCACGGCGGCACTGCCCGCGGCCAAGCGGCGGAGGACACGCGCCGCCATCCTCACTGTCGCTTGTGTCACGGCAGTCTGCGGGGTGCTCCTCGGGATGTTCGGGGAGTACGTGTACGAGCTGGCCACCGCCGAGTCTCTTTTGAAGAACCAGCAGGACGTAGAGGACCAGCTCGATCAGGAGGAGCCTCCCTTCACAGCCGTCGTGAGCCCCGACCTATCGGCACTCGACGAGGACGCGTGGACGATGGTGCTCGACCGCACGCTGAACCCCGCTGAGGCGCAGGCTCTGCTGGCGTTGGATACGGAAACAGACCACCTCGGCCGTCGGGTGTGGGCTCTGCTGGGCCCGCTCGGCGGCCGGATCCTCGGTGGCTACCCGGGTTTGACGATGGCGGAGGGCTTTCCCCACGGACAAGCCACTTCCTTCACTCTCAACCTCTTCAGCCAGCGCAAGTCGCCCGTTTCCGTCACCGGGATGCAGGCTGTCGACGTGCACTGTGCGCCTTCGACCGCGCAGACAGTGGTGGAGAAGCCAACTGCCGGTGAGACCGGGTACTCCGGAATTCTGTTCGATCTTGATGGGAGGGACTCCGCGCCCGTCGTGCCCGTCATCACCGACGGAGGCCCTGACCAGGGACGCCCGTACTTCGAACACCGGAAGATCGACTTGGGCGGCGGCCTGGAACCCGGCGGACTGCGCGTGGCCGCCGCTGTCGCGAGCGGGGCCTGCGGCTGGGACATCGAAGCAACGTACACAGATGCCGACGGCAGACACACAGGTGTGGTGCTCCGTGATGGGACGAAGCAATTCCGGGCCGAGTCCGGGCCGGTCGCGCCCCGCCAGCGGTTCGTCTACAGCCTGGAGTCTCCCACTTCGATCCTTCTGCCCTGCCACGAGAAGCGCTATGCCTCGAACATCACCTGCCGTCCGTAGCCTGATATGTGACGGTTCAGGCACGCCCCTCCATGACGGAGTGGCACCCCGGAGGCGGATTCCGTTGCACGGAGTTGGTCCAGACACAGCACTAGCGGGCGGTGGGCCTGACCCGGTGCGATGTCGTCTCCAGGCTTCCACTTCGCCTCGGCGTGGGCAATCGGGCGCGGCCGGGCTGCGGGGGTGTCAAAGGAACACGACAGTGCCACGGCGAATCGGTCACCTGCCTTCAGTGATCGGCGTTACCTCGGTGTCACTGAAACGGCTCGGTAAAACTGCAGCTCACAAGGGGTATGAGGGGCAGTCAGGGGCCCACCTTGCGACGCCGCGTGTGGTTGTCCATCAGGCTGCATGGGCTGTTTCGTGACTCGGTTGCTTGATCTGTGCTGGTCACGGTTGGTGCGGGGGGTCTGTGAGGACAGGCTGGCGTGGTGAAGTTGGTGTCATCGGGCTGAGCTGCCCTGGACAGCAAGGTGCGGTGTAGCAACCGCCGCCGGTGCCTGCACCAGCTTCGGTGCCTTGGCGGGCCCTCGTTAGGGCCGGGGACCGGAACACAAGTTCATGAGCAAGGGGCCGGCGTGGTGGACGCCGGCCCCTTGGGGTGGCTTGCCGCGCTCCAACGCGGGGTTGCCGTGAAGGCCCTGATCACCTTGGTTGCACCCAGCTGGTAGGGGCTTCGTTGCGGGGGTTCTGGTGCACTTTGAAATGCACTTGGTAACCCCAGCAGTGCCACGATGCCGGAGGACTTATGCGCGTGCAATCGAGCTGTGTACCTGCGTGAGCCAAACGGCGTCCATTCGGGTGAATTGTGGCTTGGTTGGGCCTGGCGGAGGTGGCCTGGAGGCCGGTTGGCGCGCAGGACGGGGTTACGTCACGAAGCCCCATCTATTTGGGCGCCGCTGAGCCAATGTTCCGACCAATCGGGCAAACGGGTAGTTTATTCGACTCTCTGTGTTACCGCGATTACCGGCGGTGCTGAACACTTCTTCTTACCCGTGCATGTGCAGCTCCAACTGCCGTGATCCCGCGGGGTTGCACCCAGCAAGCGGGGGGCGCCGAGGCCTCGGTGTCGGCGCCCTTCGCGTAAGTCACGTAGGGGCTCTCATGCCGCAGACCGAGCACGTCGGCACCGCCGGCGTGCACCCCGCTGGCTCCGTTCCGGGCCGGCTCACCCTGGCGCACGCCTTCCTCCTGGGCCTCTTCCCTGCCCTGGGAAGCGTTCTCTACCTCGTCGGGCACGTCCCGGTCCTCGAGATCCTGCAACTCCTCGGCGGCTGCGGCCTGATCAGCGCCGGTGTCATCGTGGTGGTCACCGGTGGCCGCCGTATTGCAGAGTCCGCTAGCGTGGCCCTTGCTACAGGCCTGCTGCGCCTGGTCAAGCAGAGCTGAGGGGGCGGGAGATGGGACGTCATCCCAAGCCGATCAGCACTCCTCACCTCCGCCGCGGTCTGCTGGCCGCGGCGCTGCGCACGCTCCAGGCCGAGGCGGGCCTCACCTTCGATTCGATGGCTACCGGGCCCTCGGTGAGCGTCTCCTCGGCCGCGCTCAAGCGCGCGGCCTCGGGCGAGAAGGTCCCCAAGGCCAAGACCGTCAAGGATTTCGCCGCGGCCTGTGGGGCCGACCTGCTGATGACCGACCACCTTCTCAAGCTCCGGACGCAGGCCCGGATCGAGGAGCGGGGCGTCCTGGCCAAGCTCCGCGCGCCGAAGGTCGAGATGATCGCCGACCGGGCGGACCTGGGCGTGGCGCTGGTCCAGGTCTACGAGGCGGCCGGCGCGCCCACGCCGCGCGAGATCCAGGACGCCAGCGGCAACCCCCATGCGCTGCCGCTGAGCACTATCAGACGCTGTCAACGCTCTCTGAAAGCTGACCCCCGGCGAGTCTCTGAAAACTGACCCCCTGTTGTTGCTCGCCCAGTGCCCCGGCAGGCTGTCAGCCGTGGATGCCAGAATCAGCGACATGACTCTGTGCGACTACTTCTCCGCTGCTGACGACGAGGCTGCCATCGCGGTCCTGAAATCTCCGGGAGGACCGAGTCGAGCGGAGCTCGACGTGTTCCTCCTCAAGAACATCGACCCGGTCGTCGCGATTGCCCAGCTCGAAGCCATCATGACGGGCTGTAGCTATGAGGAGGCCAGCGAACGCCCACGGTCCGGGCAGCTGCTGTCATCGCCGGAGGACGGCCCGCCCTTTGTGGTCAGCTTGTCGGACACCCTGTTCGATGCCCTCGTCACGGCTGCGGAGGACGACCTCGTTCGATTTGCTGAGCCATGGTCGAAGACCGACGAACTCCGCCAGATTCGGATCAGCGTTGAGGTCGCGACGGATGTTCTGAACGGCCTGGTTGGACTGGCTCAGCGCGCTCAGGCCTCCGGTCAGCGGTTGTATTGCTGGTGGGCGCTGTGAATTACCGGCGTCCGGCGCCGTTTTCCTTGTTCAGCAGTTCGCGTCGTTGGCGGGTTCGGTAGGAGTCGCCGGTCAGCGTGAGGACCTCGGCATGATGGGCCAAGCGGTCGATCATCGCGGCGGCCACAACGTCATCCGAGAAGGTCTCTCCCCACCGCCCGAAGGGGAGATTCGAGGTGACCATCACAGAGCCCTGCTCGTAGCGAGATGCGATGAGCTGGAAGAACAGGTTCGCCGCGTCTTGGTCGAACGGGATGTAGCCCACCTCGTCGACAATGATCAACTTGTAGCGGCGGATCTTCTTCAGCTCGGCCTCCAGGCGGCCGGCCTGGTGGGCTGTCGCGAGGCGGGCGATCCAATTGCTGGCGGTGTCGAACAGGACCGAGTAGCCGGCCTGGGTGGCCTTGACCCCCAGGCCGATGGCCAGGTGCGTCTTCCCGATCCCAGGAGGGCCCAGCAGGATCACGTTCTCGGCCTTCGCGACGAACGTGCCGGTCGCAAGGTGGGCAAGGACGTCGCGCCGCAGCGAGGGCAGGTGGTCGAGGTTGAAGTCCTCCAGTGTTTTGACCTGCGGGAAGTGGGCGGTGCGGATCCGCATCATGGTGCCCTTGGACTCGCGGTCGGCGACCTGCCGCTGCAGCAGGGCGGCCAGATACTCCTCGTGGGACCAGTTCTGGTCGCGGGCCTGGTCAGCGAGCTCTTCCCAGGCCGCGCCGATCGTGGGCATCTTCAGCACCCGGGTCAGGTAAGCGAGCATGGACGGCATGCCGTCCTTCGGCCCGGTCACCGCGGTGGGCTGATCGGGCTTGATAGCCGTGGTCATGGGTCACTTCGCTTTCGTGGACGGCGGGTTGAAGTCGACGCCGAACAGGGCGTCGTAGTCCGGCAGGGCCCGCAGCGCGACGGTGTGGCCGTCGGCGTGTTGGCGGGTGGCTGCCTCGCGTCTTTCGCGGTCGAACGCCAGGGCCTGACGTAGTCGGGCGGCGGTTGCAACGTGGACTGGGTCGGTGACCACGGCCTGCTTGGCCCAGGACCTGGTGTGCCGGGCGACGAGCTGGCCCTCGCAGAGGACCCTGACCTCCTGTGGGGAGGCGGTGATGTCGACGAAGCGGCCGATGACCTGCGGGTCGACCGAGTAGTCGACGGTGTCGACGCGGACGTAGTAGTCCCGGCTCAGCCGGATGCGGTGGTTCAGCCCTATGGGCGGGGTGATCGGTGGTAGCGGGAGCATCGACAGGTAGTCGGTCTCCAGCCGGTCGACCGGGCGGCCCTGGATCGAGCGGACCGTCCGCGCGTTGGCCCTGATCAGCCAGTCGCCCAGCTGGTGATTGAAGTCGGCCTGGGAGGCGAACTGCCGGCCGGGGAGGAACGAGGTCTCCAGGTACTGGTTGTTGCGTTCAACGATTCCCTTGTATTCCGGGTCGCGGGGCGGCGCCAGCTTGATCTTGGTGGCAAGCGTTCCGGCGAATGCCGCCGCGGGAGCGGTCACCCGCCCGGTCCCGCCGATCGCGGACTCGCGGTCCCAGACGAGTGTCTTCGTGACCCTGCCGATGCCGCTGATCAGGGACCACATGCCCGAGAGGATGTCGCCGGCCTGGCGGGTCGGAATCATCGTCGCGGTCATGAAGCGGGAGAACCCGAGCGACATCACCAGCACGGGTAGGACCCGTTCCTGTCCGGCAGCGACTCGCACCTTCGTCTCGGGGAACCACAGATCGCACTGGGCGATCTCGCCGGGCTCGTAGGTCACGCGGTCGACCGGGTCGATGCCGACGTACTCCGGCCGGATCACCGCCAGCCGCTTCCGCAGCGGCGGCAACGAGTACGGCCAGCCGATCCGCTCGGCGATGACCGGTGCCGGCATCCGGGGCCACTCGTTCAGCAGGACGCGGATCTGCGGTTCGAACGGGTCGACGACCGATCCCCGAGGTGTCCGCTGGTACTTAGGCGGTCGCTCCGAGGACAACGCGGCCCGCACCGTGTTGCGGGCCACCCCCAGTCGCCGCGAGATCTCCTTGATGGGCACACCTTCCGCTCGATGCAGCCGGCGTATCTCTGCCCAGTCCTCCACGTTCAGCACCCTCCAAGAGTCCGGAAGGGGTCAAGATTCGGAGACTGCCAGGGGGTCAGTTTTCACGAAGCAGCGACACAGTGCTGGACTCCGAGTGGGTTTGCAGCGAGACGCCGATGCGTGTCATGTGTGAGGCGGGGCATGTGTCAGCCCTCCGGCCCAGCAGCGTTCTTCGGGGAGCTGGGATCTGCCGGGTGTGTGATGTTGGCCCAGCTCCCCGCGGAAGCATGACGGGCGGCCAGACGGCTGTCTGACGACCGGGTCCCCCACCGGGTGCTGAGCCTTCTTTGGCACCCGCGCCTCAAGGACGGGCCGCTCTCCGAGGGCTCCGCCACCCCCTGACGTCACCGCAACCAGGTCCAAAGTCCATCGGCAGTGGCCGGCTCCCCGAACAGGCAGCGCGGCGCGGGCGGCGCTATTCGCCGCCCGCGCCAACCAGGGAGAGCGGTCAGCGTCTGTCGCCGACCAAGGCGTCCGCGTCATGCCGTACGCCCGCACCGCCCCGTCCGGTACGCGCTCCCGGGGCAGGGGCCGCGGACATGACGGAGCTGTGCCGCGCCGCGCACGGCGTCACCAGCCCTGCCGTGGCCGCGCTCTGCCACCAGACCTACTGAGTCACATCGGCCGTTATGGCCATGTCGATTCCTACCTGGCCAGGCGGAGCGTCGGAGACGACCGTCGCACGTGAGTACTTCTACGGATAGCCTGCCGCCACCGCGATCAGCAGGATGGTTCCGTGACTGATAACGAGGGTTGTCCCGAGGTTCCTGTGCGACCCGCCCGCGACCATCGGGCCCTAGAAAAAGTGATGAAGGCGGTCCTCATCGTGGCGGCCGTAGCCGGTGCGCTCCTGCTGCTCTACATGGCCTTCTTCATTGGCATCTTCGCCATGGCCAGTTGACCGTGGCACCACTTGTTCCGTACCCGTCCTGGCGGCCACCCCCCGATGGGCCCTGACGAATCAGCGCGCCGTTGCACCATCGCCTGGGCGGGAAGGCGGGTCGGCAGTTGCGCGAGCGCGCTCGCGGCATTGACCGCAGGGTGGTGGTGCTGGCGCAGCTGCCGCACAGCGCGGGCGTGCAGCGGCGGTTCGCTCTCAACACTCTGGCCGGTTCTGCACTGCCCGACGGCAGTCAGGCACGACCCCGCAGCACGCAGCGGAGCATGCGAGCAGATCCCGACGCACCAGGCGGGACGGGCATGACATTCACTCGCATGGGTGAATCGGGGGGCTGTGGAGGGAGAAGTGTGCCTTGGGGTTCGTCTGGGGGGCGAGGACGCGTTCACGCCGACCGTGTCCCACCCGGATAGATGGAGAACCACTGAACATGACGGCGTCCTTGGATTGGATCGGGCATGTCCCGGCCGCCGTAAGCGCGGCACACGCGCTGGTCGTCCTGGTGCAGCTGTGCCAGCAACGCTTCATCAGCCGCAAGACCGCACGGCCCCGCGCACCGAGGAGTCCGCGGAACGAGGAAGGCGGGTGCGTGTGCACCACTGACGTCGTCCTCGTGCGGGTGGACGTCACCGCGCAGGGCGTTGTGGGGGTGCGGGTCGCGGTGGGTGCCGCGGCTGGCGCCCGCCCGGCGGCCGGCGGGGAGCGGGGCCCGTGGTAGGCGAGGGAGCGGAAGAGGAGTTCGCGCCGGATGCGGATGTGGCGCAGCGGTTGTTGAAGGCGTATCCGCTGTTTGTGAGGACGGAGCCGTCAGCGCTGCGGCGTTCTTACCGGTCGTGGTCGCTGGCGGCGTGTCAGGACGTGGTGCAGGAGGCGTACCTGAAGGTGGGGTTGAAGGCCGCTTGCGGTGAGCTCGATCCGGATACGGATGTGATGGCGTACCTGCGGCGAGCCGTGCACAACCTCGCCGTCGACGAGTACCGCAGGCAGCAGCGTTCGGGCGAGCGGCTGACGCGGATGGGCGGAGACGGCCTCGAGGCCTTCCCCCAGGAGCAGGAGCCCGTCGATGAGGGCGGCGCCGGCAGCGGGAGCTGATGAGGCGGGAGATCGAGCGGATGCCGGAGGGCCAGCGCCAGCAGGTGGTGGCCCTGCAGAGCCGGGGGCTCACAGATGTGGAGATCGCGGCCGCGCTCGGCATACCTGCGCGACGTCTGCACAATCTGCGGAATAAAGCGGTCGAGTACCTAAGGCGCAAGCTCACTGGGCATATTCGGGATGGGCATAGGAAGAAGAAGAGCAACGGAAGGAAGGACAGGTGACGGATGTGAGCAGGTACGACGACCACCGCGGCGGGGCGGGCCGCCCAGATCCGCAGGTCCCGGCCGGGCTCGCGCAACTGCTGGCCCAGCTCGCCGGGCCGCATGATTTCTGGGACCGGCCCGGCGGCTACTTCGGGCCCCTGACCGACACCTACGGCCTGTCCGCCGAGGAACGGTCTCACGCCAACTCCCTGTACCGGCTCGGTACGAAGGCCCTGACGCGCGGTGAGCTGCTGCGGGCGGAGCAGTGGCTGGGCAAGGCGAGCGAGGCCGGGCATCCCGGCGCCCTGTTTAGGCTGGCCGCCCTCGCCGGACGGGTCGGGCGGGCTGGCGGCGACCGGCGGGAAGACGTGAAGTTCCTGGTCGCGGAAGCGGCCCGGCACGGACACAGCGACGCCCGCCGGCTGCTCGCCGCGACCGCTCACCGCCGCCCCTCCCCCACCGCCCCCATCGCGCCGGTCGAGGACCCGCAGTTCTTCGACGAGATCCGCAACCGGCTCGGCGTCAGCGAGGAGATGCTCACCCCCGACCCCTCCCACCCGGCCGGGACGACAACCGCGGCACCGGACTCGCAGACCGGACCGGCGGACCGGCGGGGCGGGCCGCATCTCGTGCTCGTGCCCCCACCTGCCTTCCCCACCCCCGACCATCCGGCTGGCGACACCCGGCCCGAACCCGAACTTGGTGACGGACGGCCGCACCTGACAGCGGTGGACGGGAAGCAGAGCGGCGCGCTGATCCTGCCCCTGCCCGACCCTTCAGCCCACCTGGCGGCCGCGGCGGCCCAGGCAGCGGCCGCCGCCCGCCCCGATGTTGTGCAGGGCTGGAACCTGGGCAAGGAGCCGTGGTGGTCGGCTAACTCCCTGCGACCGGCAGTCCTGACCGACATGGCCCGCTCCCGCATCCTGCCCGCACAGCCACCCCAGCAGCAGGCAGCCGCGGTCCGGGCCCGTGACCTGCTCCACCACATCCAAAGCTCCGGGGGGATCACCACCCGCGACCTCGCCCGGCGCACCGGCATGTCCGTGACCTCGACAGCGTGGCTGCTGCACTGGCTGCGCGCGCAGTACCTCGTCGAAACCATCGCCGGCGCGCATCTGCCCGGACCCGTCATGGAAATGGCCGGCCGCCCCGAGCAGCACGAACTGCTGATGCAGCAGACCCTCGACGGGCTGCGCGACCACCTCGGCGCTGCCGTCTACCTCAGCACCTACACCAGCGGAGAGATCAACATTCTCCAGTCGTCCCACAGCGAGAGCGCACCACCGGTCCGTGTCGGGGCCGCGTTCACCGACACCGCCCACGCCAGCGCCGTGGGCAAAGCACTCCTCGCCGACCTCGACTTCGAAGCCCGCATGGAACACCTGACCCGCTACGAGCCCATCCCCCTCACGGGGCGCACGATCACCGACCCCCGGACCCTCTTCGACAACCTCGACAGCCACGGCCCGAACGCAGCCCAGTTCGACCTCCTCGAGTACTCCGACCGCAACGTGTGCGCCGCGTTCTCCCTCACCCTGCCCGGCAGCGACGCCACCTGCGTCGCCCTGGCCCTGCCCACCGGCCAGCACCGGCGCCTGCGCCGCACCGCGAAGGCCCTCAGTGAAGCCTCCGCCGGCCTCCTCCTCGCCCGCCTCCTCACCACCACAGCCACCCCCACCACAGACACCCCGACCACTCCCGACTCATGGCCCGCAGAGACCGCCCGACCACCCCGCGCCATCGCCCTCCCCTGACCGACAAGCCAGAGGCAGGTCAAAAGACACCCGTATGCCGCCTGGGCAGCAGGGACCGGGCGGCCTGCCGCCGCCACCTCACCCAAGACAGACCAAAGGGCCGCCACCCCTCAAGGGGTGGCGGCCCTCGGCCCGGCCGGTCCTGCCTACGGGGCGGGGGCGAACACGCTGAGCTGGGGTTTCGCAGTTCACGATGGTCTGCGGCGGCGGCATGCACCGGACGCGGTCCGTTCGGGTCACGCACCGTTGCTGCGGCGCGGCTTCGGGGTGCTCGCCTACTACGCCATCGCCAACGCCTCCGCCTGGACGCTCGCCCCGGACGAGGGCCGACCGGCGCGGATCATCCCCGTCGTCGGGCTTGCCGGCTGCCTCGTCCTCGCGTTCGCCCTGCCGGCCTCGTCGGTGCTTTCCGGCGCCGTGGTGCTGGCCGCCGGCGCCGCTGCCTACGCGGTGCGTCGCGCGGTGACCGCACGTAGGGCCTGACCAGCACACCGGCCGCCATCACAGGGCGACACCGACACCTTTACCGACCTGTGACCCACGTCACATGTGCTTCCTGTCAGGAATCGGGGCGCTGTCCCGCTCAAGTCACCGAGAGCCCAGCGGAGCGAACCGACAGGAGCATCACATGAAGCACCGCATCGTCGTCCTCGGCGCCGGCTATGCCGGGACCTACGTGGCCGGGAACCTAGCCCGTCGGCTGTCCCCGGCGGACACCGAGATCACCGTGGTCAACGCCGTGCCGGACTTTCTCGAGCGGCTGCGGCTCCACCAGGTCGCCGCCGGCCAGGAGATCGAAACCCAGAAGCTCGCCGACATTTTCGCGGACACGGGGATACGGCTGCACCTGGCCCGCGTCACCGCCGTCGACCCCGAGCGCCAGGTCGTCATTGTGGCTGGCGCCAACGGCGGTGACGAACTCGGCTACGACACGCTTCTCTACGCGCTCGGCAGCCACGGCGACGACCGGAGCGTCCCAGGTGTGGCTGAGCACGCCTTCGACGTCGCCGCCCGGCCCTCGGCGCTGCGCCTGCGCGAGCGCCTGGACAGCCTGCGGGAAGGCGGGAACGTGCTGGTCGTCGGCGACGGGCTGACCGGTATCGAGACCGCCACCGAGATCGCCGAATCCCGGCCCGGCCTGTCGGTGACGCTGGTCGCCCGCGGCGAGCTCGGCGCCCAGCTCTCCGCCGCAGCCCGCGGCCACCTGCGCCGGGCCTGCGACCGGCTGGGCATCACCGTCATGGAACACACCAGCGTCGAAGCCGTCGAAGCGACACGAGTCCTGTGCGCCGACGGCACCGCCGTAGCGTCCGACGCAACCGTGTGGACCGCCGGGTTCGCGGTCAGCCCGATTGCCGCCGCTGCCGGCTTGGAGGTCACCGAGAACGGCCGGATCGTCGTCGACCGCACCATGCGCTCGCTCTCGCACCCGAACGTCTACGCCGCTGGCGACAGCGTCTACGCCATCGGCGACAACGGCCGACCGCTGCCGATGTCCTGCGCCACGGCCGGCTACACCGGCAGGCAGGCCATGAAGGCCATCGTGGGGCGCCTGACCGGCAGCAAGATCGGACACGTCAAGCTGGACTACCTGGGCAACCACATCAGCCTCGGGCGGCAGGACGGGATCCTGCAGATGGTCGACCACGAAGCGCACGCAAGGCCGAAGTACATGGGCGGCCGGAAGGCCGCACGGATCAAGGCGGGCATCCTCAAGATGTCGATGTGGACCAACTCGCACCCGACCTTCTGCGTGCCCAAGCGCAAGCGCCACCTGGCCGCCGCGCCGGACGCGTCCGCCGCGAAGGCGCTCCCGTACGCGCAGGACGCCCCCGCCGACAAGGCGGTCGCGTAGCCGCCTAGGGTGATCCACATGGGCAGCACCGTCAGTGATCGCTTCGACACCAGTCGGTTCGAGGCCAGCCGAAACAGGCTGGCCTCGCTCGCGTACCGTCTGCTCGGCTCTGCCTCCGACGCCGAGGACGCCGTTCAGGACGCGTTCCTGCGCTGGCAAGCCGCCGATCGGCAGCAGATCGAGGTCCCGGAAGCGTGGCTGACCAAGGTCGTCACCAACCTGTGCCTCGACCGGCTCCGCTCGGCACAGGTGCGCCACGAGCGAGCGGTCGGCGCTTGGCTGCCCGAACCGCTCCTGGAGGGCGACCCGATGCTCGGCCCGGCCGACACCATTGAGCAGCGGGAATCGGTTTCCCTGGCCGTACTGACCCTGATGGAACGCCTCTCGCCGGTCGAGCGAGCCGTCTACGTCCTGCGCGAGGCATTCTCGTACAGCCACGCCGAGATGGCCCAGATCCTCGACATCACCGAGTCCGCGAGCCAACAGCATGTCCACCGAGCCCGGACCCGGATTGCCGCCGAGCGCCGCCGAGGCGGCGAGGTCGACCCTGCGTCCGCGCGCCGGGTCGTCGAGGAGTTCCTTGTCGCGGCCGCGTCGGGGCGCACCGAACGGCTGGTGGCGCTGCTCACCGACGATGTGATGGCACTCTCGGACGGCAACGGGCTGGCCAAACGGCTGTTGCGGTACACGACGCCCGAACAGGTTGCCTCCCACGTGCGGGCCGGCTTCAAGCCGACGCCTGCGAAGCGGCGGCTGGCAGGCGGCTCCCCCACGTTCCATTTCGCGCTGGTCAACGGCTCCCCGGCCGTCCTCGCCGTGATCGACCACCGGGTCGTGGGCGCCGTGGCGTTCGAAGTCCATGACGGGAAGGTCGCGTCCCTGCGCGGCATCGCCGCAGCGGGCAGGCTCGCGCGCCTCAACGAGGCTTGGCGGCAGCACGAACCCGACGCTCCGGTCATTGCCGCATGGTGACCGGATCGGCCGACCAGGTCTCCGGCCTGCCTCAAGGTCACCTTGAGTGGCGCGTACCCGTCCACGATCTGCCGGGCCCGTTCCACGACGAGGGGCCACCGGATCCGTTCACGAGCCATACCGGTACATGTACCCCTCCGCGCGACCGCCGGCCCCCGGGATACAGATAGACCTCTCCCCTCGGCTATCGCGAGGTAAGAGGTGTCGTTTTCCGAAGGGGGCTTGCCCATGGCCTCTGACCTGCACGAATGGAAGATCACCAGCTTCGGGGGGTCCCACCTCCGGTCACACCTGCGGTCCCCCGCCTAGTGCACCCCTGCAGGCAACTGTCCAGCCCCCTTCCGGTGCAACCTTCCTGCGGGCCGGGGTGCGGCCGCCGGCCACCCGTTCCGGGGAGGCTTGCCCAGGTGCGCTGAACGGGTGGAGGCCGGGCCTGTGGCGTGCCTGCGCCGCCGGGGAGCGGTTGTGGGTTCAGCGGACCGATCGGCCCGTGCACGGATCACGTCTGCGAGGCAGAGCATGGGACGACACAAGCTGCACAAGCCGCGCGCGCCGCGCGGTGAGGGCGGGCAGCCGACGGAGTGGTTCGGCACCGCGTTCCACTCCGTCCTGGGGATGCTGCACCTGGACGTCCGCCGGTCCGGCAACGGCATCCTGATCACCTCCTCCCCTGCCGAGATCGACGGGGCCCCGGCTTCGTGGCAGCTGCGCCTGCGCAACGACGACGACGGCCAGGGCCTGAACGAGACGGGCTCAGCTCTTTAGTGACCTTCGGCCACGGCACCCGTTGATCAGCCCATGACGAAGCGACACACCCTCACCACCGCCGTTCTCACCCTCGGCGCGGCCATTCTCGCCGCCGTACCCGCACACGCGGACATCACTGATGGCAGCGCCAACAACCTCGACATCATCGACCACATCTCGGCGCTGACCACGAACATCAACAGCGACCCGACCACCAGCGAAGTCAGGAACGCCAACACCCGCGCCGACGGACACAAGAACAACAGCACCTTCCAGTAAAGCCCCCCGCGCAGCACGACCTCGCGGAGTCGATGACTGCCTGCCGTGTCCCGGCTGCTACCGGCCCGTCTACAGCAGCTCTTCCTCGCACACCCTCATCGGCGCCACCCCGTTCCCCGTCGTCGGGCTGTGCAGGCTGTGCGCCGACGGCAGCACCCTCCGCGCGCTGCGCCAGGCCGAAGTCCCCGTCGACCCGCAGCAGCGCGCCGTCCTGGAGACCGTAGCCGCCGCGATGGCGTAGCCGGGCCGCCGGCCCTGGGCAAGCCGCCCGCACAGGTGGCTTGCCCAGGCACCCAGGCTTGCCCGGACGCCAGCTTCAGCATCAGGGTCATCCGCTGCACCAGGGTCGGCGCAGCTGGCGGGTGTCTCTCCTGGCTAGCTCTCGGAGGGTTTCGCAGACGGCGGCAGGGCCATGTCGAGGAGCGCGTCGATGGTCTTCTCGCCCAGCTTGCTGTCGAGGTGGAGGGATCGGCGGATGATTTTCCCGACCGTCTCCGGGTCCACGTTCAGCCGTGTGTGAGCGTCCAGGCAGATCTCGCTCAGGAGGTTCGCGGTGTGGTCCGGCTTTCGCTGGACGTACCAGTCGAAGATCTGGACCACGTCGCGGCGGAGGGTGCCGAGCCACATTCCGCTCCTCCTCTTCTGGACGCCTGTGGCCAGATGGGAGAGCACTGCCTCGATGAGCGTCGTGCGCAGCGCCGACATGGGGACAAGGCTTTCGGTTCCCACCGTGAGGGAGACCGCGGGCCACCAGGCAAGGGTCTTGGCCGCCTCCTCGGTCTGCTTCCCGTCCCCCTGGATGACCTTGGTGAGGCGGTTGTGGTCGGCGACGAGCCCCTGGGGCTGCGGGGTGCCGAAAGAGGTGGTGGCGGAGAGGAGTGCGCCGGGGCCCTGGGCGCGGTGATGTTGTTCAGCCCAGTCCCCGGCCACGGGCCGCGACCACAGCGGTCCGCCTGCGCCGTGGGCCTGCGGTTCGGGCATCTTGTGGTCTTCGAATTTCGGGTCCGGGAGGTCGTCCTCGGGGATGTTCGCGATCTTCGCCAGCCCGGCGCGGTCCACTAGGCTGCCCGGCTCCAGTTCGGGAGCCTTCAGGTCGACGACGCACTCGAAAGGGCGACCGCTACCCGGCTGGTCCACCGACGCCGGCCGCACCGAGGACATCGGGTGGCGCCAGGCCCGCTCCACGCTGCTCGAGGTCGTCGCACGCCACCACCACGCTCACCTGCTCGCCGCCATCGTCGAGCTCGGCGGTGAGCTGGAGCTCCCAGCTACCCGTAACGGGCGCTTCAGGGGCGCGGTCATCCCAGAAGGCTGCGCGGTCAGCGCCGGCCGCCGCCGATGCGGCGGTCGTCGGCCAGTGCGGTCAGCGGGCCGAACTCGCGGGCAAGCTGGTTCCACGTCAGAACCTCGCCACAGCGGGCCGGGAACTCCTTCGGGTTGAACTCGGGCATGGTCCAGGTGCCAGTGCCCCGGTCCCGCAGCCACAGGTCCCCGTCACCGTCGACCACAGTCGGCGGGACCGGTACGGGCTCGGCCTGATCGGTGGGCTCCCAGGTGACCCGGCCCGGGTGGGAAACGCGGCGCAGCTCGGTGGTGGCCAGCCGCGCGGCCAAGTCACGGGTGGACTCTTCGGCGTCCTTGACCGACGCGAGTCGGAATGCGTCGTCAAGTACGGGCAGGGCTGGATTCTTGCTGCGCTTTGAACTCATACGCTGACTACCTCCGGTGGGGGGCGTCACATCCGTTATGGCACCCCGTAGAGGAACACGGTATCCGAGGCGGGAGCCGGGCCGGCTACGACCACTGTCCAGGTGGAGGCGCCGGCACACCGGGCGGTGGGGCCAGGGTGGTGAGCTGGTCCACGGCGGGGCGCAGCGGGGCCGGGACGGCCTCGATCCGGCGCTCACTGCGGGCTGCCGCCCGCGTGCTCTGGATGTCTGTGGGGGCGTCGAGGAAGAGGTGGGTGTGGCGGTTCCGGGAACGGATCTCTTGAGGTGCCTGCTGATGGAGCGGCCAGAGGTCAGGTTGATCTCGGTGAACCTGACCGAGCACGGCGTTGACGCCGTTGACGGCCGCGAATACGGCTCAGGGAGCCCCTGCTCTCAGGGTAGCCAGACGCCTCTGCCCGGGGATCAGAAGCAGGCACTCAGACAGCGGCCTTCAGGGCCTTACAGCTCTGACACAAGGGGCTGGCCCCGTGGCCGTACCTGCAACACGGCTGGTGGCTTCTCTGCACCGACAGCGAGATCGAGGCCGTCATCGAAGCGCCGGCCGAAGACCTCATCACGTTCCGACAAGTCCTCACCCAGGTGCTCGGCTACGGACGTGCGGACGCCGTACCCACGCGTGTAGGCATCTGATCGGCCTCTCCTTGAGACTCGGAAGCGCCCTGCCCAACGAGCCAGAGATGATGCAATTGACACCCCAGCATCTCGCGGCTGGCCGGCCGCGCAGCCACACACTTGACCTTCACCACCCGCCTGCGCTTTCTATCTGTATCGCCAGCCACACGAGCGGTGCCGCTGCCAGAACGATCAGCACCAGACAGCACGGAACCTGGGACGGCCCCTTGAGTGGCTCGGCTGCTACCTGCGGGGCCACTCGGCGCACGTCGTCGGCGTTATACCACTCCTTGTGGGCGTACCCCGTAGTGGTCAGCCAGCTCTCCGTTCCCATCCGCACCCCATGGGCCAGCGCATTCACATGCACCGAGTGAGTACGGACGCCCGGCCACAAGTAGCTCACCTCGCGAGCCGTCAGCATGACCTTCTCTTCGTGCGCCATATTCCGCCCTTCCCCCGGCAGCCGGTGGCATGACATCATGAACTGTCCCATAGTCAGGCGCAGTTCGTCCCCCTATCGATCCTCGGCGTTCCGACGCGGCGATCCGCTTCCCGGGCCCCGAACGCCTGGCGCGAGCAGGTTGGCGCTCGTCATCGAGAACGGGCGGTCAGGGTCCGACCGCCGCCCTACCCCGAATCACGGCGCCGGGGCGTGAGCACCGTCAGTGCAGTCAACAAGCCAGCGCACGCACGGTCCGGACTGGGATGGGGCCCAGGTCGCGACTGCGGTGCGTGGAGTGGGGGTGCTCATGAGCGGGTTCGTCTCGGCGGGCGGCACTGTAGTGAACCGTTTCGCCGACCCGGCATTCCCGCCGACACACAGCAGCACACGGACGCCACAAGCAGTCACCAGACCGCGCTCCAGTATCTGGGTAGCAGGGGTCCTGGAAGGGGTGCAACACGGTGGTGCAACGCGCTCGCGCAACAGCGCGTTGCACGCGTTGCGCCAGGTCAAGACCGCAACACACGGTTGCGTTCGACCGCGTTGCACCGCCTGTGTTGCAGGGCACCCGCGTGCAGACGGCGGGACTACCTCCTGCCGTCCGCGCCCCAGCCGCCGAGGAAGTCGGCCAGGGCACGGCGCTGCTCTTCCTCGCGGGCGATCTGCTGCGCGAGCACGGTGCGGTCGATGTAGGGGTCGACGGCGGCGAGGACCAGGCGCTGGAGTTCGGCCGGCTCCAATGCCTCCACCTCCCACTGGACCGGGCGCTCGATGTCGAAGCCGTAGCGGCGGGCGAAGGCCGGCCACCTCGGGTCGCCGCTCTTGCCCTCGGTCGCCGGGAGCCCGTACGCGCGTACCTGCTCGTAGGTGAGCAGCACCCGGGTCACCGAGCTCCAGCAGCCCGTGCGCTCCACCCAATCCCGCTCGATGTCCTCGCCGGAGCAGTCGAAATCGCCGACGATTCTCCGGGGCGCCACGAGCGTGCGGTTCGAATTCACGCAGCTCAGAAGCTATCGGGACGATCATAGCGGGAGCAACATGTGTGGTGCACGGACACGCTCGACGATTCACCCGGAACGCGATGGACAGAGTCAGGACAAACAGGTAACCGGGCGGCTGTCGCCGTACGACGCATCGCCGCTCTCAAAGATCATCATTCCGGTCCCCCAAAGTCCGGGCTGGTGGAGTCCGGAGCAAGAGCGTCCCGGAGGAACGGCATGATGCCGCGCTCCACCAGGGCGTCGTGCCAGGCGTCTTTGGCCCGGGCGACCTCCTTGGTCAGATCGAGATCGTCGTAGGGGCCAGCGTCCAGCGCGGGAGGGTTACGCAGAGCCGTGAGCAGCAGGCCTACGACGGCGGCAAGGATCGCGGCCGCCGTCACGGCGCCGAACACCCAGCCGGTGGTGACGATGGTTTTGGCGATGCCCGGATCGGGGTCGACCATCTTGAGCAGGTAGCCGACGAGCAGGAAGATTGCCGATGCCATGCCGGTGAGTACAGGTGTCAGGACCGCGGCAACGGCGCCGACGCCCGCGCCGGTGGTCTCGGAGGCTTCTCCCATGCTGGCGACGAGCCCCATCGTGCCCGTGCCCGGCTCGGTGGAGCCGGGTTCGTGGAAGGACGACGGGGTGGACGGCGCCGGGTGGCGTAGTTCGTTGCGGATCTTCACGTAGTGCTGGTATTCGCTGGCGGCGGCCACCGTGATGAGTGCGGTGGCGTTGAGCACCATGGGGCGAAGCAGTTCGGGGTAGAGCCACTGTCCGACACCCGCCAGTTCCGGGCGTTCTGGTGCGGAGCGCAGCACATCATCGAGGATCCGCTCGTACTCCTGGCGGTCCTCGCTCAGCAGGTGCCGCGGAGCGCTGCCGTATCCGTACAAGGGGCGCCTCTTCTCCTACTGGGCCCGTGGAGGCGGGCTTTGGTGTGTGCGGCGTCGGGGCGGCTCGTGCGGTCGACGTGCCGTTCTTTCGCTTACGCTTCGTTCCGCGCCAATGCGTTGGACCAGTCGCGAGTCTGCCCGGATGCCCCAGGTCAGCAAAGGCTCCCAAGGGCACCCAGACCAGCGCCGTCTCATGACATGGGTGCCAGGGAACCGCGACCGGCGAAGTGGTGACCACCTTCAGACCGGACGATGTAGACCCCGGATCCAGGAGGGTCCTCCACTGATGTTCTGCGGATGCGATCCGCCCACTCAGGAGTGGGCCACCGCGTGCTGCTGTCCCAACGGACCCCTCCAAGGCCGAACCCACCAGGATCCACGGTAGTGAGGTCGGCGCCAACGAAGTCATTGGCCGCGGCAGTCAGGTTGTCACGGGCATCGATGAGGGCGAGGCCGAGCGTGGGCGCGAGGGAGTGGGCGAGGATGCGGTCAAGGTCGACGGCACGTGCGAAGGTCCGAGCGAGGATGATGGCACCGCCGAGGTCGCCGGCGCGCTCGAGTTCGGCGGCAAGGTCACGGATGGCATACATGCTCTGTTCGAGTGCAAGGTTCCGGGCACCCTCGCGGGCGGGGGTGCGGTCACGACCGATGGCTGTAGCAGCAGTCGCCAGTGATTCTGAGATCCTCTGAAGGTCGCCGCGACGTTGCAAACGCACCAGTGCAGGCCTGGACTTCCAGTGATCCGTTACGTCAACAAGCCTCTGCCCTGGTGGGTGGGAGGACGTAGCGCGTCTGCCCGGCCGATACGGACGAGGTACTGCGGGAGTGTGTGAGGCATGCAGCAGGCCGGAAGCCTGCAGGGGCGGCCGGAAGCCAGGAGAGCGACGTGAGAACACAGCCAGGACGCGGCCCAAGAAGGACTCCGCAGCAATGGTCACGCCGCACCCCTCCGGCCGTCGGATCCTGCTCCGCGGCAACGCCCGTGTCCAGCTGTGGATTCCCTGCTGAGGGACTACCCGTCGGAGGTCCCGGTAGAGCACCACTCGGCTGCCCAGGGCCAGGCTGCTGCCCGTTTATGTCGCCCAGAGCAGCCCGCCCCGCACTCCTAACCATCAACGGCACCAGCGTGCTGACCTGCTGGACAGCGGACAGCGCACCCAGCCCAATAAGAAACGCCGCCAGGGGATTCGTGCTCAGCGGATAGCTGGCTGCCACCACACCGGTCAGGGATCCGCTGACGAGCAGCCGCAGCACCCCGGCGACGCAATACGCCTTCCAGCCGGGGGCGGGCAGGTGCTCCTCACCGGGCCGCACGTCAGCTCGGCGCTGGGGCGGATCAACAGTGTCCGACTGGACGTTCCACGGCATCTGACGGTGCCACTTAATGGACTTGACGACGTCGACGGCCTCCATGGAGGCGCCGCCCGCCGCTCCCACCACCGCAGCCATGAACCAATCCATGATCCGAGGCTAGAGGCCAATCAGGTGGATGGGATGCAGTTCTTCGTAACAACGCCCTCAGACACCACACATAGCGTTGATAAAAAACCCGGGAGGCTTCCTAGTACTGCAACGGCGTTTGGTGTGACTGGTGGCCAGGTTGGTCGTTGGTCTGGATATGGGTGGGGTACTTGGTGATGTGAGGGCGTGGGCGGCGGGTCTGGGTGAGGTGCATGAGCGGTTCGTGCACCGGTTTGCCCGGTCGGAGCCGCGTGAGTCGGCACTGGCGTATATGCGGGGTCTGGTATCTCCGCTGGAGCGGAAGAACGGCTGGACACTCGCGGAAGAGGCTGGGCATGGGGGCCCGGACCGCATGCACCGGCTGCTGAACCGGTGCGACTGGGACGCTGATGAAGTCCTCGACGACGTCCGCGACTACGTCTTCGAGCATCTCGGTGACCCCGAAGCGGTCCTGATCGTGGACGACACCGGCTTCCTGAAGAAGGGCATCCGCTCGGCCGGCGTCCAGCGCCAATACTCGGGAACGGCGGGCCGCACGGAGAACTGCCAGGTCGGTGTCTTCCTCGCCTATGCCGGCGAACGCGGTCGCACGCTGATCGACCGCCGCTTGTATCTGCCCACGTCGTGGACCGATGACCGGGAACGGTGCCGGGCCGCGGGCATCGAGGACACGGTCGCCTTCGAGACGAAAGTGGTCATCGCCAAGGCGATGGTCCGCCGGGCGATCGCGGAGAAGATCCCGTTCCGCTGGGTGACCGCGGACGCTGCCTACGGCTTCTCCAAGGGCTGGCGGACCGAGTTGGAGCGGGCTGATGTCTTCCACGTCATGGCCACCACCCGGCACGACACTGTCGTCTCCCGCTGGGCCATGGACCACCCGGTCCACGACCTGTTCAACGGCCTTGCGAGGCAGAAGTGGAAGCGTCGTTCCTGCGGGATGGGCGCCCACGGCCCGCGGGTCTACGACTGGGCACGCGTGGAGGTCCGGCCCTGGCACCGCGAGGACCGCCGGCACTGGGTCATCGCCCGCCGAAGCGTGAGCCGGCCCGACCAGATCTCCTTCTACATCGCCTACTGCCCCGCCGAGACCACCCTCGACGAACTCATTCACGTTGCGGGCAGCCGGTGGGCGGTCGAGGAATGCTTCCAGACCGCGAAACAGGAATGCGGCCTGGACGACTACCAGGTCCGCCGATATCCCGGCTGGCACCGCCACATCACCCTCGCCATGGCCGCCCACGTCTGCCTCACCGTCCTGAAGGCCCGCGAGGCCAACACAGGGAAAGCAGAAACGGATCCTCCCAGCTCATACCCCTCACCCTCCCCGAAATCCGACGCCTGATCACCCGCCTCACCCACCGCCGACCAGCACCCGTCGAACACGTCCTGCACTGGTCACACTGGCGCCGCAGACGACAGTTCCAGGCCCGCACCAGCCACTACAAACAACGCGGCCACACACCACCAGAGACTGCCAACCTGTCAGAGCAAAGACCGTTGCAGTACTAGGGCTGCCACAGGTGACGGAAGGCCGCCGCCGCGGTCAGCAGTACGACCCAGACGGCCACGGTGATCAGGATCCGTGTCACGCCGCTGCCGCCGAAGAAGGAGCCGACCACAACCGAGGTGGTCAGGAATGCGACTGCCGAGCCTTCGAGAGCCCTGAGGGCGCGGGCGGCACGCTTCGGGTCGAAGCCGCAGAGCGCGGTGCGCGCCGACACCACCGCGTCCGAGCGGGCACCGGGGTTGCTCGAGGTGAAGTCTTCGAGAGCTGTGAGCGCCTGCTGACGGTGGGCCGGCTTGTTGAGAGCGATCAACACCAGGGCTCGGACGGACTGGATCTGAGTCTGGTTTTCCATCGGGAGAGAAGGATCACGGCAGGCCGCAGCCTAGTCTTCCGGACGCGATGGCCTTCACCCTGGCGTCCACCAGGTGCTGCTTGACCAGCTACTTTGCCGGGAGCCCGTGCCTCACCGAGGCGCCGACGATCAGCGTGGGCGGCACGGACCGGTGGCGGAGCTTCCAGACCAGAGCTTGCCGGGAGCGGCACTTCACTTTGCGAGACGGCTGGTCAGCACCTACATACAGTGGGAACCATTGCCACGAACACCCACACCATCCGACGTAGGTGTTCCGCACTCGGGCGGCCTGAGCGCACGCTACCTCCTCGTTCAGAGCGCCAGCGTGCGCCAGCCCTGGGTGATCTGGTCGCGGAGAGCTGCCGCCGTCTCCGTCGGGGTGTGGTTCGGGCCCTGGTGGGCCGTCAGTAGCTCTATCAACGCCGTACCGTCCGTCGGGCGGCCCGTTGGGTCGACGGTCAGCGCGCGGGCGACGGCGGCCGCGAGAGCTGGGTCGAGTGCCTGTACCGCCGCCAGCGCGGCCGGTTCGGGTCCGGTGTCGACGATCCGACGGATCACAGCTCCCGCACTGGTCGCCGTGAACGGGCTGGTGCCGTGCGCCGCGCACACCACACAGCACGCCCACGCCCAGATGTCGGCGGCCGTGCTGACGCGCTCGTCGCCGAACTGCTCCGGCGCCATGTACGTCAGGGTCCCCGGTCCACCGCCGGTGCGGGTGAGCCTGGTGCCGTCCACGATCGACGCGATGCCGAAATCGAGCAGACGCGGCCCGGCGGTGGTCAGCATGATGTTGGCCGGCTTGAGGTCCCTGTGGACCAGGCCGAGCCGATGCACCCCGGAGAGGGCCACGGCCAGTGCCAGCGCCAGGGCCCGCAGCGCCTCGGGGGAACGGATCGGCCCCTGCTCCCGCAGATGGACGTCGAGGGGCCGCCCGTCCAGCAACTCCATGACCAGGTAGGGGCGTCCGGCGTCCACTCCGGAGTCGAGCACCCGGGCGGTGTAGGCACCGGACACCATGGCCAGCACCTCCGCCTCGCGCTCGAAACGGCGCAACAGCTCGTTATGGTCCAGCAGTTCGGGATTTATGGTCTTCAGCGCCACCTGCGTTGCTGCCCCCTCCCTCCGGGCGAGGTACACCGTCCCCATCCCGCCGGCTCCTATGCGCCCGAGCAGGTGGTACCCGCCGATCGTCCGCGGCTCGTGCGGCCGAAGCTCCTGGTACGCGACCTGCGGCGCTGCACCGGCACTGGCCCCCCGATCTGCCTGCGTCGGCACATACGGGGCCAGCTGCGCGGGCTGGGTCGCGGGCGGCAGTGGTCGTGCAGCGGAACTGGCGCCGGACCGGACCCTGCGGCTCGTCACGAAGGCGACGGCCTGGAACAGTAGGGCCGCCAGGAGCAGACCGGCAGGTGCAAACAGGCCGAGCACGGCACGGAGGGCGAACAGGGCGGCCAGCCGACGGCGGTCCGACAGGGTGGTCCAAGCCCCCGCAGGCCCTCCGGAGGCCATTAGGTTGCGCTGCGTGCGGAGCCACAGCAGCAGCCAGGCCACCAGCGTCGCGAACACCTCGGCGAGGAACAAGATCCCGTCGGCCTGGGCGCGCCCGTCCGGGCCGTCCGGGCCGTCCAGCACGATGATCAAGGACCCAATCGGCGCCACTCTGAGGCCGAAGCCGGGGATGAGACGGGAAGCCATCAGTAACCACACCAGGGCGGCAGCGCCCACGAGTCCTACCGCCAGCTCCCCGATGAGCGCCGCGGGCATCCCCTGCGGCGGCGCGGTCCCGTCCCGGGCAGCTGACCCCCGCTGACGCACGCGTTCCTGAACGCGCAACAGCAGTGGCAGTGACGCCAACCGCGCCCCCAGCACCGGCCCAGCCACGGCTAGGACGCTCGGCTCCAGCAAATTCCCCACAGATTCCGCCATGCGTCCCCCTGTGCCTCCCCCTGCGGACTGAGCAGAGGGAGTATAGATCCGCTGCCAAAATTAATCCGAACGAAACGGCCCAGCCGCACCACCACGTCAACCCCCGAAGTACTTCCAGAGCCGACCACTAAGACCGTGTCCTACATGGCTCGTTGACCGTTGTGGTGGGCATGGGGAGTGGACGGTGGGGATGGATCGTTCCGGATGGACTGTGGGAGATAGTGCGGCCGTTGTTGCCGCCGGCACGGGTCCGGCCGCAAGGTGGCGGGATCGCGAACATCGATGATGAGGCGGTCTTCGCCGCCATCATCTACGTGCTGGTCAGCGGGTGCGCCTGGCGGGCCCTGCCTCCGTGCTTCGGGGCGTCGAAGTCGACTGTGCACCGCCGGTTTGTCATCTGGTCGCGGGCCGGGGTCTGGGGCCGGCTTCACCAGAAGGTCCTCCAGCTCCTGGACGAACAGGGCCTGGTCGACCTCTCCCGTTCGGTACTCGACTCCGCACACGTCCGCGCTAAAAGTGCCCCTATGGTTTTCGTCAAGCCGTGACTGTGGTGGGTGGCTGGTAGAAGGTGCCGTCACGGAGCATGGCGAAGAGGACGTCGATGCGGCGGCGGGCGAGGCAGACGAGGGCTGCGACGTGGTGTTTTCCCTCTCGTCGTTTCCTGTCGTAGTAGGCGCGTGAGTCCGGCTGTGAGAGGGAGGCGAATGCGGCGAGGTAGAAGGCGCGCTTGAGCTGCCGGTTGCCTCGCCTGGACGGGTGTTCACTGCGGATGGACGAGCCGGATCTGCGGGTGGCGGGCGCGAGGCCTGCGTAGGCGGCCAGGTGCCCGGCGGTGGAGAAGCCGCTGCCGTCACCGACGTCGACGAGGATGCGGGCCGCGGTCCTGACCCCGATGCCGGGCATCGAGATCAGGACCTGGGAAAGAGGGTGGGCCTCCAGCAGTTCCTCGATCCTGCTGGCCAGGAGCTTGCGCTGGTCGAGTACTGCGGCCAGCGAGCCGGCGAGGCTGGGAATGATCAAGGATGCGGCCTCGGTGCCGGGAACGATGACGGTCTGCTCGTCCAGTGCGGTGAAGATGTCCTCAACGAGACGTTCGGCCATGCGCGGTGCTTTGGGCCGCAGCATCGTTGTCAGGCGCCGCCTGCCGGCCTTCCTCAACTGAGAGGGCGATCCGTAACGTTCCAGCAGGATCAGGACCGCCGGATGATCCAGACGAGGGCCCAGGACCCGCTCGAGCGAGGGATGGATCTGGGTGAGGAGGCCGCGCATGCGGTTCTTGACCCGGGTCACCTCGCCGGCGAGGTCGTCGTCGAAACCAATGATCATGTTCAGCTCGGCGACCGTTTCGTCATCCGGAGCCAGGTCGCGCAGGGTGTGCGGCATCGTCCGGGCGGCATCCGCGATGATCGCCGCGTCACGAGCGTCGGTCTTCGACTCACCTGGATACAGATCGGCGATCCGCCGCATCGTCAGCCCTGGAAGGTAGGCCACGCGGCAGCCCGCGTCGCGGGCAACGGCCAGCGGCAGAGCCCCGATCGAGGCCGGCTGGTCCACTACGACCAGCACGGTTCCGTGCCTGGCCTGCAGTTTCGTAAACAGCTCCCGCAACCGCGGTTCACTGTTCGGCAGCGGTTTGTCGAACACTCTCTTGCCCGCCGGGGTGATGGCCGTGCCGTGATGCTCACCCTTGCCGACGTCCAGGCCGAGGTAGACATCGATCTCGCCCTCGTGGTGCATAACCCCTCCCCAGCAGACCCTTCCCAGCCTCCGCTGCGGCATCAGCGTGCCGGCATCCACGTTACGAAGGCCTGCTTCACCTCGACGAGCAAGGTGAGCGGTCATGCCCCTGATCAGCGGTCTGCCAATGCCTCCCGGCCCGGTGACACCACTTTTTCGACCATGATCGACAAGGGGCTCAAGTCATACCGGACCCGGAGACCGGGAACCCCATTGCGGGGCCACGAAGAAGGTAACTGTGATAGTCGACCTGCGGCCCGGGTTGGGTTGCTGCCAGGCTGGCGTTGGCGTTCCGGCATGACCCAGAACGGTAACTGGCGGCTCGTCAGAGCTTGCCGTGCCCCCGAGATGTCTGCCGGACGTCGACGTCGGCCTGGCCCACCCCGTTGGCCTGATCAGCAGCTTGTCCGCCATCTCGACGTGACTCATCACAGTTCTGCCACGCGGTGACTCCACCCAGGCCGGCGTCGACCACGGTCGTCCAGCCCTCGAAGGAGAACAACCGCGTGACCATGCTCGCAGAACACGTCGACGGCGTCATCGGCGTCGATACTCACCGAGACACTCTTGCCGCCGCGGCCGTCAGCCCCATCGGCGCCGTCCTGGCCAGCACCGATTCGCCGGCCAACGCCCGGGGTTACCAGCTGCTGCTGGACTTCGCCCACCAGCACGTTCCCGGCCGCCGCTGCTGGGCTCTGGAAGGGACAGGCTCATACGGCGCCGGACTTGCCGCCTTCCTGGACGCGGCTGGCGAAAGCGTCGTCGAGGTGTGCCGGCCCAAGCGTCCAGTCATCCGGGGCGGACGCAAGACCGACATGCTTGACGCCGTCCGCGCAGCCAGGGAGGCTCTGGCCACCGAACACCTCATCCACCCACGACGCCGCGGTGAACGCGAGGCGCTTCGCGTCCTTCTCACCACCCGCCAGAGCGCCGTCCTCGCCAGCACGGCTGCGATCAACCTGCTCAAGGCTCTGATCATCTCGGCGCCCGACGAGCTCCGCGTCGAACTCCGAGGCTTGAAAAGCAAGGACCAGGTAGCTCACTGCGCGAAGCTCCGGGACCGGCCGACCCAGAGCATCGAACACCGTATGACCGTTCGTGCACTGCGAAGTGCCGGTCAGCGGATCGAAGCCCTGCGTTCTGAAGCGAAGGAACTCGAGCTGGAACTCCTCGCGCTCGTTCGCACCGTCGCTCCCGAACTGCTCGCGCTGCAGGGCATCGGGCCCATCAGTGCCGCTCAGATCTTGATCAGCTGGTCGCACGCCGGGCGCTTCCGGTCAGAGGCAGCGTTCGCGGCCTTCGCAGGCGTCGCTCCAATCCCCGCTTCGTCAGGCCTGACCAACCGGCACAGGATCAACCGCAGCGGAGACCGACAGCTCAACCGGGCCCTCCATACGATCACCTTGATCCGCATCCGTCTCGATCCGATCACCCGTGCCTACGTTGCCCGCCGAATCAGCGAGGGGAAGACCGCGAGGGACGCCCAACGCTGCCTCAAGCGCGCCATCTGCCGACAGCTCTTCAAGCTCCTCGAACGCGGAGACCAGCGCACACGGCGAATCACCGCTGATGATCTCCCTCAAGCAGCTTGACTTGATATAGCAGCCTCGGGGGCGAACTCACAGGTCCGAGTCCCGTGGACCGGGGCAAGTCAGGTTCCAAGATGCACGTCCTGTCGGACGCGGATGGACTGCCCCTACGCGTCGGACTCTCCGCGGCGAACACCCACGACAGCCTCGGGCTGAAGCCGATGCTGTCTCATTTCCACATGGGACACGAATCCCACGCAGCCGATTCCAAGCCGACACGACTCCACGCGGACAAGGCCTACGACATCCCCCACCTGCGGCGATGGCTCTGGGGCAAGCGGATCGGGGTCCGCATCGCCCGCAAGGGCATCGAGTCCAGCGAACGATTGGGTCGCCGCCGGTGGGTGATCGAGCGGACGATGTCCTGGCTTACCGGCTACCGCCGGCTCAACCACCGCTATGAGCGGAACCCCGGCAACTACCTGGCCTTTCTCGGCCTGGCCGCAGCCATCTGCTGCTACAAACGCTTCCTCAACCTCACCATGTAGGACACGGTCTAATACTGCAACGGTCTTTGCTCTGACAGGTTGGCAGTCTCTGGTGGTGTGTGGCCGCGTTGTTTGTAGTGGCTGGTGCGGGCCTGGAACTGTCGTCTGCGGCGCCAGTGTGACCAGTGCAGGACGTGTTCGACGGGTGCTGGTCGGCGGTGGGTGAGGCGGGTGATCAGGCGTCGGATTTCGGGGAGGGTGAGGGGTATGAGCTGGGAGGATCCGTTTCTGCTTTCCCTGTGTTGGCCTCGCGGGCCTTCAGGACGGTGAGGCAGACGTGGGCGGCCATGGCGAGGGTGATGTGGCGGTGCCAGCCGGGATATCGGCGGACCTGGTAGTCGTCCAGGCCGCATTCCTGTTTCGCGGTCTGGAAGCATTCCTCGACCGCCCACCGGCTGCCCGCAACGTGAATGAGTTCGTCGAGGGTGGTCTCGGCGGGGCAGTAGGCGATGTAGAAGGAGATCTGGTCGGGCCGGCTCACGCTTCGGCGGGCGATGACCCAGTGCCGGCGGTCCTCGCGGTGCCAGGGCCGGACCTCCACGCGTGCCCAGTCGTAGACCCGCGGGCCGTGGGCGCCCATCCCGCAGGAACGACGCTTCCACTTCTGCCTCGCAAGGCCGTTGAACAGGTCGTGGACCGGGTGGTCCATGGCCCAGCGGGAGACGACAGTGTCGTGCCGGGTGGTGGCCATGACGTGGAAGACATCAGCCCGCTCCAACTCGGTCCGCCAGCCCTTGGAGAAGCCGTAGGCAGCGTCCGCGGTCACCCAGCGGAACGGGATCTTCTCCGCGATCGCCCGGCGGACCATCGCCTTGGCGATGACCACTTTCGTCTCGAAGGCGACCGTGTCCTCGATGCCCGCGGCCCGGCACCGTTCCCGGTCATCGGTCCACGACGTGGGCAGATACAAGCGGCGGTCGATCAGCGTGCGACCGCGTTCGCCGGCATAGGCGAGGAAGACACCGACCTGGCAGTTCTCCGTGCGGCCCGCCGTTCCCGAGTATTGGCGCTGGACGCCGGCCGAGCGGATGCCCTTCTTCAGGAAGCCGGTGTCGTCCACGATCAGGACCGCTTCGGGGTCACCGAGATGCTCGAAGACGTAGTCGCGGACGTCGTCGAGGACTTCATCAGCGTCCCAGTCGCACCGGTTCAGCAGCCGGTGCATGCGGTCCGGGCCCCCATGCCCAGCCTCTTCCGCGAGTGTCCAGCCGTTCTTCCGCTCCAGCGGAGATACCAGACCCCGCATATACGCCAGTGCCGACTCACGCGGCTCCGACCGGGCAAACCGGTGCACGAACCGCTCATGCACCTCACCCAGACCCGCCGCCCACGCCCTCACATCACCAAGTACCCCACCCATATCCAGACCAACGACCAACCTGGCCACCAGTCACACCAAACGCCGTTGCAGTACTAAGCGGGAAGACCTCATCGGACACTAAAGGGCAGCTGTAATGCTGCCCGATCCGCTGGCGAGCGTAAGGTCTCCCCGCTCCCAACACGATGCAGGCCACCGGCCAAACCCTCAGGGCAGACAGCGGCGTTGCACGAGGGCCCGCAACCCCTGGAGCTTCGGTTTCAGTTCGTCAGCGTCATGGTCGCAGGTCGTGTGGCGGTGCCTCCCACGTCACACGAGGGCGCAAGGACCTCTTGGTTCCCATGGCAATGGCTACTTGGTTCAGGAGCTTGGCAGCCGCCACAACGGTTCAGCTGCGCGGGCAGTGGCTGGCAAGTTGTTGCGGATCAGGTGATACAGGTTCTCGAAGTACACCTGTGGCCGCGTGATGTCGGCCATGTGCGCAGTTTCCCTTTGAGTTCGCTCCGCCTCGATGAACGGTGCAATGGACTCCCACATGTTGATCACCGACCCGCCCAGGTACCCAGAGACGGGACCCAAGTCCACCACTCCGTGTGCGACCAAGGCGCCCAGGTTGTCGTAGTACCAGGCCAAATCTCGCACCAGCTCTTGCTTGTCCTCGGGTAGGCCAGCCAGGCCGTCTGAAGGATCGCAGTGGGGTAGGTCCCTGAACACGAACAGCCGTGCTGTGGCCAGATGGTCACTGCGATGTTCGCGAAAGAGATCAACCAGCACCGGAAGGGTGTTTGCGTGGCGGGCCAGTCGCAACTGTCGTACGGATGCGGCCCCCGAGACCAGCAAGGCCAGACCAGATAACACCAGAGCAATGACGCCCATCCCGCCCCCACTCCCTCCGAGCGCTCAACGGCTCGGCAAAGCTCAGCCGCTACTTCCCGAGCGTGACTGACCCAGCAGCAGTCTGGCAACCAGTCTGCTGCCCCAGTGTCTTGGGTTTCAGTTCGTCAGCGTCATGCGCCAGAAGCGGGTGACCGTCTCCCGATAGCCCTGATGGGAAGGGTTCCGGCCGACGTGGTTCGGGGTGCCCGCGTTGGTCGGGTGCGGCGTTGTCAGTGGGGGCGTGATGGTCGGCGGATTCCAACGATGACGGCCGACGGAAGCCCGTCGGCCGCACACGGGGATGGAGGTCACTCCCGGCCCTGTCAGGACCGGGGCAGTGGCAGGCCGGGCATCTGCGGGTGCCGCAGATGCTGCCCGCCGTCGTCGACGTGCAGGGTGAAGGTCTCCGGGCCGGGCTGGTCGGCCGCGTCGTAGGCATCCAGGACACGCTCGATGCGCTCCCACAGCTTCACCGGTCCGCCCTCGCACACCTGCCAACCCCCTCGCGAGGGGTGAGGGTGGCAGCGGAGCCGGTGACAACGTCGACAAGGCGCACCGCATCGCCCACGGTCGTCATCTGTGCGTCCGGGGCCGCGCTTTGGGCGAGGAATCGCAGGTGGAACGCCTCCTCGGTGGCGTCGCTGATCCGCTCCGGGCTGTGCGGGGTAGTCCGGGGCTCAGAAAGGCCCGCGGCCCAGTGGGCGGGGTTGCCGAACGTCGGCGCCGCGTGGGTGCGCGCCGACATGAACGACACCGTTCCGGGAAGCAGCTGGCCCTCGGCGGTGCCGTCGGCGCCGACGGTCAGGAGGACGCGGGCGTATCCGTAGAGCCAGCCCGAGAGGGTCAGAAGGATCTTCCCGCCAGGCCGGGTCTGCGCGAGCAGGGCAGGGGGCACCGCGCGGAACGAGCAGGCGGCCACGATCCGGTCGAAGCGGGCTTCGGGCCAGTACCCGTACAGGCCGTCCGCCACAGCGAGGGTGGGGCTGTAGCCCAGGCCGTACAGCGCGTCTGCTGCCTGGCTGAGCCGGTGCGGGTCGACCTCGATGCTGGTGACGCCGGCGGATCCGAGGCGTTCGCAGGCGAGCGCGGTGGAGTAGCCGGTCCCGGTGCCGATCTCCAGGAGCGTGTGGCCGTCCTGCACGTCGGCGTCCGCCCACATCTGTAAGACGAGCGACGGGAGTGTGGAGGACGAAGTCGGGGCTCCGCCGTGACGTACGGCGGGGCGCTTCCAGTCGGGTTCGTCGCTGTCGAACTGCGTGATCAGAGTCGTGTCGGAGTACGCGGCGGCCAGCCACCGGCCGTTGTCGAGTTCGGCGGTGACTGGCTCCCAGACGGTCAGGCCCTGGCCGTCGCGTTCGTCGGCGGGCAGGTAGAAGCCGGGCACGAACCGGTGCCGCGGCACCTGCTCCACCGCCTGGCGCCAGGCCGGGTCAGCGAGGGCTCCGTCCTCGGCGAGGGCCTTCGCCATCGTCTTCCGCAGTTGCGTGGCATCGGTCTCAAGGTCGGCGGGCATCGTCATTTGGTGCCGCGTCCTTCCTGGGTGAGGATGTCGGCGAACGCCTCGGTGATGGCCGGCGCGTCCGGGAGCCAGCCCCACTGTCCGTTCGGATTGCACTCGATGGCTGTCCAGTGCTCGGCGGCGCTCCCGTCGCCGGTGAGGGCGAAGTCGAAGCAGCCGAAGACCAGCCCGAACGATGCCAGGTAGTTGTGTGCCGCGGCGGTGATGGCCTCCGGCACGTCAATGGGGGTGTGTACCAGTTCGTTCCAGTCGCCGCGGCGCCAGTCCAGCGCACGGTCTGGCGCCTCGATACGGCTGGCGAAGACGCGCGTCCCGACCACGGTCATCCGTACGTCGCCGGTCTTGGGCACCTCGGCCTGGAACAGATGGGTCATCACCGTCAGGGAGTCGTCGAAGGTGCCCGCGTCGACGCGCTGGGCCCAGATCGCTCCGGTGTGCCCGTCCTCGCCCTGGGGCAGGCCGCGGAACGGCTTGTAGATGATCGGTCCGTGCTCGGCGGCGAACTTGGCGGCCTGCTCGCGGTCGTTGGTGACGAGCGTCGCAGGGATCGTCAGACCGAGCTCCGTGAACTGCTTCAGCTGGGCGGGCTTGAATTCGGCCCGGGCGACGGCGAGGGGATGGTTGACGTACAAGGCGCCGTTCAGGCTGTGCAGGATGCCGCCGAGCCCGTGGCGGGCCTCGGCGACGCAGAAGTCCCGCTGTTGGGCGGGTAGCTGCCCGTACCGGGCGGCGTACGGGGTGGGGCGGCGGTAGTACACCGCCGCCACCTCCCCTAACTCCACCTCCCGGCTGCCGGTGACCAGCCGTCCGCCCCACGCGGGCGTCCCTGTCTCGATGCGGGCCGCGAAGGTCAGGGCGGTCCCGATGTCGGCGGGGTCGACGCGTACGACGGGCACCTCACGCTCGTTGAGTACGGAGATCACCAGGTCCGCGGTGACGTCCTCCAGCGCGGTGACGACCAGGATGGTGGAGGTCATCGCTCAGTCCGAGCTGTAGTCGGGGGTGGAGTCGTCTGCGGTCTGCGGCTGCGGGCTGGCTCCGTCACCGCCGCCGGACATCGACGACGTCGGATTGGTCTGGTTGGTGCCGTGCTGGCCCATATCCACCACCTGGCCAGCGGTGTCGGTGTAGCGGGCCTTCTGCGTGGACGCGTCCAGGGTCACCGCCGCGTAGGACGGCGGGCTGATGGGCAGCCGGTCAGAGACCAGCCGCATCGCCCATGGAGCCTGGGGTGCAAGCGTTGCCATGCGCATTCCCTTCCCCTGTACTTCGAGCGGTAGCCGGTCGGCTGCCGCATTGAGAAGAATCGGCCCACCACGCAGGCCCGCACCAGTAACGTAGGGGTCGCGAACCGTGGCGGAAATGCCACGCTCCGTACATGCAGGCGGGGAGGGTGAGGCAGCGATGTCCAGCAGATCCGGCAACCCGCACCTGACGCTGTGGATCGCGGCGACGGGCCTGTCCCATGGGGAGATCGCCCGGCGGATCGCCGCAGCGGCCAAAGTCAGAGGTCACCGCCAGATCGCCCCGGACACGACCCGAATCCGGCGCTGGATCGACGGCGAACGGCCCCGCCCACCGGTGCCCGCCCTGCTCGCGGAAGTCCTCTCCGAGGCGGTAAGCCAGCACCTCACTCCCGGTGATCTCGGCCTGACCGCCGCCGGACCCGTGCTGGATAGCATCCAGCTCCCGCTGCTGACCGAGGCAGCCGCCCAGACCCTGGCCGGATGGACGCAGATGGACCTGTTCATGAACCGCCGCGACACCCTCAGACTCGCCATCGGCGCGCCGCTGATCCTCGCCGCCGAACGGATGCTCGGCGGCACCGCCCACGCCCTGAACAACGACCGCAAGGGCTTCGACACCGACACCGTCACCGCCCTCGAAGAGGTCACCGCCTTCTTCGCCAAAGCTGACGCGTCCAAGGGCGGCGGCCTGTACCGCTCGGCGATCGTCGCCCAGCTCGCCGAAGTCGCACGCCGCGTTCAGGACGGGGTGCCCCGGAGTCTGCGGACCCGGGTGTTCGCCGCAACCGCCGACCTGGCGGCGCTCGCCGGGTGGGTGAGCCACGACAGCGGCCGGTACCCGACCGCGCAGCGGTACTGGAGCTACGGGATCTACGCGGCCGGGGAGGCGGGACAGCCGGATCGCGGGGTGGAAATCGTCACCCGCATGTCGCACCAGATGATCTACCTCGGGCGTCCGGACGACGCCCTCGGTCTTCTCGGCGTTGCCGCGACGAAGGCGAAGTTGCCCGTGACCCGGGCGCTCGTCGCCTCCCAGACCGGGCGAGTGCACGCGGCCCTCGGCGACGCGCGCCAGGCGGACAGGCACCTTGGTGACGCTGACGGGTTCCTGGGGGCCGGCCTCGGCGACGACGTCCCCGCGTGGGTGGGCTACTTCGACGCCGCTGAGCACGCCGGCGCTCGCGCGGTCTCCGCCCGTGACCTCGCCGGACTCGGCCGTGGCCGCCGGTACGCGAGCATCCACTTCAAGGACGCCCTCGCACTGCGCAAGCCCGGCTTCGACCGGGTACGCGTCATGGACCGCATCGGGCTTGCCGCCGCCCTCTTCGACGAGGGCGAGGCCGAAGCCGGGGCCGAGGCCGCCCAGCAGGCGCTCGATGACGCGGCCCGCGTCGACTCCGCCCTCGTGACCTCCCGGCTCAACACGCTGTTGCACGCGGCCCGCCCGTACGAGACCAGCGCCGTGGACGACGTACGGAACCGTGCCAGGGATCTCGCCGCCGCGCGTCCGACCGCTGTCGCGGCCTGAGAACATCGAGCACATGGCCAAGCACCGCCGACCGGGACCACCCAACCAGCCCTCCCGCGCCGTCCCCCGCGTCGATGCCGACAACCCACTCGCCGCGTACAACAAGCGGCGCCGCCCGCCGATGGACATCTACCGGCGTCACCGGCCCGTGCACGGCGGCGCCGGCCACCTCCGCCCCGACGAGCCTCGCGTCCTGGAAGAGTGGGACGGCTTCGCGTACCAAGTGTCCGGCACCGCCCCCAGCCTCGCGGCGGCCCGGGAGTGGGTGAACGAACTCCAGATCGACAAGGGCCCGGCCACGTGATGATCCGTGGTGAAGACCATCACGCTGCCTCATACCGCCGGTGATTTACTGAACATCAGCCGCCCGGGGACCGGCCGAGGGTGGCACCGTAAGGGATAGGGCACCGGCCAACAGGCCGCAGCAGGCCGGAGCGGGCGGTGTGGCTTTATAGACGACAAGTGGTCACTGGCGCAGCCACCTGGACGAGCTTCGCCGACAAGGAGCAGAAGTTCCCACGGCGCGCTATCGTCAACCAGCTCCTGGGCTTCGCCCGGTCACGGACTGCTCAAGCGAACCGGGACTTCGACCTCGCCCGAGCGAAACGGCGTCTGAACGAAGCCGAGGCCGTCGACCGCGACGTCGCAGCAAGGACGTAGGGACCGCCGTACAGAGGTGGTTCGAGGTGCTCCCGCGGCTGCGGCCGACTGTAGCGAGAGGGCCTGCCACATCGATCTCACCAGCACCTCACCACGCAGCCCTCCCCTAAAACCTTCCCCCTTCGTTTCCCTCTGATCCCTTACCTCCACCCGGCCCTCTCCCCTTCCCCCTCTCCCCGGTTCCGTTCCCTCCCCCGTCTCTCCTCCGACTCTCACCCCGTCCCTTCCCTTCAGCCCCCACACCTCCTGCAACCCGCTCCCTCCCACACCTGTTCTCCTCTCCCCTACCCCCTCCTACCTATAAGTCCGGCTAGTCACCAGCTGCATTTTGGGGTCTGACCAGGTGAAATGCAGCGAGCCCGCGGAAACCGCCTACCCCTTTGCCTACCCCCATGTTTCACCCCACGCCTGCCCCCTTGATTACCCCGTTGTGTACCCCCGTGGTGCACGCCTGCCCGAGCCCCCGGAGGCACTCCCGGCGTGGCCCGCCGGATCCCCTGTCTACGACCGGCGCCACACCGTTGCCCGCCGCACAGACCGGCTGCGGCCCGCCGCACCATAGGTCACAGCGCGCTCAACCAGCTGAACCATGTCCGGGGCCAAAGCGTGGGATGTCCTCGGGAGCGTGTCTGAAAGATCGTGTAAGTCCGTGATGTGACAGCCTGGCCCGCGGCTCGGCCTCGGGCCCTTGGGCCGGGCGGATCGGACGAGTCATGGCGGACAAAGACGAAGCGGCCGCGTCCGTGGCCGGCGACAAGACGGTCGATGAGGTCGTCCAGCGGTTGCTGGACAAGGCTGATGCCTCCGGGGCGGCCCTGCTGGGTGAGGGCGGGCTGCTGACGGAGGTCACCAAGGCTGTTCTGGAGCGTGCTCTGGAAGCCGAGATGAGTGAACATCTCGGCTACGAGCGTGGAGATTCCGCAGGTCACGGGTCGGGGAACTCGCGCAACGGGACGTCATCCAAGACGGTCCTGACCGATGCCGGCGCGGTCACTTTGGCGGTGCCCAGGGACCGCAATGGCGAGTTCGAACCGCGGCTGGTCCCGAAGAACGCCCGCCGGCTGGCGGGGTTCAACGACCGGATCCTCTCGCTCTACGCCCGCGGGATGAGCGTGCGGGACATCCGCTCCCACCTAGCGCAGATCTACGGGGTCGAGGTCAGTCCCGATCTGATCAGCAAGGTCACCGATGCCGTGATCGACGAGCTCGTGACCTGGCAGAACCGGCCCCTGGATGCGGTCTGGCCGATCGTCTACATCGACGCTTTGTGGGTGAAGATCCGGTCCGGTTCAGTGACCTCGAAGCCCGTCTATCTGGCCGTCGGCGTGGACATGGACGGCCGCAAGGACGTCCTCGGTCTGTGGGTCGGAGCCGAGGGCGAAGGCGCCACCACCTGGATGGCAGTCCTGTCGGAGCTGCGGAACCGGGGCATCGAGGATGTCTGCATCGTGGTCTGTGACGGGTTGAAGGGCCTGCCTGACGCGGTCACCGCGACCTGGCCCAAGGCCACCGTCCAGACGTGCGTGATCCACCTGACGAGAGCCTCGCTCAGGCTGTCGTCGTCGCGGGACCACCCGAAGCTGGTGCCGGCCCTGAAGGCGATCTACACGGCACCGACCGAGCAGGCCGCCGAGCAGGCCCTCGATCTGTTCGCAGCCTCTGACCTGGGCGAGCGCTACCCGGCCATCGTGCGGACGTGGCGATCTGCCTGGCCGGAGTTCACGCCCTACCTGGCGTTCCCGCCGGCCATAAGGACGGTGGTCTACTCCACGAACATGGTCGAATCCATGAACGCCCGCCTCCGCAAAGCCACCCGCAACCGCGGCCACTTCCCCTCGGAACAAGCCGCGTTGAAGGTCCTCTACCTCGCGGTCCGCGAACAGATCAACCCCAAAGCGCGCGACGCGAACCACGTCGCCGCACACTGGAAAGAGGCACTGAACCAGTTCTCACTCTTCTTCGAGGACCGGCTCAGCATCCAATGACACCAACCGACTTACACAAAATCGCTGACACGCCCGTCCTCGGCCGTGACGTCGGCGCGCAGGCATGCATAGCGGACGGGGTGGCGCCAGATGCTGCCGCGGTCCACGGCCGTGTCGCCGCTCACCTCGGCAACCAGGTCAGGGCGCAGCAGGGTGACGTCCATGACGTCGCAGCCCTGCCAGGTCGAGGTGAAGCGGCGTCCCTGGCAGGGTGTCCGGGTTCGGCGGGGGTTACTGAGGTTTTCGGGTTGTCGTCGGGTAGTGACGGTTGATGATCCCTGCGGTATGCCGGTGAGGTGAGGTATCCAGAGGGCGGGGGCCTGACCGCTGAGCGTCGGGCGTTTCGTGAGGGGATCCGGCTTCAGGCCGGCGTGCGGTTCGCGGCGGGTGAGAAGACCGCGGTCATCGCGAAGGACCTGCGGGTGAGTGTGCGGTCCGTGGAACGCTGGCGCCGTGCCTGGCGCGAGCGCGGCATGGATGCCTTGCGCTCGACGGGTCCGGCGAACGCCCCGACCGTCACCGATGAACAGTTCGCTGTGCTCGAGGAGGAACTCGGCAAGGGGCCGTCGGCACACGGCTTCGAAGACGAACGCTGGACCCTGGCCCGGGTCCAGACCCTGATCCGTCGGCATCTTCGGGTGAGCCTGTCGGTGGCGACGGTGTGGCGGCTGCTGAGACGGCACGGCTGGTCCTGGCAGGCGCCCGCCCGCAGAGCCCTCGAGCGTGACGAGCACGCGGTGGAGCTGTGGAAGAAGGAGGTGTGGCCGGGGGTAAAAGCCTCGCGGCGGCGTCCGGTGCCTGGATCGTCTTCGAGGACGAAGCCGGCTTCTCGATGACTCCGCCCCGTGCCCGCACCTGGGGCCGGCGCGGACAGACCCCTGTCATCCGTGTGCGCGGCAGGTCCCGCCGCCGGACCTCGGTCGCCGCGCTGTGCTGCTACAAACCCGGTGAACACAGCCGTCTCATCCACCGGCCCCGCACTCATCTCCTGCTCAAGGGTGCACGCAAGAGCTTCTCCTGGAAGGACTACCGCGACCTGCTGGTGCGGGCTCACATCCAGCTCGGCGGCCCGATCGTGGTGGTCTGGGACAATCTCAACACCCACCTGGCCGCGGGGCTGAAACATTACGAGGCCGAGCACGACTGGCTCACCACCGTCCGGCTCCCGCCCTATGCACCCGACCTGAACCCCGTCGAGGCCGTCTGGTCACTCGTGCGCAGAGCGATGGCCAACACCGCCTTCGCCACACCCGACGACCTCGACCGCACACTCCGCCGCGAGTTACACAGAATCCAACTCCGACCCCACTTGGTCGACGGCTGCCTCACGGCCACACATCTGGCCATCGACCCACCGACCCCACCCTGAAAACCTCAGTAGGTGTGGGGCGAGGATGCGGGCGGCGTCGGTGTTCAGGGGTGTGGTGCGGCCGGTATAGCGGAGGCGGCTGCGGTCGTCGTAGCGGCCCAGGAGTTGTGGGCAGGCTAGGGTGCCGGTGAGTACGCCGATGACGGCCTCGCTCGTATCGCGGCGGCGGACCTTGACCTACCCGCGCCGCCCAAACCGGTAGCGGTCGGACCGTCCTTGGCAACGACGCCCCCGATAGGGGATTGCGCACCGGGGCGGTGCCGGGCGGCGATCCATTTACACGGCCGCTGCCTCAGCCGGGCAGCCTGGTGCCCGTGGGCGCGCTCGGCCTTCTGGCCCTTGCGTCATGGGGGTGAGAGCAGGGTTCAATTGCCTTTGCTGGGCAGGCGGTACTCGTACTTGCGGGGTCGGAGGTCTTCTTCGAGGGGGACCCAGTCGGGGTAGTGCGATACCTCGCCTTCGCTGGCTGTGTAGGGGTCGGTGCGGGTGTCGACGCGGATGTCGCTGACGACGTAGAGGTCGACGGTGTTGGCGTCGTCCCGGGCGTGGAGGACCTCGTTGATGGTGAGTTCGACGCTGGTGGGTGCGCCGGTGGTGCCCTTGACTTCGACGTGGCGCACTTTTGCGCCGCGGGTGCAGTGCAGGTCGTAGGGCTTGCCCAGGCGCGTCACCGTCCAGCCCTCGCTCTCGTAGTGCGCGATGGCCCTGTCTTCAGCATGGGTCTCGATGGCCTTGCGCTTCTTGGGGTCGGAAATGTAGCCGGCGCCTCGGCGGCGGCGTACAGGTCTCTTGGGGGCCTCGATCTGGTCGGCGGTGAAGCCGGGTGACTTGTCGAGGGGGATGCGCTCGGGGTTGTCGGCGTGAACGGGGATGCCTGCGAGGTCGAGGAGGGGTAGGGCGGGCATCTGGATGAGCTTGCCCATGCCGCGGTCGGTGCCGGAGCGGCGGATCGCGTCGCTGCCGGCTTCGGTGAGCGGTCCGTTGGGGCCGAGGGGGACGTCGCGGAGTATGGCCAGGGGCTCGATGCCGATCCGCCATGGGTACTTGACCCGGTTCTCGGCTTCCTCGTCGGGCCAGTGAGGGGCGAGGCCTTCGTAGAAGCTGCTGCGGACTTCGAAGAGGTAGAGGGTGGCGGTGTCGGCCAGCCAGGCGTCGAGCTGGACGCGGGGGAGGCTCCGGTGGCCAGGACCGCGAACCGGGGTGCGGCGTCCTTGTATTCGGGCTTGGTGTCGGGGAATCCCCAGGTCTGAGTCTCGATTCCGTGTTCGAGGTTGCGCTGGGCTTCGGTGCTCTGGCCGACGTGGACCATCAGGAAGGAGGAGTTCACGAGCGTCATGCAGGCCACTATAAGCATGCCCCTACGCAGGGGTCGATAATTCTCTGACTTGTGGTTAGGTTGGCGGATGCCAGAAACCACGAGGGCCTGGTGCGGGGGTGGTTGGGAAACGGGGGCAGTGATGTCAGAGTTCGTGACGGCAGCGGCGGGCCGGGCGGCGGAACCCGGTGGTCCGGGCAGGGTGGCGTGCGCGGCGGCGGGAACGGTGGCCGAACTCGCGGCCGCGGTGCGGGACCCCGCGTTCCTGGACGCGTGCGCGGCCCGGTACACGGATGCCGGGTTCGGCGTGCCCGGCGAGGGCGAGATGCGCAGCTGGCGGCGCTCGTGGCCGGCGCTGCTGGCGGCACTGGAGCGCGCCGGGTTGGGCGGCCTGCGGCTGTATCTGGAGTTCGGGACGCCGGGCGGGGGCAGGCGCCTGGACGCGCTTCTCGTGGGTACGGCGACCCGGGGCGGGCTCGGGCTGGTGGTGGTCGAACTGAAGCAGTGGCAGCGGGCCGAGCTCCTGGACGGGGGGCGGGTGCTGCGTTCCGACGGGGTGGTCACCGCTCATCCGGTCTACCAGGTGGCCGCCTACCGGGACTTCTTCACCCACTGGAGGCCTGAGGACACACCACGTCTGGACGTGCGGGCCTGCGTGGTGCTGCACAACGCCACCGCCGAGGAGGGGGCGGCCCTGCAAGTGAAGGACCCGTCCATGAGGGACATTCCCGTGCTCACCGGCGCGGACCTGGAGGCTGAACCGGCCGCCCTGGCCGGCCTCCTGCGCTGTGAGGACCTCACGACGCCCGCGCCCGGGGACACCGCGGCGTTCGAGGCGATCGTGTGGACGCCTTCCACCCGCCTGCTCAGCCAAGTCGGCCAGGCACTGCGGGGGCAGCGCACCTTCGCGCTCGTCGGGGACCAGCAGGACGCCTACCTGCGGATCCTGGCCGCCGTCACCCGGCACGCCGAAGAAGGCGGCAAGGGAGCGGTGATCACCGTGCGGGGAGGGCCGGGCAGCGGGAAGACGGCCCTGGGCGTGCGGCTCCTCGGTCATCTGATGCGCCGCCACCCGGACGCGCGACCACGCTTCATCACCCCCTCCGGCACCCTGCGCGCCCACCTCATCGAAGCCGCCGGCGACCAGGCGGCCCGAGAACTGTTCCTGGCCGCGTCCTCGATGAACGGGGCCTCCCGCGGAGCCGGCATCGTCATCCTCGACGAGGCGCAGCGCCTTCCCCACGGCGCCGCGTCAACGGAGTCGGACCTGGCCTCCCTCGTGCGGCAGGTGCCGCTCGTGGTGGTGTTCCTCGACGAGAAGCAAGTCATCCGCCCCGGCGAGGGGATCACCGTCGGGGAGATCGGCCGGCTCGCCCACCGGCTGGGCCGCCCGCATCACCCGCTCGAGCTCGAGGGCTCTTTCCGCTGCCGCGGCTCGAAGGCGTTCACCGACTGGGTCGAAGACCTCCTTTACAGCACCCCCGCCAGATGGGCCGGCCACGACGCCTACGACCTGGCCGTCAGCCCCGACCCCTTCACCCTGCAGGACTGGATCGAGCAGTCGAACACCGACGGGATCCTCGCCCGCACGAGCGCCGGGTTCTGCTGGCCCTGGACCCGCACCGCACGGCGCGGCGCTCTCCACCCCGACATCCGGATCAGCCACACCCATCCCGCCACCGGCCTGACCCGGACCTGGACCGCGGCCTGGAACGCCAGCGAAACCCTCACCGCCGGCGGCGACGTCATCGCCCCCCGCAGCCAGCTCTGGGCCACACACACCGGCGGACACCAGCAGATCGGCTGCGTCTACACCGCCCAAGGCATCGAATACCAGCACGCCGGCGTCATCATCGGCCCCGACCTCCAATGGGACAACGGCCGCTGGACCGCCCACCCCGGCCAGAGCCACGACCCCAGACTCCGCAGCCTCACCCCCGCCCAATACCTCCCCTACGCCCTCAACATCTACCGCGTCCTCCTCACCCGCGGCACCCACGCCACCCGCATCCACAGCACCCACCCCGAAACCCAAAACCACCTCACCCAACTCACACAGCACTGACCCCCACCACGGCCCCGGACGCCCCGTGGGTGCCGATGCGGGAGGTGGCGACCACCCGGTACGAGCGAGACGGCGGCCCGGGTGCGTGATGGGCTACCACCGCCCCTGAACGGAGGCGTCCGACTGACGTCGGCGGCCTGAGGTTGGCGTGAACGCTGGCGCCCCGACGGCCAAGTTGGCCGGGGACCGTAATGTCGGCGGCATGGGGTGGGTAGAGATCGAGTTCGAGGGCGACACGGCCGGCCAGTGCCGATGGTGCGAACGTCCGGTGAGACGCGAGAGCCGCTGGTATCGCCGTACTGCCGAACAAGTCACCGCCTGTCCCTCAAACCGCACTCGGCACGCGGGCGATCGCCCCGACACACCTCGATCGAATCGTTCCGCCGTGCAGCGAACTGCTGGGTGACCGCAGCTCCTCCGACTCGTGCATGACAGCCCGGATGCACTTCTTGGATCCGGGCAGGGCCTTCCAGTCGGGCCTGACTGAACTCTCCGCCCTTCACCGGTCAGCAGACCAAGCGGGTCGCGCAGCTGTCTCGCTGGCTGGCTGGTTGGTTGGTTGGTTGGTTCCAGGGAATCGGTCATGACCGATGACCGATAGAGGCCGGGCCGGTCATCGGTCACCGGGGCCAAAGGGTCAACTTGGCAATCGGCCATCGGTCAAAACACAGGTCAAAAGGCATTTGGCAGCCGCGACCGGTCACGGTCGACCAGGGGAACATGACGGCGGACCGTCGCCCTCGTCCTGTCACCCGTCGCTCAGGAACGCATGTCGGTAAGGCTTCTGACCAGGCATTGCTGGTGGAGAGCGAGTCGGCCGCCCATCGACCTGGGGTCACCGGGCATGGCTCACCAGTCACCAATCACCGGTCACCGGTGTCGGTCACCACTCACCACTCACCAGTGGCGGTCACCAGTGACCAGAGGCCGGCAGTCAGGATCAGCGGTCATCAGTGACCGGCCACGATGATGTGGTCAGCTTCAGACCGAGCGGAGGTGCGCGCGCCCCTGCTGCCGACGTTGCCCGGCAAGGTGCTTGCCTGCGTCGATCACGCGGCGCTGCCCGGTCTTCGGCGACACCCCCAAGCGGCGGGCAACCTCTGCCCCGGACAGCTTCACACCGGTTTCCTCTGCCTCGACCAGCCACCCAGCGACGGTGAGGATCTGCTGCTGGACGGGGTCCAGGTCGGGCTCCGCGGTCTGCTGCTGGGGTAGCCGAGCAGCTGCCGCGCCAATCTCGGTGGCAGTGGCCTCCCGATGCCCGGTCTCCGCTGCTGGTGCTGAGGCCGGATCGGTCAGCGCGACGAGGGGCGTCTGCTGGTGACTTCCTGCGGGCGAAAGTCGTTCATCTGGCGCCGCCGAGGGGGCTGGCACGTGAGCGGACGCAGGGCCCTTTGCGGCGGGTGCTCGGACGTCACTTCGGGCCGCCGCGGGCTCAAAGAAGGGGTGCGGACCGCTGCCCCCACCGTGACCGGTCACCAAATCCTCATCGGTCTGGACCGTCCGGCTGCCGGGGAACCCGGCCAGCAGTTCCTCCACCTCTGTCGCGGGCAGAGGCCCGCCCGACATCGGGTCCACCACTCCGTAGACCTCAGCCAGGTGCGAGACGAATGCTGCGGCGTCAGGGAACTCGCCGGTGCGCGCCGCGTAGGAGCGGTACGCCTCCCAGAGCTCCATCTCCGTCATCTGAGCCGGCCCGGCGGTCCAGGGAGCGATTGGCTGTGGCCCGCTCGCCGCCGGATCAGATCCAGGGCCGTAAGGGTGGGCGCGAGCGAACCCGACACGATCGGAAGCCGGTTCCAACGCGTGAGTGAGGCCCCCATCCGTACCCGCGGAGTCCGCTACAGCCGGCTCCCCCACCAGGCTGTAGGCGGCGACCGAAACGACCTGCGGTGTATCGGCCCGCTCCACCGTCAGGCGATCGGCAGTGTCCGGCGTCGGGGGCAGCAGCGCCGGGTCGATGCCCGCCGCCGCCAGCCCCTCCGGGGCCGTCTGGGACAGGGGCACGCCGATCCGGGCCAGCTTCAGCGGCATCAGGGCCTCCACCGGAGCCTTGCGCCGCCAGGAACGCCCGTACCGCGCCTGCAGCCGCGCCTGGTAGATCAGCCGGTCCTGCTCCATGCCGACCGCCTGCTCGTAGGAGCGCAGCTCCCACAGCTTCATCCGGCGCCACAGCTTGAAGGTCGGCACCGGGGACAGCAGCCACCGGGTGAGGCGCACGCCCTCCATGTGCCGGTCCGCGGTGATGTCCGCGATCCGGCCCACCGCGTGCCGGGCGGCCTCGACCGTCACCACGAACAGGATCGGGATCACGGCGTGCATGCCGACACCCAGCGGGTCCGGCCAGGCCGCGGCGCCGTTGAACGCGATCGTCGCGATCGTCAGCAGCCACGCCGTCTGGCGCAGCAGCGGGAAGGGGATCCGGATCCAGGTCAGCAGCAGGTCCAGCGCGAGCAGGACGCAGATGCCCGCGTCGATGCCGATCGGGAACACCAGCGAGAAGCTGCCGAAGCCTTTCTGCAGGGCGAGTGCCCGCACCGCGGAGTACGAGCCCGCGAAGCCGATGCCCGCGATGACGACGGCTCCGGCGACCACGACGCCGATGAGTATCCGGTGCGTACGAGTCAGCTGCATCGGGCGGCGGCACCTCCTAGTCAGGTCTAGCTCCTGATCACGATCACCGTCTCACGTGTGACGGGCAGTTGGACCAGATTCCGATGCCAGGGCGTCTTCTCGGACAGACGGGACGCCGCTGGGAAGCCTCACTGGACGTCTGCCAGATCAGGGGCATCACCGGGGCCTGGGCGAACTCGCCCGAGCCTTCCGCCGACCTCGTACGCAACCGCCACGGATGCTTTCTGCTCGAAGGGATCCGCCATGCCGAGCAAACGCCCCGCTACTGATCACCGGGCTTCGCTGACCTTCTCCGCCAGGATCCCGACGAAATCGGTCGGTGCGTCCCCCGCGAAGAACCACATCACCCGCGACGTCGTCGATTACCTCGGGGCGTCGGTGGCAGGTCGCCGACGGCATGAGATATCTCCCGGCACCGCCGTAAGGTACCCCGCACTCTGCTGGGAGGCCTGGAATCCGTGGAACTCGGATGCTCCGGTGGCTGTGTGACTTACGGCGCTTCGTCGCCTCCGAGGTAGTGAGCCCGTTTGTGATTCTGCTCAACCGTGAGGTACTTCCGCAGTCGGGAGCCCTGGGGGCACCAGATCTCGCGGGGGCATCGGTCGCAGATGGTGACGTGGCGTTGGTAGTTGGCGGCCGCGAGTCCCGGGGCATCGTGTTCCTGCTGCGCACGGGCGGTGTTCATCGGCCTGCATGTGTCGGGCTGTTCGGTCGGGGCGGCTTCATTCACCTGGGGTGAGTCAACTGCATCGGCCGCCTCATGGTGTAAGGCTTGGTGGAACCTGGTAGGGGCGTCACCTGACGCTCTCTGATCCGTCGCGTGACGCCCTGTGAGTTCGCCATGTGACGCTTTCTGAATCTCGATCGCTCCATCACAGAGGGCATCAGGTAACGCTTCCTGCTGATCCCTAGCGGCCTCATCAGGCGGGGGCACGTGGCGCCCTATGGCTTTGGCCCGCTTGTGACGCAGGCGTCGGTCGTGCTCTGAGCTGGACAGCACAAGAAGGGCCCGTTCCCAGTCGAGTCCCCTGCCAGTCCCCGTTTCGGCGCCGAGGGGGAATGTGCACGCGTAGGTCGCGGGCTTGGGGTTCCGCCCGCCGCGCGCGTTCGCCGTTTTCTTGATCAGTTGCATGGCCTCGGCAGCGATGAGCACCTTCTGAACGGTGTCCTTGCTGCATCGCCCCACGGCCATGAGCGTGTCGATCCCCAGGAAGGCATTCGTGCCGTCCTCGTTCGCAGCCTGACCCACGGCCTGGAGGATCGAGAAGAACGACGCGCCCAAAAACTTCCACTGGGACTGATCCCTGGCGGCTTTGGGGACGTGCTTGGCGGAGCGGATCAGGAACCAGCGCCAGGAGTGCGCGGGCGCCCAACCACGTTTGATGTCTCCTGACCCATCCTCGTTCTCACGGTCGATCATGTTGACAAGACTACAGGTTTTGTTTCCCTCAGAGCAACTTTTCGCATCTAACAGAAACCAGGATTCCGGTGGATTGACCCTGATGCCCGCGGCAGGAGCAACGATCGCTATGATGCCCACTATGGACAAGACGGCGAAACAGCAGGCCCTGGAGGCAGTGACCGAGCTGGAGCTCAGATTCATCGAAGCCGTAGAACATGGAAGGCTCCGCGCAGAACTGACCTACGAACAGCTGGGCAACTACATCGGCATGTCCAAGAGCCAGATCAGCAAGCGCCAGGACGGCCAGATCAAATACACCGTGCGCGAGATGTACTACATCGGCAAACTGCTCGGCATCGACCCCCTTGTCATGGCGGCAGGACTCGGCGCATGGCTCAACGACATCGACCCCAGACAAGTCCTGCACCGCCTGGAAGCCCCTACCTCCACCGAGACCCCGAAGTAACCACGGACGCCTCACACCTCCCCCACTGCACGGCACGTACTGCGCCTGATCGTCGAAGCCAACCAGTAACCCCCATCGCCTCATTCCATTCGCGGAACCGTAACTGGCGGGAGAGCACCCCTTGGCCGGCCTTTCACTGGTCACGCGGACCCGGCTGGCAGGGAAGACCCGGCCGGCGGCCCGATTCGTCGTCGAGTCGACAGCAGCCAGCAGGAAAGTCATCGCCGCCTACCACAGCCCGTACGCCGACCCGATAAAAACTGCAGCCAGGAGCTTCAGCAGCCAGGTCAGGTCTGTTAGGAGCCACCGCTCGGCGGCCTCCGGCCGCTCAAGGGTGGGCACCTCAGCGGTTACGCCAGTCTGGTGGAGCAGTGCGTTCTGCACGGAATTCGGCCTGACCCTGCCAGGAGGATATGCCGGACCGCTGAATCTTCCCGCCTCAATGAAGTCAGCCATCAGAGCATGCCCGGCTCCTGCATCAGCCAAGGCCCCCCACCCGCAGAGCTACCTCATACCCCACACTCAAGACACGCGGGTTGTACGGTCCCAGTGAGGCCATCATGGAAAGGACGCCCACAGCATGCCGCACCCCACCGACAGCACAACTCGCCCTGCCCTTCAGGGGCTCATCCTGGACTTTGCCGGGGTTCTCACGGCCGACCCGCGCCCTGTGCACCGGGAGTGGTGCGCAGCTCAGGGGCTCGACCCAGAAGCATGGCGGTCGACACTGAACGATCACCCCGAGGGGCGCCGGCTGTACACTGCCCTCGAAGTCGGGGAAATCGGACAGGCAGAGTGGAATACCCGCACGGCGCCGTTGATCGGCCCCGCTGTAGACCCGGCGAACCTGATGGGCCGGGCCTGGTCGGGGGTGCCGACCGCGCGCCGGATGGTCGCACTCGCGCAGGCCGCACGGGAGGCCGGCCTGCGTGCCGCACTGCTGTCCAACAGCTTCGGCATGGCCCCCACAACCCGTACGAACATACCGGGATCTGGGACCTGTTCGACGTCCACGTGATTTCCGAACAGGTCGGCATGGCCAAGCCCAACCCGGCCATCTACCAGCTCACCCTTGAACGGCTCGGCCTGCCCGGTGAGGCGTGCGTTTTCGCCGATGACCACCCGGTGAACCTCCCCCAGCCGCCGCCATCGGCATCACCACAGTCCTGGTGACCGATGAGGAGACTGCCGTCTCGGAGCTGGAATCCCTCCTTGGAGTGAGCGTTCCCCTCACCGTCTGAACTCCGGTAGCCGACGACCGGCCGGAAGCCGTCAACTCCGGCCGGTCGAACCCTGTTGGCATCCACCCCACCCCCGATACGGTCCGTGTCTCAGTCCTCACAGGAGGTGCGTGCGCGTGCAGTGGTCGGAGTACACCACCAGCGAAAGACTCAAGACTCTCCGCGGCGGCATGACCCAAGAGGGCTTAGCGGAAGCGGCCGGGGTATCCGTCGGAGTGATCCGCAAGCTTGAGCGCGGCGGAACCGCCTCCATCGCCTCGCTCCTGTCCGTCGCCAATGCTGTCGGCACCGACATCGCCGTCCTCCTCGGCCAGCAAGCCCCCCGCCGCTCCATGGATCGCGACGAACGCGCCGCCCTGCGAGCTGTATCTGCCACCACCCACGACGCCGCCATCGGCATCCCCGCTGACACCAGCCCCGGCACCGTGGACGAGCTCCGCACGGTCGTCCGCCGCGCCGACGCCGCCTACTGGTCCGGCCAGTACACCGAACTCGGCGTGCTCCTCACCCGGCTCCTCCCTGAGGCGCGGGCTCGCTACGACCATGCCGACCACGGCGAGAAGGAACAGGCGGCTGGACTCCTCGCCGACACCTTCCAGACGGCCGGGATGATGGCGAACGTTCTGGGCTCCCGAGATCTTGCCTACGCCGCCCTCACTTACGGTCGGCAGATCGCCGTGCAGGCGGGGGACGATCTGCGAGACGCGCACCTGTCCGCCACTACGGCGTGGGTGAACCTCCGCGACGGCCGCACCGCCCAAGGGTTCGCGCTCGCGGCCGCCCAGGCCGACCGCATCGAGCCGAAGATGAGTGAACACGACCCTGACCGGCTGTCGGTGTACGGGCAGCTCGTCACCAATGCAGCCGTCGCCGCCTCCCGCGGCGGCGCCAACGCCGACACCGCCCGCGAGTACCTGTCCCAGGCCCATGCCGTCGCCGCCCGGATCGGCACCGAGTACGCCCGCGGCAACCACGCCCAGCCGTACGGGCCGCTGTATGCCGCTACCCAGGCCATGAGCATCGCCGTCGCCCTCAGCGACACCTCTGGTGCGCTCCGCCTCATGGACACCGTCCGCCTGAACGACACCGTCCCTCTGTCCACCCGGGCCCGCTACGGCCTCGACGTCGCCCTCACCCACCTCGAATGCCGCCGGTGGGAACAGGCCGCCGACGCCCTCGACACCGTGTGCAGGATGGCGCCGGGGTGGGTGCGCCACCAGATGCTCCCCGGCGTCATCATCAGCCGCCTCACCGGCGTCTCCGTCGCCCGGCTACGCGGCCTCGCCCACGCCGCCGGAGTCCCCTTCGGCATGCACTGACACCCTCCTGCTCCGACCGGCACGCCCCGTGGCACCCAGACCGGCCCTCACCTGGCTGACTGCCACGGGGCGTAGCAGTACCCGGCCAGCCCCAGCCAGGCCACCGTCACGCCCCATGACACCGCTGCCATCGACGAATAGCGGCAGCTGCCACGCCCCGTGCCTGGGCCCGTCACCCCCGCCCCACGACGCTTGGAGCATGCCGACGAACCCGCACGGCGGCGGCATCGGGCACGTACCCGTCGCCGTCTACAGCTCCTCCCCGGACCCCGCCACAGTCCGGGACTCGGAAGCCTGCGCCCGCCGCTACGCCGAGGCCCGTCTGTGGCCCGTGGCCGGAGCCTGGTCCGACCCGGACCCGGACGCGCCAGTGATCGACCGCATCGGATGGCGGGCCATAACCGATGCCCTAGGCAGCGGCATGGTCCGCGGCATCGTTGTCGCCGACCCCGCCCACATTGCCCCCGACCCGTCCGACTTCGACCGGCTCGGCGCCCTGGTCCGTGACCGCGGCGGCTTCCTCGTGGTCGCCACTCCCTCCCTTCCTCGCCGCACCGCCAGCCAGCACGCCCGCCGCCGCAACGTACTAGAAGCCGCCTCCGGCTGGAGCGATCTCTCCGACATCCGCCACGACCGGCCGGAGACCGGCCCTGACGGCCCGTGAACGGCCACCGTGCTATCGGCCAGCACCGGTTACGCCGGGACCGGGTCGGCGCGCTCCTGACCGCCGTTTGAGCCGCCGGGCACGTCGCAGTTGGTCTTCTCCTCGCCGCCATCGGCACCGCCAGCGCCCACGCCGCACCCGGACCGGGGCGGCCGGCAGCCAGCCGTCCTGACATCGAGCCACACACCGACCAGGGCGCCCGGGCCTGCCGGTGCGCCGACCGCGCCACCCTCTAGAGCCGTCCGTCCCAGCCCGTCCCGCGCCACCCCGGGCGGGACGCCTCACACCGCCCCGACACTCCACCGCACCACGCCCGGAAGGCGACCCGCGTGTACGCATTCGGCCTGTGCATCGACCGGCACTACCTCACCCCCGGCCTCGCGGCCATCACCTCCCTCGCCGACAGCCTCACCCCCGCCGCCCGCCGCAGCGCGGCCCTGCGGGTCCTCACGATGGACCTCCCGACCGCGCACGCCCTCCTCCTCGCGCACCTCGCGAAGCGATGCGGCTTCGGGTCATTCGACCTCGCCTACCGACCTCCGCTTTCCATGTCCCTCATGGCCGACGACGCCTACATCACCATCACCACCTACCTGCGCTTCGAGTTCACCCCCGACTTCGTCCGCCGTCCTTACCTGATCTACGTGGACGCCGACACACACGTACGCGACGACATCACGAGCCCCCTCTCCGTCCTCCGGCCCGGCCAGATCGGCGCCGCCGCCGACGAGTTCAACCCGGCCGTCGGCGAAAGCCCCGCCTTGCCCGGAGCCGCCGACCGCTGGCCCGACTGGCGCGGCCGTCCGTACTACAACGCCGGGATGCTGTGGACCCACACCGCCGACATCCCCGCCATGCGCCATGGAGTGGCCCGCGCCCTGAGCCAGCACCGGGCGCACATACTCCACAACGACCAAGACGCGCTGAACCTGTGGCTGCTGCGCACCGGACTCGTCCACCCCGTCCCGTCCCGCTTCAACCAGTTCGAGACGGGCCGGTTCCTCGAACGGGGAGAGTGGGTGCGCCGCGTGGTCCGCCGCCCCCTGCGCCCGGACCCATCTGCCGCCCTGGTCCACTTCGTCGGCCCCGAGAAGCCCTGGACACCCACGTGTCCGCCCACCGAAGACGTCCGCGACTACCGCGCCCACCTCAGGACGACCAGTCGGCACATGCGCCGCCTGGGTGCCGTGGGGGCTTGGCGGTGACCGGCCTGCCCCCGGTCGTGGTCCGGGCCTGCACCAGCCTCCTCGCCATCCGACCCTTGACCGCCGAACGTCTCGCCAACGGCCGCCGCACGGCCGTTTACCGCGCCGCTCTCGCTGACAGCCGCACGGTGGTGGTCAAGCTTTACGCGTCCATCGCCCGTCGCAACGCAGTGACCGAAGCCGCCGCCATCCGCGCCGTCGCCGTCGCCGTGCCCACGGCCCGCATCCTCGCCGCGGGCCGGATCACCGGCACCGACGCCACCGCCCTCATCTCCGAAGACCTGGGGAGACTCACCCTTGGCGCTGCCGTCCGCACTGGGCAGGTCACCGCTGACCGCGCCCTGCGGAATGTCGGGAGCCTCCTGGGCCGCCTTCACCGGGCCCCTGTTGCCCCGCGCACACCCCGACGCCCGTTCTTCGAGGACGTCACGACCCTGCGTCGTCGCGACGCCGAAACCGCCGGCTCCATCGCGCCCGCCCTCGAAGTGATCTCCGAAACCCCGGCGTCGGTGCCGCTCGTGTGGTGCCACGGCGACGTGCACTACGACAACATCATCATCGCCGGGCCGGAGGCCACCCGGCACCTGATCGACTTCACCGACGCCACCCCCGGCCCACGAGAAGCCGACGTCGCGCAGGCCCTGGTGATGGCCGGCGCCGTCTCCTTGCGCGGCCGCCTCGCCGTCACCGGCGCCTACCCCCTCGCCCTGGATGACGCCCGCCTTACGGCCTGGTGCGTATTCCACACCGCCCGCTGCCAGGCGACCAGTCCGCCCGGCGAAGAACGCTCCCGCTGGACCCGCCGCCTGGCCGAACTCGCCCACGAGCACCCCCGCTTCTTCCACACCCCGCGCACCGTGAGGAGCCCCAGATGACCACATCGTTCGTGTCGGTGGTGATCCCCGCCCACAACGAAGTCGCCTACCTTCCCCGCTACCTCCCCACCGTCTTCGCAGCCCTCGACCACTGGCAGGCCGCCACCGGCGGCACGGGGAAGTGATCGTGGTGGACAACGCAAGCACCGACACCACCCCCGCCGTCGCCAGCCAGCTCGGCGCCCGCGTCGTCACCGAGACCGTCCGCAGCATCGGAGCCGTCCGCAACACCGGCGCCTCGGCCGCCACCGGCAGCCTGCTCTTCTTCACCGATGCCGACGTGGCCCTCCCCCTCGACGCACTCACCGCCGCCACCGCCGCCGTTGACGCGGGCGCCGCCGGCGGGGCGATCCCCCGCTCTACACCCCCGCTCGCCTCGGCGCCCGTCTGCTGTGCGCCTACTGGGACCACTACCGCATCCGACGTGGTGGAGCACAGGGCGTCGCCCAGTTCGCGACCTCCGATGCGTTCAAGGCAGTCGGCGGATACAGGGCGGAGTTACTGATGAGCGAGGACGTCGAGTTCTTCGCCCGGCTCACCGCCCACGGCCACAAGACCGGCCGCCCCGTCACCGTCCTGGACGACCTCCGTGTCCGCCCCTCCACCCGCCGCTACGACCAGTGGTCCACGGCGCGGATGCTGTGGTGGCAGAACCCCCTCACCGCCCGCCTGCGCCTGGCCTCGCCCCGGATGTGGCGCCACTGGTACGGGAGCACCGTGCGATGACCCACCTGCCCGTCCCCGACGCGTCCGGTATCTACACCTTCCCCAACGACATCGACCGCGCCCATGCCGCCCACAGCGCGAGCCTGGCCGCCCGGCACGCAGCCGGTGACCACCAGGTGCTGGAACTCACCGCCCCCTACGACGGGGCCATCCACCACATTGAGTACCGCACCCCTACCGGCTGGCCGGTCCTCGCCATCGAGCCCCACCACGACGACTTCGCCTTGTCCGCCTCGGGCACATTCCTCGCCCGACCCCGACCGCTGACCGTCGTCACCGTCTTCTCCCGCTCCCGCAGCGTCCACCCCTCGGCGGAAGCCAACTACCCGACCGAGGAAGCCGTGTCGGAGCTGCGGGCCCGCGAAGGGGCGGCCGCGCTCGCTCCGTTCGGAGCCGCCCGCCGTCTCCTGGGCAGCAAGGACGCCGACCCGCCCTACCGGGCCTACGAACCCGGTCACCTCGATCAGATCACCGAAGGCCTCCGCGCGCTCGTCGCGCAGAACCCCGGCGCTGAACTCCTCGCCCCCGCAGCCGTCACCCGCCACCCCGACCACCTGTTGGTTCACGACGCCGCCGTACGGCTCGGCTGCCGCTGGTTCTGGGAAGACCTCGCCTTCTGGTCGACCTACGCGCTCGCAGGCTGCGACCACCACCTGTTCAACACCCGGCACGGCAGCCGCGCGCTGAGGCCCGAGCTGGTCGGCATCACGCCCGTGGTGCTCGACAAGGTCACCGTCCTGCGGATGCACGGATCGCAGATGAGCCCGCCACGCAAGCAGAACCGGCCGATCCGCCATGCCTGGACCGTCGCCGCCGACCTCCTCGACGGCGGCCTTTACGCGGAACGCTTCTACCGGACGGAGCACTGACGTGACCATCGTCGCCTTCGAAGGCGCCTCCTACGGCGGCAAGTCCTCCACAATCAAACGGCTCCGAGGCATGCGCGGCATCGGCCCCCACGCCTTCGTGTCCGCCTGCTACGTCGACCACATCGACCGCCGCGAGGACATCCCACCCGCGCGCACCGGCTCCGCCGCCGAGCAGATCGAAGCGTTCGACACGTACATGGAGATCGAAGCCGACCGGGTCGCCGCCGTCGCCAAGTCCACCGCCGACCTCATCATCCTGGACCGGTCCGTGGACACCCTCCTCGCGCACGCGTACGCCCTCGACCAACTCTACGGCTACGACGTTCACGCCCTGCTGCGAGCACAGCTCGCCGGCATGTCGCACCTCAGGCCCGATCACACCATCTATCTCGACGTTCCCCCCGAGACGCTGCACCTGCGGCGGAAGATCATCGGGCACGCGGCTGCGGAGTCCGACTACTTCCTCCACAACCCCGCGTTCCTCGAACACGCCCGCGCCTACTTCACCACCCCCACGCCAGGCGCCGAACCCGTCTCCCGGGAAGTGACGTTGCTGCCCGCCGACACCACCCCCACCGACGTCGCCGAAGCCGCCCGCGCCCTGATACTCCACTGGACGAAATGATGCCCACTGCCCTCATCGCCTGGCGCCGCACCCCGCCCCCGTTCCTGATCGGCGGGGCCGAAGTGACGCAACAGCTCCTGGCTGAACAGCTCGCTGCCGCCGGGTGGCGCGTCGTCTACCTTGGCGCCCACGAGCCACCGTGGGACGGCCCCGGACAGCTCACCGACATCACCACCTACCTCGACACCAACGACACCCCACACGAGACCGTGAGCGGCGCCGTGCGCTACTGGTGGAACGGCGTGGACTGCATAGCCGTCCAGCAGACCCGCATCCCCTCCACGCTCGCCACGCTCCTCACCGACCTCCGCCCCGACGTCGTCTTCACGTCACAGGAAGGCGCGGCAGAGATCGCCGCCGCCACCCGCGCCCACGCGCTCACCACAGGGATCTGCCACTCAGTATCCGCCACCGGCCTCGGCGTCCTGGCCGGCCGCCCCCACGTCGGGCTCGCGGTCTCGGAATTCGCGCTTCACCGCGCCGGCCACCCAGCCGGTACCCGCATGGCCCTGTGGCACCCGCCGTTCACACAGCCCAGCCCCGGCGCCGTAAACACCGCCCGCACCGGCGGCCCGGTCCTCATGGTCAACCCGATCCCCGCGAAGGGATCACAGCTCATGCACGGCCTGATCCAAGCGATGCCGGAGGAACACTTCACCTTGGTCGAGGGCTGGTGGAACACATCCGCCGAGTTTCACCGGTACCCGAACGTGACGTACGTCCCCCGCGTGTACGACATGGCCCCGCTTTACCGGGCGCACCGGCTCCTGCTCGTGCCGTCCGTGGTCGAGGACGCATTCCCCCGGGTGATCATCGAAGCCGGCCTGCACGGGGTGCCCACCATCGGCACCGACCGGGGCGGCATCCCCGAAGCCGTCGGCGCCAGCGGGACCGTCCTCCCCGCCGAAGCCGACGCCGAGAAATGGGCAGCCGCGATCCGAACCACAGACCACCGCGGCGCAGGCGAGCGGGCCCGACTCGACGCCGCCCGCTACACCCGCCCCGTTGTGCCGGAGCTCGCCGCCCTCGGCCTCACGCCGACATGAACGCCGCCTCGACCTCGCCGATCCGGGCCGTCCACCAGTGAAGAAGCGCCTCGTCCTGGGTGAACAACTCGTCGCACGAGTGGTCACCCTTGTCATAGTGGAACTCCAGCTGCCAGAAGTCCGTCAGCCGCTTCCACCACAGCCGGTGCACCGCGTCCGCCAGCGCGGCAGTCGACAATGGCGCAACCGACCGGTAGCCAGCCACGAACGCCGATACCCGCTCAAGATCAAACCCGTTCTCCCCTCCGAACTGGACCTGCGCCGTCCGTACCACCTCTTCCGCATACGGGCGGACGGCGACCCGGTCCCAGTCCAGGACCGCCGATAGCTCGCCGCCGGACCACAGCAGGTTCCGGTACTGGAGATCACCATGGGTCCAGCCGTACGGGCCGACCGACACTCCATCGGCAGGCATCAGCTCGGCGTGCGCGGCGATCATCTCCCGCCGCGCCTCCAGCGCGTCCGCAGCTGCCAGGTCGAAGGCGTCCCCGCTGCCTTGCTCTTCGACGGCCGCCGACAGTCGCTGCGCCTTCTGCGAGGCTCGCTCGGCGCTCGTCACGTCCAGGGTGAGGGAATCCGGCGTCCTGGGCAGCATGCGGCCATCAGCGGCCCACGAGAGCGCGACGTGAAGCCGCCCGATGTGCCCGCCGAGCGCCGACGCCTGCCCGAGCGTGAGAGTCGCCCCCGGGATGTGCTCTCCGGCGGCCCACGGGAACAGGCAGTACCCGCCGCTGGAAGTCTCGGCCACGGCGGACCCGTCGCCAGTCAAGATCGGCGCGCAGACCGGAAGACCATGATCGCCGAGCATGCCGAGTACGCCGAGATTCCGGCGCAGCCGCTCCAACGGGACATCCGTCACGCGCTTGAGGGCGAACGCGCCGGCCGCCGAATCGAGCCGCCAGTTCACATTCATCAGGCCATCAGGCAGGTGACGTCGCTCATGGACAGTGCCGATCCTGAACGTGTCGGCGAGCCTGGACAACTCGCCGTCCGAAATATGGATCTTGTCGGTGATTGCGGTGATGGTCACCGACGGGACGATACGGGAGGCGCCCCGCCCGGCGCACAAGGATCACAGAACACACCTCCTGATCATTTCGCCTGCCACCCCTCGTGACGCTCAGCGTCCTATGGGGCTCCGACGGGGAGAACCGGCAGGTGACTCGGCCTCCACGGAGCCGGGCTCGATATCGGGACGCGGGCCGAAGGACCGCCGACAGCGCGGGTGGGCGATGGAGAACTCGGCGGCCTCCTCGACCCTGCGGATGGTGCGCGCAGCCTTGTCGGGGTCCTGGTGACTGACCCACCCGCAGTCCATGCCGTCGAGGACCTCCACGTAGGCAACGCCGGCCTCAAAGTGCGGTTGAGGGTGCCCGCGTTGTAGGCCACCGCGCTCTTCCCCAAGGTCGCCGCCTCCGTCCAGACGGCGACGGGCACGCGGGCGCCGTTGCGATAGACGACGTGGGCCAGCTGGTGTCGGAAACCCTGCACGAGGAAGCGCACGCGACGGTGATGCTGGCGCCGGACCGGTACGCCGCCAGCGGCCAGTACGCGCAGGGGATCTTCGAGGCAGTGCTGGCCGGGTGTGCACCGATCACCCCAGCGCACTACCGGTCGGCGGCCCTGGTGGTCCCGGATGATTTCCACGCCTGACGGCGATCAGGTGTCCGATATGACGCGCACCCTGTCGGGCATGTCGCATGCCGACCGGGCCCGTCTGCTGGAGGGTGTCTCTGCAGGCTGGACCTGTTCCGGCTCTCCAGGCAGCTCAAAGTCATCGACAACACGTTCGATGCTCGAGAGAGGGGGAGAATGGAAACCCCACCCACCACACCAGCTCGAATCGGTAGCGTCTCATCCCATGCGAATCGCCCTGATCGGCTGCGGAGGCAGCGGCAAGACGTACCTGTCCAAGCAGCTCGCAGACCACTACCGCGCCCCGGTGACGCACCTGGACGCCGTGTACTACGACAGCGAGTGGAACACCCTGGACAAGGAGAAGTTCGCCGCGATCCAGGAAGAGCTGGTGGAGGCGCCCTCCTGGGTCATCGAGGGAAACTACGCCGGCACGCTCCCGATCCGGCTCCGCGCCGCGGACATGGTGATCTTCCTGGACATCCCTCCGGCAGTCTGTCTGTGGGGCATCGCACAGCGGCGCCTGCGCTACGGCGGCGGCCAGAACGACAGCACGGGGGTGTACGACCGGATCACCTGGAACTTCGTCAAGTACGTCTGGGGCTATCGCAAGACCATGGCCCCTCGCGTGCAGAAGCTGATCAAGGAGCACGCCACGGGCGCCACCGTGCGCACAGTGACCAGCAGGCGGCAGGCCCTCGACCTGCTGGCCTGGCTGAAGGCCACGCAGGACGCGTAGCCCGGACGCGGCGGGACGGGGGTGCGGACCGTGTCTGACACCTCCCGTTCCTCGACCAGTTGGTCACCGGCAGCCTGTACGCCGATCAGCAGCGGCTTGCCGACCGTACCGGTGCGCTGATGTCCGCGAAGATCAGCGGACTCCCTGCTCCTCAGGTGATCGCCGGTTACGCGGTCGCAGCCCAGCCCGCAGACGGGATCGTTCTGGACATCGGCTGCGGGCGGGGCGCGTCCGCGCTGGCCTTGGCGCAAGCGCTGCCGGCGGCACGGGTGTGCGCCGTGGACGCGTCCGCTGCCCTGCTGGCCGCGACCCGTGACCGGCCCCGCGCCCGAGGCCTGCCCGTGCACACGATCAGCGCGGACTTCCACCAGCTGCCCTTGCCTACGGGGCGGACCAGCCTGGCGGTCGCCGCGTTCTGCCTGTACCACTCACCCACCCCGCGCACTGTTCTGCGGGAGATCGCCCGGTGCCTCGCGCCCGGCGGCGGATCATCCTGGTGGAGCGCCTCATGACCGGCCCCCGCGCCTCCCCCGCGGCGGACACGGCACCCGGACCCGCCCTTGTGGAAGGCCGCGGCCCGCTCTCCCGCACAGTGGTGGACGCTTTGCGTAGCGGCCGGCCGCCACTCCACGACACGGCCGACGCCATCGCCGCCGCCGTCCTGCGGGCCGACCCCACGGGCGAGGACCTGCAGCTCGCCCTCTTCCTCCTCTACGAATTGCACTACCGCGGCTTCGAAGGCGTCGCGGCCGACCTCGAATGGGACCCGGACCTACTCCGCCTGCGCCGTGTCCTGGAGGACCGGTTCCTCCACGCACTGCGGATGGACCTCACCAGCGCCCCACGCTCCGTGGAGGAGGCCTTCGCCCCGCTGCTCCTCGAGCCGGTGGACCTCAGCGGCAGTCTCAGCCACTATCTGGAGACCGAGGGCGAGCTGTGGCAATTGCGCGAGTACGCTACCCTGCGGTCCCTGTACCACCTCAAGGAGGCGGACCCGCACGCCTGGGTCATCCCCCGGCTGACCGGGCGCGCCAAAGCCGCGATGGTCGCCATCGAGTACGACGAGTTCGGCGCGGGCCGCCCCGAACGGATCCACGCCCGGCTCTTCGCCGACCTGATGGCCGACCTCGGTCTGAACCCCGCGTACGGCCGCTACCTCGACCGGGCCCCCGCGCCGCTGCTCGCCACCGTCAACCTGATGTCGCTTCTCGGCCTTCACCGGACGCTGCGCGGAGCCCTCGTCGGCCACTTCGCCTGCGTCGAGGTCACCTCGTCGCCCGGTTCCCGACGCCTGGCCAAGGCCATGCGCAGGTGCGGGGCCGGCCCGGCCGCCGAACACTTCTACGCCGAGCACGTGGAAGCCGACGCCGTCCACGAACAGGTCGTCCGCGGCGAGGTCATCGGCGGTCTGCTCGCCGAGGAGCCCGGACTGGAGGCCGACATCGCCTTCGGCTGCGCCGCGACCCTCCTGCTGGAAGACCGCCTGACCGCCCACATCCGCGCGGCCTGGGACAAGAACCGCTCGGCGCTGCGCGAGCCCTCAAGCCCCCATGACGCGCTGACCAGCGACTCCGGGGAAGGCCGGGCGATGCGAATCGACGAGTCCCTGTACCCCGGCTCCCCCTACGGTGCGCACCGTGAATGATCATGACGAGTTCCTGACCGCGGTGCGCACCATCCTGGAGGAAGCCGGGTTCCCCGAGAGTGCGGCGCACGCCGAGGGCGTCCACGCGGTGCGGCACGCTCGCACGCCCTCGCAGGTGGCTCCGGCTGCCGTGCGGGCGCGCCCAGTAGGAGTGCAGGGACGTTTTGGCCTCGGTGGGGAGCCGCCGACTGAGCCCTTCGTCCTCGGCTGCGGGCCACAAGGTCGAATCCGCGGCGCCCGGGTCCGCGTACTCACCTCATCGCCCCGTGAGGGCCCGGTCCGGGGTCAGGGGCGCGGTCTCCATGCCCGCTCCGCCCCGCAGCCCTGAGAGGAACTCCTCGAAGGCCTCCACGGACGTGCGACGGGGCTCCCACGCGAGTTCCTCGCGCGCCCGGGAGCAGTCCATGAGCGGCAGGCGCAGCACGGCGTCGAAGAGGCCGGGAGAGGCGGGAACCAGACGCAGTCGCCACGCCACGGCGAGGGCGGCCCGTAGCGGAGCGGTGGGCATCGGCAGACTCCGCGCGTCGAAGACCCCGGCCAGAACGGCGCTGCACGTCAGGGCGCGGGTCCGGTCAGGCGTGCTGCGGCACCTCGTCTTTCAGCATGGTCCGCAGCGTGGCACGGAATTCCGGCGTGTCGACCTCACTGTGCACGGACACAGAGTGCTCGGTGGCCGCCCGGACCACTTCCTCTTCCTCGCCCGCGATGGTCAGGGTGCACTTGGCTTCGCTGGGGTAGTCCCTGCAGTCGATGACCTTACGCATGGTGTGCCTCCCGGACTAGTTGTGCGGTTGCCGAGGTCACCGTCCGAGCGGCGCCCGGGCGGGAGTGGGTGCGTACAGGATCTCCTTCCACGATCCCCCTCTTCGGCCCGATACGAAAGCCGCGCAGCTTGGACGGGCGGAAACCGTATGCATGGCGCAACGGCCGGGAACACCTCCGCAAGTTCTCCCGACACACCGGGACCACCTGCTTCGCCACCCTGGCCGACTGACCAGCCGGACCTCCCGGCCCCTTACCAGCCCGCACACACGACCGGCAGGACCCCCACCACCGCCTCACACGTGCCAGCAGCGCGACTAGCCTCGGACGAGAACACACCTCGAGGGTGTCGGCAGCAGACAAACGACTCAGGGCCGGGGCGTCGGCAAGACGCTCCCACACCGGGAGGGCCGGCCTCACGCCATCCCCAGCAATCTAGCTACTCGTCAGTAGAGTCAGCACGTGGCCGCGCGGACAGTGGGCGGCGAGCTACACATCAGTCGTTCCGGTCCCCGCACCGACCTCGAGGCAGCGCCCGTCCTCCGGAACTCGCAGCGCGGTAAGCCGCTGTTCAGTGTCGGGGTCGAACGCATCCGTGATGGCTCGGAGCCGGGCCGCCTCCAGCCGGTTCGTATGCCCCGGCTCGTCGCCGTACCGGCCCGCCGACGGGGAGCCGGCTCCTGACATGGGTGCCGTCCCCCGGCCACGGAGGCTACGCGCCCGGCCGCGCCGGGCTCACCTTTCTACCGGTCCAGCAGCACGGGTCCACCCGCACGGCCCAGAAGCCGAGTGCCGGGGTGGCGCGTGCCAGATTCGTCTCGGTCGGCGAATCATGGGCGGGACGCGGGGGCCGGACTCCAGCAGCGGGAAGGGGGCGCCATGACGAGCGCCTCCTGGCTGCCGGCGAACCCGGCTTCGTAGACGGCGTTGTTGACGTCCCGGTAGACCAGTTCGTTCACGGCGTCGATCTGCGGCCGGAGTGCGGGCGGATACAGTTCCGGAGCCCCTGGGCGATGGTACTGCGTCCACTCCAGCGACATGTCGACCGTGATCCGCGCGAAGTCGTTGGTCACCACCTTCCCGCTCGGGACGTCCACGATGGCCGGCACCGTGATGCCCCGGTCATAGCCGGGGTCGCGCGCGAGGTAGGCGTCCCGGAGCCGCTCGATGCCGAGCACCGGGTCACGCCCGCCGGGATCGAGGTCGAAGCTCCAGCTGCGCTCGTCGTGCACAGGCCCGGCGACGGCCATCGGTAGAGCCTGCTCCAGCCCGAGAAGCCGCTGTACGATCACCGCCCGGCTCGCCCACGGACAGGCCCGGCTGACCACCAGGCGGTAGCGGCCGGACTCTACCGGGTAGCCGTCGCGCGCGTCGGTGGTGATCCGGGTGGTGATGTACCGGCTGTCACGAGAGTTGCCGGGGCTCACATAGCTCACCACCCCCGGCGCCTACCCTCATCCTGACGCCATACGGCCACGGGACACCGCGCTTTCAGAACGTGTTGCGGCGCCGCATCCCCGGCGGCCGTCCGTCCGGGTCGACGAGGAAGTGGTGCGGAGTCGCGAGCACCCTCTTCGCCGTGGGCAGATCCGGCGGAACGTACCGGCGCAGACGTCCCGGCGGCTCGGGACCGCGGCCGCCGCCCTCGTGCCAGGCGTCCAGGGCTGCGGGCGGCGGCCCCGAAGGCGTCGAAGGCCGTCACCGGGGCGCAGAGCGCGTCCCCCGGGTCCGGGCTCTGGCCGAGCACGACACAGCTGAGTTCCGAATCGTGCGTCCACGAAGGCAGGTTGATGTTGTCGGACCCGACGGAGGCCCACACGTCGTCGATCACGCACACCTTGACGTGCACGTAGACGGGGGTTCCGGCCGGGTTCTCCAGGCCGTACACCGCCACGCGGTCGCCGCCGGCGCGGCGCAGTTCGGCGGCCAAGGCCGTGATCCGCCCGATCGGATTCATCGGGAGGGTGAGCCGGCCGTCCTGCTCGGGGACGGAGGGGGATGACGCCGATCAACCGCAGGTACCAGCAGGCGACGTGCAGGTGGTTGATGTCGGTGAGGGTTCCGTCGACGTCGAACAGCGCGGCGCGGTTCATCTCTGCCTCCAGGACGTCTGCCTCCGGGACGAGTCCGTGGCCGGGCGGACCCCTACCCGCCCGGCCTCGGCCCACTCCCCACGACCGCCGCGCTCCGCACGACGCCGCCGGGGTTTCGAAGGGTCCGGAAACGGTTAGGCGCCAGCCGTGACGGCGGGGGCCCCGCAGGGCCCATCGCCCGTCCCGAGCACGTACTCGTTTCCCCGTAAGGGCGGGCGTTGTCGCCGTGAGTGAGCGAGGCCCCCATGAGCAGTCATCCTCTCCTTTACCCGGGCGGTCTCCCTCCCGCGGAAGGCATCGGCCCCCCGGCCCTCTCCGAGGGTCAGCTGCCGAAGGACCACACCCAGGCGATCCTGGAGGTCACCAAACACGTGGCAGCGCTGCTCAAGCAGTCCGGGCAGCCGTTCGCACTCGCCGGCAGCGTGGCCGCGTTCGCACACGGAGTGCCGGCCCGCTTCCAGCACGACACGGACTTCTGCGTCCGGCACGAGGACGCCAGCGCCGTCCTCCAGGCGCTGGAAGACGGCGGCATCGCCATCCGCAGGGCCCCGGAAGACTGGCTGGTCAAGGGAAGTTCCGGCGGGGAGGAGATCGATCTGATCTTCGAGCTCGCCCGGAAGCCCGTCAGCACGGAACTGCTCGACCGGGCGGCCGTGAAGGCGGTGGACTCGGTCTGGATGCCGGTCCTCTCACCCACCGACCTCATGGACAGCCGGCTGGCCGCTCTGTGCGAGCACTACTGCGACTTCGGGGACCTGCTGCCCATGGCCCGGATGCTGAGGGAGCAGATCGACTGGGACCGGCTCCACCGCGCCCACCGGGCCGACCCGCTGCCCGACGCCTTCCTGTACCTCCTGGAACGGCTCCGGGTCATCGACCCCCGCGAGGCGACACCATGACGTCTGCCGACAACGCCGACAACATCGAGTACCGCGTGGAGCACCTGCGCGAGCGCCTGGCGCGGGAGGACGTCTCCGAGCTCGGCGTACGCATCGAAGTGCGCGGGGCCGGGGCGTTGATCTGGGGGAACGTCTCCGGGGCCGACGCCCGGGCGGCCGTCCTGCGGATCGCCGTGGAGGAACTGGCGGGGGTGCACTGGCAGGAGGACCTGACCGTGAGCCGCGCGGACCCTCCCGATCACGCCGAGGAGCTGTCGTGATCCGCGTCGCGGCCGTGGGGGACATCCACCTCGGCCCCGGCAGCGCGGGCCTGCTGCGCCCGGCCTTCGACACCCTCGGAGACTGCGCGGACCTGCTGCTGCTGGCAGGTGATCTCACCCGGCACGGCACGCCCGACGAGGCCCGGGTGGTGGCCCGCGAGGTGTCCGGGCTGCCGCTGCCCGTGGTCGCCGTCCTCGGCAATCACGACTACCAGAGCGATCAGCAGGATCTCGTCGTCCGGGAACTGGCCGAGGAGGGGGTCCGCGTCCTGGAGGGCGAAGGTGTGGTCCTCGAGATCGGCGGTACGAGGGTCGGTGTCGCGGGCACCAAGGGGTTCTGCGGGGGCTTCGCCGGGCGCAGCGCGAGCGAGTTCGGCGAGCCGGAGATGAAGGCGTTCATCCGGTACACCCGGACCTGCGCGGAAGGGCTGGGCCTGGCGCTGCGCGAGCTGCGCGCCGACGGCTGTGCGCTGCGGATCGCGCTGACGCACTACTCGCCGGTGCGGGACACGCTGGCGGGCGAGCCGCCGGAGATCCATCCCTTCCTCGGGAGCTACCTCCTGGCGGAGGCCTTGGACGAGGCGGGTGCCGACCTCGCCGTCCACGGGCACGCCCACCTCGGCACGGAACACGGCGTCACGGCAGGCGGGGTACGGGTGCGCAACGTCGCCATGCCCGTCATCGACCGCGCCTTCGCGCTGTACCACCTCTCCCCCCAACGGGGGTTCAGCCCTCGACACCGGTAGCGGTGTGGGCCGCTCCGACGGGCTTCGACTCGGGTGAGCCTGCGCTGGCGCAGGTAGACGGAGAAGATGGCTATGGAGGCCACTGCGAGCAGCTCGGACTGCCAGTTCTGGAGGATTCGCTTCCAGAACTCGGGGGACGTGACGTACGCGGCCCGGCCGGCCGGTTCCTGCAGTTCGCGCAACTGCTCCTCGTTGAAGGCGACCCGGCCCTCCGGACGTCTCCGCCCCGCAGCGCTGCCTCGAACTCCGTGGCCGCCGCCGCGGCGGCCGCCGCCCGCTCACCGGGCAGCGACATGCCGAGGGTTGCCCTGGTAGGAGCCGCTCCGGCCAGCACACGTCTGTTTGAGCGGGCGGGTTCAGGGCAGGCGCCGTTGCGTCGAACACCGGAACAATGGAGACGGCCCTGCGGAGGATTCGATGTCCACCAGCACACTTCTTGCCGTCCTGATCCCAGTCGCCGTCGTACTGATCCTCGCCGCCCTCGCTGCGTGGATGTTCCGGCGGCGGCGCCGGCTGCAGGAGCGGTTCGGCCCGGAATACGACCGGACCGTGGAAAGCGCGGGCAGCAAGCACGCCGCCGACGCGGAACTGCGGGACCGCGAGGTCCAGCACGACAACCTCGACATCAGGGAACTCCCCGCGGAGGAGCGGCACCGCTACACCGACGCGTGGACCACCGTCCAGCAGCGCTTCGTCGACCGGCCCGAAGGCGCGGTCGCGCAGGCGGATGAGCTGGTCACCCGCCTGATGCGGGACCGCGGCTACCCGACCGAGGGATACGAGATGCAGCTGCGCGAACTGTCCGTCGAACACGGACGGACCCTGGAGCACTACCGCGCGGCGCACGAGGTCAACGTCCGCAGCAGCGGCGGGCAGGCAACCACGGAGGAGCTGCGCGGGGCCATGGTGCACTACCGCGCGCTCTTCGACGAACTGGTCGGAACGACGAGGTGACCCGAGATGCAGAGGGACGAAGAACAGCGGACAGAGGAACAGAGCTTGACCACCGAGCAGCTGGCCCACGCCGGAGGCGGCGAGCCGCAGCAGGTGTACCCGGGTGAGGCCACCGCCGACGACACTCGGGAGGAGGACCGCGACGAGATGCGGCAGAAGGCGGACGTCACCGACACGGAAGCGGCCGCCGAGGAGACCCCGGCCGCGGAGGGGAAGGGGACGGCGTCCGTCCCGCCCGAGGAAGCAGAGGCGCTGCTCCCCGAGCGGGAGGCGGCGGAGTACCAGAAGACCTGGGGTGAGATCCAGGCCCGTTTCGTGGACGACCCGCAGGGTGCGGTGCGCGACGCCGACGGCCTGGTCGCCGAGGTCATGCAGACCCTCGCCGGGACCTTCTCCGAACACAAGAGGGAACTGGAGAGCCAGTGGCAGTCGGGCGAGCAGGTGGCCACCGAGGACCTTCGGCTGGCCCTGCAGAAGTACCGGTCCTTCTTCGGCCGGCTGCTGCGGACCTGACGTGACCGGCGCACTCCGCGTACGGCGGCCCGCCGTACGTGTCCCCGCCTAGGGACGCGGTTCGGCGGGGCGCTGCGGGCTGGAGCAGCAGGGGGGCGCCCTGGGCACGGCCCACAGGGACCTGGAGGAGGCCATCGGGATCGAGGAGCAGGAGTATGAGCGGGAGCAGTCGGGTCCGGGCGGCGAAGGCCGCCAGGAGCGCCGCCGTCCCCGCCACCAGCCAGGCCACGTAATCGCCAACGTGCCCCGAGTGCGCCGCCTCAGGGGCACGATCGCCTACGTGGTCACCTGTCCGGCCCACTGCGCGGTACGCCGTGCCGCCGGACCCCGCAGGGCCTGCCCCCAGAGCTCGGCGGTGGCCAGCGCCACCGCGGCCCCGGCTGACAGGGCCGCGAGGGCGGCTCGGACGACGGTCCAGACGGTCTCGGGGTGGGGGCCCCGAGGGCGTGACGTCACGACCCGCCACGGCGTCCCGGTACCCGGACGCATCGCAGAACAGGACGGCCGCCTCGGCCAGGGCGCGTCCCACCGACGGGACCACGCCGAGTGTCAGGGAGCCTGCGAGCAGTACAGAGCGGACCGCGACCATCGGCCCCGGGACGCTGCGGCGCGGGTCGCGGATCTCGGGCTCCTCGTCCGTGCCGGTGGTCTCCGGGCCCGTCCGCCGGGTCGGCATCGGTGCGCCGCGGCCCGCGAACACCCGTACGGGGGTGGTGCGGAAGGCCTCGGCGAGACTGCCGGCCGGGCCGGAGAACACCGTCCAGTACAGGCGCAGCAGCCCGTACAGTCCGAGTTCCACCATCACCGCGGAAGGCAGCAAGCACACGGGTGAGGGCGCTCCCTCGTCACCGTCCGGCGTACACGGGCGCGCGGGATGGCCGGGGTCGCACCCGCGTGATGCCGTTTGACGCTGAGCGGCGTGGGAAGGCGCGTCGACGGGGCTGATCGCCGGGCATGGCGTGATGACGAAGCCCGGCTCGGACAACCGAGGTGAGAGCCTGATGGCGTGGACCACAGAGCCTGAGCCGGAGGGTCCCGCGCCCGTACCGAAGAGCCCGGATCCGGTGCCCCGCGCTCCACAGCCCGCCGGCCGCGACGAGCAACCGCCCGAGCCTCCCCCGGCACCGCCCGAGCCGTGCCCCGGCGAGCGTCCGGTGGTACCGGAGCCGCCCGACTGACGGTCGGCCCTAATGGGGGTCAGCCGAACGCGTCCTCCAGTCCTGGCAGGACGGAGCTCGGACAGCACCGCCAGCACCATGTACTCGAAGAACGTCAGGTTCGCTTCTTGCTGCAGCCGCGCATCCAGCGCCGCCCGTGGCGTGGCCGCCGCCGAACAGCCCATGGACCGCCAGGGGCACGCCTTCGTGCAGGCCGCCCTGAACCTGTGGGAGGACCCCGTCTCCGCCGAGATCCTGCGCTCCATCATCCTCACCGCCGCCCAGGAACCCGCCGCCCTGCAACGCCTGCGGCAGCTGTTCTCCGAACTCGTGTGCTGTCCGTCGTCTCCCACACCCTGCCCGACACCGAACGCAACCTGCGGGCCAGCCTCATCTCCACCCAGATCGTCGGCATGGTCATGAACCGCTACATCTGGCAGCTGGGCGCCATCGCCACCCTCCCCGCCGACTCCGTCACCGACCTCCTCGCCCCCACCATCCAGCACTACCTCGCCGACCCCCTGCCCTCGAACCTCAGCGACAGCCAGAGCCCGGGCTGACCCGACCGGTCCAGCTAGTCCCGCCAACCGTTCTCCGGCGCTCCGGGAAGCCCGCCCGCCGGCGCGCGCCGTTCCGCTCTCGGGCGCGGGAAGCCCGTACGCGCGTACCTGGGAGCTCCGACTTCTCGGAGCTCCTGCATACGGGCTGCGCGCCCCGTCCAGGCCTCGGTCGAAGTGCTTGCGGTCGCTGCGGGTGACCGATGCCGATGGCAGCCGGTCGAGCCGCCCTGCCGGGGGTATATGGAGCTGGTTTTTTGTGCAGCGCAACTCCGCACTACGCTGATTGGCCGCCCACCCCAGCGCACCACTCGCCGTCGGCCCAGGGCGTCCAAGGCCTCGCGCTCTGATCAGTCCACGGTTCCGCCTCACTCGTGCGTGTGAGCCTCCGCCACGCGCGTCAATGGCCGGATGGCACGGCACCGCACTGGCAAGCGCTGCCGAGCTCACCCACGCCCGCTCGCTGCTTTGGCCATGACTCGTCGGCCGACAGGAGATCGGCCCCGGATCGGAGGGTTGCGGTGCAGCGGCTTGCCTGTTGCCCAAGGCTGTGCCAGAGGAAGGCCCTGGGGACGCCCATGAGAAGCGCATCACCGAGGAACCGACCGCACGTGCCTGGACCGTCAACCCGCGGGCAGGGGCCTCATCCAGCCTGTTAAAGCCGCACTCCGCAAGACCGAACGCGGGCACCGAACCCTCTCGCATCCACCCCTGTTGAGACGCGGTCCTGCCCGGTCTTCCTCCGGAGTCACATGTGCGGCGTGCCGTAGTACTTGGTGAACTGCTCTAGGTAGGTGGGGTCGCGGGGCTGCTTTTCCCGTTCGAACTCGGGCGCGTCCTTGATCTGGCCCTTCGTACGGTTGACGTAGACCGTTTCGTCGTCGCGGTCGACGCGCTCGATGGTGCTGGCGGGGAGCAGTACGTGCTTGCCGAAGGTCCATACGCCGGTGTCGACGACGAGGTAGCCGACTCCGGCCTCATCCGTATGCTCATCGACTTTTCCGATACTTCCGTCGGTCGCCTTGACCTTGAATCCGATCAGGTCGATTCCCGTCCCGTAGCCGGAATCGGCACGGTAACCCCAGATGTCCTCGTTCGCCATGGCTGCTCTCCTCGCTCGACGCCGTCCGTCCAGGCTGGCCGCACCCGATGGGGCTGAGCGGGTGGCGCTCCGACGACTCCCCTGTAAGGCGCAGCGGCACGGGTGGCGACGGCGTGGCTGGGCAGCTGTTTCGGTGAGGCCGCCTCCACGGTGTGAGGCAGATGCCATGACGGCCAAGAGAGCGCTGGCGCGGTACCACCAGCGGCGTGACTGTTCTGTATCCGTCAGCATGGCGGTGCGCACCACGTGAGCTGCGCGGATTGGATGTCGCGGGACGCTGATGGAGCCGAGTCGAGATCGTTCACGAAATGTGTGCCAGAACCGAGTTCGGGCGTCACTTGCAGCCCAGCTGGCTCGTGCCTGCCGGCACCCAGCCGCCTCGCACGAGCCCGCTACCTGGTTTCGGTCTGAACCCGGTCCTGGTGGGTCAGCGGGCGAGGGAGACAGCGAAGGGCTTGAAGCCGTGTCGGCGCAGGATATGGGGCACGACCAGGATCATGGCCTCCGTGGCGCGGGCCCAGGTCGCCGAGCAGGCCGGTGACGGTCCTCTTCGCGTGTTCATCGTCGCCCGAGAGATAGGCGGTCGGTGGGGTGGCCAGGCTTTCGGGAGCGGTCATGACCATGAAAAGCATGGTGTTGAGGGTCTTGACCACATGGGTGTCGGGGAGCGCGGCCTGGAGCTTCTCGGCGAGGCTGCTGCCGGGATAGCACAGGTCGCCCGGCAGGCCGTCACCGTCGTCGCGGGTGGCGTTGGAGACATCGATGAGGATCTTGCCGGCGAGGTCGGTGCGCAGATCGGTGAGGCGGTCCAGGGAACTGTCGCCGGGCGTCGCGTTGATCACGATGTCCGCGGTGCGGGCAGTGGTGCGCTGGTCGGCGAAGGCGATCCGCGGGGCGAGCCCGGCGGTGCGCGCGGCGGCGTCTTCGGGGCTCCGGCCACCCTAAAAGTCCGAGCCGGCCGCCTTTTGACATTCGTGTCTCCCACTGTCGTAAGTGAAAAGCCGCTCTGATCGCTTCATCGGCTACGGACGGTCGACTCCGAACTCGTAGACCTCTTCCCGACGGACGTCGGGAATGACCATGTCGGCAGTTTCCACTGGGCATCCGTTGGTGTCGTAGATCGTTCGCTCGATCTGGAGCACGAGGTCCCCCACGCTGATCCCCAGCAGGTTCGCCTGTGCCTGGGTGGCACGAGCCGGGCGCGGGATCTCGACCACGGTGTCAATGACCACACCGATGGAGCGCATCCGTTCGACTACTCCCTTTCCCGCCAACGGGCCCATCTCGGGCAGCACGATCGGCGTTCCGTCCGTGATAGCCATGGGCTCCCAGGATTCGGAAAGCTGGACGGGGTGTCCGTCGGCGAGGAACTCGTAATGCGTGTTGACGCAGAGGTCTCCGGGGCTGATGTCCAGCCGCTGGGCGATTTCTTCAGGAGCAGGGACGCGCACCTGGCTGTGTGAATCCCACGCGTCGGCCCTGCCCCCTCCCTCGCGTCGGAGCAGAGGGAGGAGGGCAGGGCGGCGTTCGCGGTGCCTCGAGCGGACCAGCCGCAGGCGCTCGCGGGGGACGCGGACGTAGGTGCCCGAGCCGGCGCGTCCTTCGAGGAGGCCGTCGATGATCAAACGGTCCATGGCTCTCTGCATGACGTTACGGCCGACCCTGTACTCCTCGGCGAGCCGTGCCCGGGACGGCAGGCGCTCTCCGATCTCCCATTCTCCGGCGAGGATCCGTGCGCGCAGCACGTCGGCTACTGCGAGGTACGGCGCCTCTCGGGGCATGGGCGATCCTCCGGTCGTTCTGCGTCTGCCCCAGCTGGTTGTTCCCAGCGGAGCTGGGGACATGTTGAAGAACTCCCCACGGGCACGGCCCGGGTCCGCGGGCCGTGCCGATTTTGGTCGTCAGTGGCTGTGACCGTCGTTGTGAGGCGGGGGCGTGGAGGCTGACTTCGGTGTGGAGGTGGTGGTCGGCGCCGGGGTGGTGGCCGTGGAGGGGCTGGCGGTGGGGGCGTGGTCGTCGGCTGCCGGTTCTTCTGCGGTGCCGTGGCTGTGGCCGCCGCCGGGCGCGGTCTCCATGGATGCCGCGAGTTCGCGCAGGCCGAAGAGGGCGAGGGCCGCTACGGCGAGGACGCTCACGCCCAGCGGGCTGAAGATGCGCTGCCAGGGGGTGTCGGCGTCTTTGATGACGTAGGCGATGAAGGAGACGACGATGCCGGCGGGGACGAGGACGGCTCCGCGGGCGGGGAAGTCGTCGAAGTGCTGGAGGCCGCCGCTGAGCATGCCGATGCCGAACGAGAGCAGCAGCGAGGAGCCGATCACGACCATCAGGCGCGCGGGTCCGGGCCGCTCGCGGGTGAGGAGGAACTCGTTGAGGACGGTCGCGGCGAGGAAGACGAGCGCGCCGTAGCCGGCGATGCGGGTGTAGCGGTCGGGGTCGAGCGGGTGGTGGACGACGGCGCCGCTGATGAGGCCGGCGCCGACGAAGTATCCGACGTAGCCGAGATAGCGGGCGGCCAGCGAACGCTTGCGGGAGGAGTGGGCCTTGCGCCGGGCGGCCCGCCCGGTAGCGGGGGCGTGCGAGGTGTGGTCCGTGTTCCGGGCGTCGAGGAGGGGGTGAGGTCATGTCTGTGAGTTCCTTGGGTGCTGCGTGCGTGGCTCACCACCCGGCGGCCCGCAGCAGGGCGGGCCGGGGCAGGCAATGAGTGTCAGGACAGATCGGGGTGAATGGCCCGGATCTATACCTGCTGCACCACTGAACTGAGGGAACTTCGCAAGGGAGGCAGGCCGCAGGGCAGGGTCCGGGTCCAGGGCTGCGGCGTCATCGCGGCGGAGGCCGGAGTCCGCTCGCCAAGGGAGAGCAAGTGCGTGCCGGGCAGGTCGATGCCGTGCTGCGGGTGGCCGGAGGCGCATGCCTCGGCGGGGTGTGTATGCCCGCTGTCGTCGTCGCGTCCGCCGGGCTTCCGGCCCTCGTGGGTGTGGGCGCCGTGATTGTGGGCGCCGTGGGTGTGGGCCCCGTTGCTCTCGGCGGGCACCTCATGGGGCACGGTTACCGCACCGCCGGTGACGTGCGCGGAGGCACTGTCGGCTCCGGCGGCGTGGGTATAGAGGAAAGCGAACAGCAGGGCGGCAAGCCACAACAGCCTGAGCGGCCCCGCCGGGCGGCGGGTCCGCGTCGCGCCGAATGCCGCCCGGGCCGTGACCATGACGCGACCCTACCCGGCGACCGGACGACGCCGCCCACCAGCCCGGTGGTCGATCACACGAAGCGGCGATCCCGGGCGGGTCAAGACAGTGGTCCGGGTGTGGGGGCGCCGCGCCAGTGATGGCCGAAGCCATCCAAGAAGGGCCTGCGGGGGGCAGCTCTCCGTGAGCACGAAGACCCCGGGGCATTTTCGCTCCGGGGGTTTCGTGCTCCCCGGCGGGCTTTCCTACCATCGGGGCAGGCAGGGACAGCCACGCAGGCTCCTTAGCTGGCCCGGCGGTGATCTGGGTGGTGGTGAAGTGGATGAACTCTGCCGGCCGCACCGGGGCGATGCTGATTTCGCAACGGACTTCCCACTTGCTGATGCTGGTCTGCGTCTGCGTGTTGTTGGTCTTGTCGCAGAGCACGTAGAACGCCTTTCCGCGGTTGCGCCCTCCAGCGCGCCCTCGTACTGCAACGGTGTTTGCTGTGATGGTTTGTTGGCTTCTGGTGGTGTATGACCGCGTCGTTTGTAGTGGCTGACACGTGCCTGGAACTGTCGTCGCCGTCGCCAGTGTGACCAGAGCAGGACGTGGTCGATGCTCGCGCGGGGCCGGGTAAGCCGGCTGATCAGACGTCGGAGTTCGGGCAGGGTGAGGGGTATGAGCTGGGAGGATCCGTTTCTGCTTTCCCGGTATCCAGTGCTCGAGCGCGCAGGACGGTGAGGCAGGCGTGTGCGGCCATGGCCAGGGTCATGTGGCGGTGCCAGCCGTCGTAGCGGCGGACCTGGTAGTCGTCCAGGCCGCACTCCTGTTTCGCGGTCTGGAAGCATTCCTCAACCGCCCACCGGCTTCCCGCGACGCGGATGAGCTCGTCGAGGGTGGTCTCGGCCGGGCGGTAGGCGATGTAGTAGGAGATCTCGTCCGGCCGGCGGACGCTGCGGCGGGCGATCACCCAGTGCCGGCGGTCCTCGCGGTGCCAGGGCCGGACCTCGACCCTGGCCCAGTCGTAGACCCTCGGGGCGTGGGCCCCCATTGCCGCAGGAACGGCGCTTCCACTTCTGCCGGGGCAGACCGGGAAACAGGTCGTGAACGGGATGGTCCATGGCCCAGCGGGAGACGACGGTGTCGTGGCGGGTGGTGGCCATGACGTGGATTTCGCCGACTGGCGGCTACCTTCCCTGCTTTTCTACTATCGCCACAAATGGGGTGATGATGAGGGGAGTTCTGTGCCCAGGATCCTGAGAAGGTTTGTCGTCCTGATGTCCGCTCTAACGCTCGCCTTCGTTGCGGCAGGTCCTGCCTCGGCCGCAACCTGGGGCAGCCCCAATCTCAATTCGGGCAGCCGGGCGTGCGGCGCGAAGCAGTACCACCGTGGGACCCCTGCTGCGGTGATGTACGCCTGCTACGTCCTGGTACCCAACTCGAGGAGCCAGGTCGTGATGATTGTCGGCAACGGCGGAGGCAAAACAGTCCCGATCGGCGGCGAGGTCACCACCATGGACGGTTCGCGCGACACGTGCTCCAATAGCCATCTCAGCGCGAAGAAGAGCACCGGGTGTTACGCCCGGGCCACCGAAGTCATCTGCAACTACTTGCACGGCACGGTGACGCTGAGGATCAACGGTGTCTCGCACACGATGCGCACTCCCAAATTCAATGCCGGGAACGCTTGCTGACGTTGAGCGCAGTGGCCGGAGGGATTCATGTTCGTGAGGCAGGTGGCGGCTGAGCAGGAGGACTTCGATCAGAGCCCGAGTGTGTCGGCGTACACCCTCGACCTCGATGTGCTCAGCCGGGTACGAGTGAACATGCTCGCTGGCGGGTGGTGGAGGCACCTACCTGCCCGGGCGTCTCTGGTCACGCTGGTCTACGGTCCCTTCCTGTGAACCGTACTGATCGTTTGTATGCGCTGGTGGAAGAATTGCGTGCAGCTTCGCCCCGCCCGCGGAGCGCCCGGTGGCTGGCCGGGCGCTTCGATGTCAGCTCCCGCACCATCGAGCGCGACCTCAACGCCCTGCAGCAATCCGGTGTGCCCATCTACGCCGAGCCCGGCCGCAGCGGTGGATATGTCCTGGACAAGGACCACACCCTGCCACCTTTGACGATTACCCCGGCGGAAGCGATAGCTCTGGCGGTGGGACTGCACGCACTGTCCGGGACACCTTTCGCAGGCGATGCCCGTTCGGCGCTGCGCAAGGTCTTCGCCGTCATGCCCCAGCGCGAGCGCCACGCCACACACGAGCTCGCCGACCGCGTCCGGCTCACTGTCTCCCAGCGGCAACCGGCCAACGTCCCTCACGCCTTGCGAGAGGCGCTCTCCACTCGACGGGTCCTACGCCTGCACTACACCGACGCGCAGGGCGCCAGCACCGATCGCATCGTCGAACCCATGGGTTTCCTGGGCGGCGACCACTGGTACCTCATCGGCTGGTGCCAGCTCCGTGCCGCGGTACGCGGCTTCCGTCTCGACCGCATCCAGCAGGCGAACGCCCTGGCGGAGACGGCCCCGCCGCGCCCCGTGGATCTTGCCGCCGTCGACACCCTGGGCTGGGAGTTCGTCCCTCTCGATGAACTTGTAAACACCGACATAGGGCTGTCGCCCAAAGCATAGAAGCTGGTGCCCCACGACAACGGAAAGGCACCCCATGCATCTGACAACCCAGCCTCCCACCGCCGACGCAGCCCTGCCGACCCGCGAGCACGGCACGAGGCTGCTGGAGGGGTGGACGGCCCTGTGGAACGGCGAGCTCGCACTCGCGGAGCAGATCATCGCCCCCGGCTTCCAGCTGCGTTTCGCGAACGCCGTCGAAGGCACCGGCACCGACTCCACGCTAGAACGCAGCACCCTCCTCACCTTCATCACCGCCCACCGCCAGGCCCTTACCGGACTGACCTACGACCTCGATGGTCCGCCCGTCATCGACAATGCTCACGGACAGCTCGCATCCCGGTGGACCGCGACCTACGTTGACGGTTCAGGCGCACCCGTCACGAAGAGCGGCATCGACATGTTCTCCATCGCCGATGGCCGGATCTCCGGCGTGTGGTCGCTCACCGGCAACCGCCGATTCGCCGCGTAGCCACCCTCCACACGTGCGTACCGGAGATCGCGAGCCGTCACGTTCTCGGCTGAACCACCCGTAGCCCCCACTCGAACCGAGCCGGTCGGCGCGGACTCCGAGAGCGCGAGCACATTCACGGGTACGAGCCTGAGTGCATTCCTGTCTACGCCGACACCGGGTGCCCTCTCGTTGGCCATGGGCTCTCACCGCAGCCTGCCACCAGGCGTCATGGATGGGGGTGAAGGGGGTGAACCGGCCAGCAGCGGGCCTGGTCGAGAGCGGTGGCGCCGGGCAGGGCACGCGGTTTCCGAACCAGGGTCTCCAAGTAGTGGTCGAATTCGAGGCGAGTGGCGCCGCGGGCGATGAGCCGTTTGTGCCGGGCGACTTCTTCGCGGCCGTCGTAGACCACCAGCTCGGAGGCGTGGAGCATGACGCGGACGGTCCGCCCAATCAACCGGACCGGAACCGAGTAGCGGTTCATCCGGACGCAGATCTGGCTGTAGCGGTCGACCTGCCGGGTGGAGAGCCGGCCTGTCTCGAACAGATGACCCCTGACACCTCCCCGCCGAACACGCGGCGAGCACGAGAATCAAAATGAGGGGCGCCAGGAAGAACCGCATGACCTAGACCAGGACCAGGGGATCCAGGGTGGAGACTGTGTAGCAGCCAGGCCCCTCCCCGGGGCCGCGGACGCGCCGTCTGTTTCCTCGGCTTCGCCCCCAGGGCTGCCGCAAGCCCCGAGGGTGACGGGAGGCGCCCGAACCGAGGGCCAACGCCTGCGGGCCGGAGGGGCTTCCGGCCCTCCGGCACGCAGGCGTTCGGGAGGCTGGTCAGACGCTGCCGCGCCAGGAGCCGGTCGCGGCGCCGCGGTCCTCGATGAAGTGCTTGAACCGCTTCAGGTCGCCCTTGACCTGCCGGTCGACGAAGCCGAGCTTGTCCCCGATGTTCTCCGCCATCCCCTCGGGATCGAAGTCCATCATCAGCGTCACCTCGGTGTGGGCCGGGTCGATCGGCCGGAACGTGACCAGGCCCGACTGCTCGGTTTCACCGCCCACGGTCACCCAGGCGACCTTCTGGTCGGGGACCTGCTCGGTGATCTCCGCGTCGAACTCCCGCTCCACCCCGGAGATTTTCGTCACCCAGTGCGTGAGCGTGTCGGTGCGCTGCTCGATCCGCTCCACACCGTCCATGAACTGCGGATACGACTCGAATTGCGTCCACTGGTTGTAGGCCGTCGTCACCGGCACATCAACCTCGATCGATTCCTTTACCTGCGACATCAGAGAAGTCCCTTCACGACTGCGTGGTTCGCCAGGCCACCGCCGACGGCGGTCCGTTCATCCCTCCCCCGGTCCACGCGCCTGCCCGCTCCAGCACCTGGCAACCACCCGTCGGGGGCAGCAGCAGCGGCGTGTCCACTGCAATCAGCCCACTCCGGCTGGCGGGCCCGGCCCGCTCATTCACTCTGGACACATGGGGTCGATCATCGTGCTGTTCGAACTGGAAGCGGACCAGGCCATCGGGCCGGACGGCGTGGAACCGGTCGTGCGCAGCGTCCACGCCTCGGGCGCTGACCCCGACGCGCCCGAGGACCCGCTCCCGCAGACACTCTGCGGCCTGGACACGGACGCTATGGAGCACTCGCACTACCGGCCGTCCGGGCCGGGCGAACCCTGGTATCCGCCCGCCCTCCAGGAGCAGCGGTGCCGGCAATGCGAGGCAGGACTCCAGGCCGCCTGAAGACCCGGGGCACGGTCTCGTCGAAGTGGAGATTGATCACCCTGTGGGACGCCCCCGCAGTTCACCCTGACCACCGAAACACCCCCAATCGCCGGGACAGCCGACTACATGCACCGACCGTGATGATCCCGTGGCTGCGGGCAGCGGTCAGATCGTGGGTCGAGCCGGGCAGCGCCGCGGACGCCCAGATCAGACGTCCGAAGGGAGCGGCGAGAACCTGCACGTTCATGCCGTGCCGCTTGTGTTTCCCGGAGTAGTACGGAGTGTCGGCGGCGATCCGGTCGATCGGCAGAAGGGTGCCGTCCAGGATCACGAACGCCTTCGTCGAGGCCGTCTTCATCGCCTCGGCCAAGGTCGGCGCGACGCCGGCCAGCACGTCGACGGCCTCGCGGACGTATCGGTAGACGGTTGCGATCCCGATGCCGAATCCAGCGACGAGCTGGGCATAGGTGTCGCTGCACCACAGGTGAGCCAGCGCAAGGTGCGCCTGACGGCCAGCAGTCAGGGGCGCCGCCAGCGTGTGCCGATCTCCAGCAACCGGGCGATGAGTTGACCGGTCAGGTACTTCAGGGTGCGGGTGGACAGATCTATTGATGATGGGTAGGCAAGCACGCGAAGCTCCTGTGGACACGGGTGATCTTGGTCGGTATATCGTCCACCAGGAGCTTCGTTGGGCCAATGCACTGCTGTCGGCCCTCAACTCCCCTTGTCTGCAGTCAGGTCGGAAGTTGATCTCAGTGGGTTGGGCGCTGCGGGGTGCTGGCCACCCCTGTCTCCCGGCCGCTGAGCGAGGCGTCCAGGGTCTCCTGGGCCGTGCGCATCGCCTCGGCGTACTTCGGCTCGGACATTCGCTGCCAGGCCAGATCCGGTGCGATGTGCTCGACCCGACTCATCACCCACCAGATGTTGCCGAACGGGTCCCGCACCCTGCCGCCGCGATCCCCCCACGCACTGTCGGCAGCCTCGGTGATCACTAGTGCCCCGTGCGCAACAGCACCAGCCATGGCGGCGTCCACGTCCGGGACATAGACCCGCAACAGGGAGGGCATCACCGGCCAGTCGGGCCGTCGGTCGAAGGCCAGCACGACCGTGTCGCCGACTCGGATCTCGCCGTGACCGATGGTGCCGTCCTCGACCGGCACCCGTGCAATCTCTTCGCCGTCGAACGCGACGGTGATGAAGTCGAGCAGTGCGCCGGTGTCGTCGGTGACCACCCACGGTGCAACGCTGGTGTAGCCCTCGGGTGCAGTCTGACTCATCGGTGTCGTCCCCTCCTGTGGTTCTTCGTGACGTGACGACACTAGGGATCAACTAGGACAGTTTTGTTCCTAGATGAGCCCGGAATCAGCGCGAACCTCGTCAGCGCCCTGGTCATAGCCGTCCTCCCTCTAGAACCTCGTGCTGAGGATGAAAAAGGCTCAGTTCCACGGTGCGTACCTCCCTGGCGGCCGAACGACACGGGCCGTTCCGGTAATCACGCCACCGCGGCAGGCACAACCTCGGCTCGGATATCCCTCAGGCCAGGAACCTGCCAGTCCCGGCGGCAGGGCGGGCCAGGGCCGGAGGTAGCCCCTCACGGACCAGCGGGCCGGCTCCTCGCTGGTACCGAGCGCGGTCGCCACCTCCTCCCACGGGATCTGTCCGATCCGCACCGCCAGGGCCGCGTCTGCCCCCTTCGGCGATCAGGTGACGCAGGTCCGCGAGACCTCGGCCAGCTCGTCGAGGAACACCCCCGCTGCGCTGGCACGATGCCCTGCTGCTCGAACCGGCGGTACACCTTCGCCGAGAGGGTCGCGTCCACGAGGCGGCCGGGCCTCGAGCCAAATGCCGACACCCGAGTTGGCGAACCACACCTCAGCGTCCGGCATGACGAAGTAGACCGCGCCCTGGGTTTCTGCTCAGACGCCGAGACTCTGGAGGGTCTCCGTCATCAGACGGTTGCCCTTGGGCGCGTACCGCGAGGTGTACGAAGACAGCTCGGCAACCGCCGCACCCAGCCACTCGGGATCACCGAGCCGGTCCAACGCCTTCGCCTCGGTGAGCTGGCCGAACAGTGCGTTCAGCACAATGACGTGGCCGCCCGTGTAACCGCGCTCGTGCTGCGTGTACCACACCGACCACGGCTCGTAGGGATGGCGCACCATGCCCCGCAGGGAGCAGTCGTCGCGGCCCATGTCGGCACCGTGCGCGAAGCCCCCACGACGCCTCCGAACCGGGTGACATGCCACCTTCGGTAGGCGGCTCGCACCTGCAACTCCATGAACCGGGACCACTCCGTGGCGAGCAGAGGCACCGCCTCTTCGCACCAACGGTGCTCCAGGCCCTCGGGCGTGAACACGATGGACAGGCCGTCCTTTCGCGTCGGGTCCCCGATCACCCACCGGTCCCCGATCAGCTCCAACGGCCCCAGGTACTGCGCCATGGACTCCCCCTCCGTCCTGCCCTCCGCCCAACCGGGAACACAGTCGATGCCTGCAGACCGCCCACCGGCGGTGCGTCCTCGATCGTGTGCAGCGCCCGACCGGCGCGGACCCGCAGCCCTCCCGAGCCGCGACGTCGTAGCAGAAGCTCACAGTGGCTTTCCCCCGGCCGACAGCCCGGGCAGCCGATGAACCCGGTCAGCCTCCAAGTCCACCTCGGCGTCCTCCGCGGCGCGGCAGGGCCTCCGCGATCCGCCAGCTCGTCCTCCAGGCAACGGGACCCGCACGTCCTGGCCATCCCGGGCACGGGCGACCCGGAGCATCTGACGGCGAACGTGGCGGCGGGGCGCTGCGGCTGTCCGGAGACGACCTCGCGCTGCTGGACTCGCTGCACGGGCACCGCCTGACGGCCCGCGGGGACGCCGCAGGGGCCGGACCCGGCGGGTCCGGCCCCTGCGGCCGTATGTGGGGCGTCAGTTCTTGACGGGCTCCATGCAGAGGACGAACTTGTCCGATTCGAGCTGCTGCGCGAGAGCGACCTCGGCCACGCCCTCGCACTTGTCGATGTCGAACGTGTTGTCGACGACCTTGACGACCTTGTAAAGGTCGGCCACCTTCTCGGTGCAGCCCTTGCTCTCGACCTTGGGGTCGTTCTCCGGGCCGGTGACGACGACGCAGTCACCGGCCTCCGCGTGCACCGGGGCCTCGCCCGTCAGATAGGGAAGGCCCAGGCGCCAGAACAGTACGACCGCGATCGCCACGACGATGCCGAGGATCTTCTTCCCCAGGACGCCCTTCTTCTTCGCGGGCTCGGACGGCGCGACGGGGGCGTCGAACGGGCCGGGAGCGGCTGGCTGCTCGGGGGACTGCGGCGCGGGAGGCGTGGCCATGGAGGGTTCCTTGGGGACGTGTACGTGATCGAACGCGCGTACGCTACCGGCTCCTGAACACACAAAAGGGACTCTCTCCTTCCGTTTTCCAATCAGATACGGAGTCGTGATCCCTGTCGACTCGTCAGGCCACGCCGCCGGATCCCGGCCTACAGCAGGGCGGTGATCACCACCCTCCGGTCCACCAGCGGCCGAACGACGGGGAGCAGGGCGACGTCCTCGCCCGAGGCGGCAGCGCCCGCAGGCGGGCCCGCCCGGGTCAGAAGGCGGCGGACACGTAGTGGCCGGCGTACGCCTGCAGGCGGGGAGCGAGCGGGCTCTCGGCGCCGGCGGAGTTCGCCTGCATCCACAGCTCGTTCTCCACGACGAAGCGGTACGCGAACTCCTCGAAGGTGTCGGCGCACCGCACCAGCGAGGAGGCCACCGCGGCCCGGACCTCCTCGGCCGGTTCCCCCTCCGCCCACCAGCCGGCGGACTCCAGTTCCACGTGCGAGAAGACCACGAACGCCTCGCCGGAGGGGCGCAGGTACAGGTACCAGATGACGCAGTCCTGCTGGTCGCGCAGGAACCGTACGAGACGGGCGCCCTCCTCGGCCGGACTGTGCAGCGGATCGGAGAGGTGGCTCCAGCAGGCCGTCACCGAGACCTCGTCGAAGGCGCGGCAGAGGCGCTCGCTGCCGTAGAAGGCGGCGAAGCCCTCGGGGAGCGCCAGTCCGGCCTCGGCCAGTTCCCGCTCCATGGCCGCGAGATGCTCCGTGTGCTCGGATCGCGGCCCGCCCGCCCCGCCCAGCCAGTCGAACCCGTCGTCGAGGTGCGCGGCCTCCAGCGGCGGCAGGCTCTCCAGGGGGTACACCTCGTAGGTGGACGCGCACGGCCGCAAGCTCCCCAGGTCCGTGGCGCACCAGCCGGTGGGGAAGGGGATGGCCGCGACGTCGGCTGCGGGCCCGGAAACGGAAACGGACATGGAGAACCCTTCAGAAGGTGGCCGGTTCAGCGGTATGCCAGCATCCTCGCGCCCGCCACTGACAACAGCCGGCTCCGTCGATCGCCTTCAGCAGACGCAGCGACCGCTCCTGGCCCGCCGAGCACCGCCTGGTGTCCGGCGCCGGCGGAGCGCCACGCGCCGGCCAGCACTACCGTCCCGGCCAGCAGGCTCAGGGCCAGGCATGCGGTCTCGCGCCCGGCAGGTGGGCCCACCAAACCGCACGCGGTCGGCACCGTCCCCCACCAGCAGCGCCTCTACTGTTCGGTGTTCAGGCTTCGACGTACGCCACGATCGTGATGGTCCGCAGGGCGGTCACGTAATAGATCACCCGGACCCCGTCGATCTCGTCCGCGTAGTCGCGCAGCAGCGTGCCGGGCACCTCGGTGCCGAGTTCCGGGTTGACGCTGATGGCGACGATCGCGCGGTCCAGGCGGTGCGTCTCGTTCGCCGTGAGTTTGGCCAGCTGGGTAAGCGCGGGCTCGACCATGACGACGCGCGAGCGGCGCGCGGCGGGGTCAGGCGACACGAGGCTGCCCGTCCGCGAGGCGGGCGAGGTGGGCGTCGCGGGCGGTCTCCCACAGGACGCCGCTCTCCGGCGTGGGGTAGCCGTGGGCGGCGATGTCCTCCAGCACCGAGGCGAGGACATCGACCTTGGCCCGCTGGTCGGCCGCGTACGCGAGGACGGACGCGGCGGCGTGCTCGTCGAGGGGCTGGCGTTCGGGCACGGGCGCGGTGGCCGGCTGCTGGCTCATCCGGGACTCCTGGACTGTCATCTGGCGTGGTGTCACCACGGTATCGCCCAGCCCGCGGACCGGGATCCACTCCGGCGAAACCGAAACCCAGGCAGGGCGGACGCTGGGGTGCGTGCCGTTACCTGTCCTGAGCGGTCAGGAGCAGGACCAGGGCCTTGGAGCGGGTGGTCCCGAGCGCGGCGGCCACCGCTTCGGCGGACATGCCGTCGTCGCACAGCGTGCCAGCAGCCTCCTGGCCTACCCGGGCGGCGATCCGCTCCAGCACACCGGCAGTGCGAAGCGCGGCCAACGGCGCCTCCGCGGCCGTGGCGGTCAGCTGCCCGGCCGTCTCGACCAGGAGCGCGGCCAGCGACTCGGGCAGCGGCACGGCCGCATCCCGGACTACGGACAGGTGCGCAGTCGGGTCCGCCGTCTTTCTGACTACCAGTGACAGCTTCCGGGCCGCGCAATCCATCGACTCCGGCTTCCAGAACCCTTCGCCGACGGAGCGAAGAAGGCCGACGGCCATGTCACCGCAGGAGCCGCCTCCGACGGGAAGCAGCTGTGGCGTACACAATCCAACAGCTGTACCTCCGCACCGGCGTTGGCCGGGGGGCAGTCCGTACTGGTGGCCCACACCTCGGAGTTGTGGGCCTACGACGCCCGTACGGGAGCGGCGCGCTGGCGAGTGAAAGGCGAACCGGGTGCGGATCGAGTCCCCCTGGTCGTCGGCAACAGGTTGTACGTGCTCACGGACGCGGGGGTCGACGCGGTGCCGGCATGAGGTCTCCGACATCAGCCCCGACTCATGCACCCCGAGATCACCATCGTCTGGCAGACTCCGCCTACGCCGGCCAGTTCGTCACCTGGGCCAAACAGCACCTCCGCCTCACCATCAAGACCGTCAGCCGACCCAAGGACACCACCGGGTTCGTCGTTCCTGCCCCGCCGCTGGGTCGTCGAACGAACCCTTGCCTGGCTCATGCACGCCCGAAGCGGACCGCACCTTCCCGTTTGAGCACTGGGAATACGACAGCGGGCGCATCGACGGCTTCGACTACGACATCGGGGCAATCCTCATCGCATCCGCTGAGACAACCGGCGAGTCAGAGCTGATGACCGTACTGACCGGCTGGAAACTCAGTCCCCGCCAGTTCGTCTACTCCTGGGACAGCCAGGACCCCAAGTAGCTGCACAGTCGCTCGCTCAACACACCTGCGAGCCACCGCCGCCCAGCCCTCGCTCACTATTTGTCACGAACGGCTCAGACACTGGTGGCACTGGTACTCCAGCAGGATTTCGCTGTCTGACCTGCGGGTTTCGTCTGGCGGGTGGAGTGTAGCGGGCTGTGGAGTGGTCAGGGGTGGCCTTCGGGAGGCTGCCCCTCGGTCGTGTGGCACCGGCGCTGGTAGTGGCAGCGGCGGGCGACCGCTACGAGCAGGGTGGACCTAGCGCATCAGGTCGAGCGGCCCTTCCCGAGGTAGATGCGCCGGGGAAGCGGTACGTCGCGGCCCCGGGCGACGTACGGAAACGCCCCACTGCGCGCGCAACAGGAGGGAGACCCAGCTCCGGTAGGGCGCCCAGTGGTCGCTGATGCCCGCGAGGCGGCTCACCTGGGACGAATCCGGCTCGCTCAGGCCGTAGGCACGCGCCATCGCGGCGTGCAGTCGGGGTTCGTGGCGGGGGAAGACGTCGGAGTGTCCGGCGCCGCGGATGAGGATCAGCTCGGCGGAAAAGGGGCCGACCCCGGGCAAGGTCTGAAGGTGGACAAGGGCGTCCTTGGCCGGCATCGCCCGCAGTTGGGCGGCGTCGAGGTCCCCAGCGAGAGCGGCATCCGCGAGGTGGCGAAGACGTTCGACTTTGATGTCGGGGAGCCCTGGGATGCGTTCGAGTTGGCGCAGGGCCCGTGGGGTGGGGAAGGCGTGCAGGGTGCGGCCGGCGACAGTGACGTGTTGTCCCTGATGTTCGGCGATGCGGGCCTTGATCGCGGCAGCCTGGACCATGCGGATGCGGTGGCCGATGAGTGCCCAGGCTGCCGCTTCGTACGGGGAGTGGAAGCACACCGGCCGCAAGCCCGGGTACGCCGAGATGAGCTCGGCCACGACGGGATCGCCCTTGGCGAGCTGGGGGAATCCGCTGCCGTCGACGTCGAGCGAGAGGATGCGGGCCAGCTGCTGCCGCACTGCGTCGACCCCAGAGGAAGCCGGAACGGGCTCGATCCCTGCCGCCGTCCCGGCCCGCCCCTTGCAGGGCGGGCCGGTATACAGGATGGCCTCCGCCTTCACGATGCCCTGTGGGCCGTCTTCCTGCCTCACCTCGACCCCCACAGTCGAGTGGCCGTCGTCGGCAGGGAAAGCCAGCCGTATGGCTTGGCCCTCACCAGTGTCGTAATACCCGGCGGGGGTGAAGCCCTTCAGGAAGCCGAGACCTGCTGCGGGGAGAACGGTCCTTGCGGGGTGATGGTGAAGGCATACACGGTCAGTTCCCGTGGGCGGTGATCGCGTAGCCCTCGGGGCCGAGGAAGGTGAACATCCTGCCGAACGGGCCGTCTTCCGGCTCCCTGACGATGGGGGTCCCGGCAGCCAGGAGGCGGTCGTGGAGGGCTTGGGCGTCGCTGGTCTTGAACCACAGGGCAACACCGACACCGGGCCGCTCCACACCGTCGAGGTTCACGCCCGGCAGGGCTTCGCGGACAGCGAATGCGACCGGCTCGGTCGTGAACACCACGGCGCCGGGGGCGAGGCCGGCGCCCGGCGCAGTCCGAGGTGAGTCTCGTAGAAGGCAGCTGCCGCGTCGACGTCACGCACCTGCAGTGCGATGAAGTCCGGTCCGGTGACGGAAACGGTGGTGGTCATGGGAGCTCCTCAGATGCGCTCAATGTCAGGACTTTGACATGGATGACGCTAGGCGTCCCCGCCCACCTATGTCAAACTCCTGACATGACAGATGGGCCGACCGACAACCCGACCCCGACCGGCGACGTGACCGAGCGCCTGGGCTACCGCCTCAAGCGCGCTGCCGCCGCCCTGCGCGGCGCAATGGACAGGGCCCTGCGTGAGCACGGCTTGACCGTGCCGCAGTACGCCTGCCTCGAACTGCTCGACCAGCAGCCCGGGCTGTCCAACGCCGAACTGGCCCGCGGCACGTTCGTCACCCGGCAATCCATGAACGTCGTCCTGCGCGGACTACAGGAGGCTGGCTTGATCACCCGCGCGACCACCACCGACCACGGCCGGGCGCTGCCCGCCCACCTCACCGAGGATGGCCACCGGCGCCTCGCCGCGGCACGCTCCGCCGTCTACGCCATCGACCAGCGGATGACCGACGCTGTTCCGCCGGAACGCATGGCGGCTCTTCTTGCCGACCTGGACCGGATGGCGGAGACACTCGGCGGGTGAGCGATCTACAGCTCGATGACCGCCGATTTCACGGTTCCCATCACTGGCCTCTCTCGCCCCCGGCGCCCAGGCGACGGGGGCCGCGAGCCGTCGCTCGTGGATGCGCCGGGCTGCCGGCCCGGGCGTCGTGTGCGGCCAGGCCGACGGCTACGCCGGGGTGCTGTTCTCGGTCATGGCTGCGCACCGAACGGGACGCGGCCCACACGACGCTCAGCATGCTCCGCTCCCGTTGAGGACGCCGGAAGCCTCATGGCCACCAGCTGGGTCCGCGACGCCCTGGACGGTGGCACCGCCCGAACGGGCGCCGAAGCCAGCCGCGCCCGCCGAGCCCTCAACGACCACGCCAAGTAGACCGGACAGTGACCCCGACGACCACCGTTGTCTACGCCCGCGAACCGATTCCCAGCACGGGCCCGAACGTCTTCCTTGCCGGACCGACGCCACGCGCCGCCGGCGACGTCTCCTCCTGGCGGCGGGCCGCCATCGATGAACTTTCCGCCCGATGGACCGGCGAGCAACGGCTGACCGTACTCACCCCGGAATCCCGCGGCAGCGTCCGGGCCCAGCACTACGACGACCAAGTCGGCTGGGAGACCGCAGCCCGCGCCGCCGCCCACGCGATCCTGTTCTGGATCCCCCGCGACCTGCAGACGCTCCCGGGGTTCACCACCAACGTCGAGTTCAGCCTCGACGTCGCCACCGGCAGGGCCGTCCTCGGGTACCCGCCCGACTGCCCCAACCCCGAGCGCAACCGCTACCTGATCTACGCCGCCCCGCCGCCACGGGGTACCCGTAGCCGAGACCCTGCACGACACCGTGGCTGCCGCCCTCGCCCTCGTCACGGCCGGAACCCCTCGGTAGTCCGGTAAAGCGCGAGCGGACTGAACTCCTGGCCCGCGCCCTCCGGGACCGCGGCCGCGAGGTCGAAGCTGAGCCCCTGCACGTCCATCTGCCGTGCGTGCTCGAGACGGCCACCCGATCCCATGATCCGTTGCATGTTCCGCCGCTGCGGCCACACCCCCGGCACCCTCTCCCCCGAGACGAATCGCGGCCGGGGCGCGGTCGACTGGTGAACCGCGCACGGCGTTTCGGCGCCGGCCGAATGAGGTGCGGTGCCGTCGGCTCTTCCCGGCGGCACCGCGCGCCCTACACATGCCGTTTGCCTCAGATGCCGACCACTCCCTTCGGTGCTTCACTGGGCATATCGCGTGAATCGCTCCCTATTCGTCATGAGAAGGGCGATCGGCATGCGCAGCTACGATCAAGCGAGGAACCAGCGCCTGACGGCTGAAACCACGAGGAAGCTCATGGGCGTCCCGGTGGACGTTCCGGCGGATCTGGCGCTGAGGATCGGTGGCGCAGACCCCCTTCCCCTCCAGTGGTGCGAGTGTTCGACGGACCCATGTGACTGCGACGGACCCATCATCTGGCTACCGGAAGAAGCGATCCGCGAACGAGTACCCACTGACCGCCGCACAAGAGACGGGGAGCAGCTGTACGAATTCCGAGTCGACCTGAATGCCACCATCGCCGTTGAACTCACGATTCGGACGCGAGCTGGCGACCTCGGCAATGCGAGGGGCCGGTTGCCGTCTGAACCACCTCGGCTGACTCATCGGCTGTCTACGGATCACTGCGGGTGTAAAGGCCCGACGACTAGGATCGACTCTTCGGGCGTCTACGCAGGTACGACGTGCGCCGGTGGTGTTCAGTACGAGATGTACGTCGATTCGGATGGACTGAGCACCACCGTCCACTACGTGGCCATCGGAAGTTGCTGACCCGCGCGGACACATATGCCAGGCGCGGAGCTCATCCGACCGCGCCACCCGGAACTGCCCGAGGAAATTCATCGGGGTGTCGGTGGTCTCTGAGTACAGCCACTGCGGTTCCTCCAGCCAGTGCGGCAGACCGCCCAGCCTAGTGCCGTCCGTGACTGCTGCCTCGGCGTCACTCGCCGGGTGGTAGGACCGCAGGGCATGCCGGTGGCGAAGATCGCCGAAGTGTCGTTCAGCAGTGACGACCGGATCCGCGACGTGATCCATCACTTCAACACGGACGGCTTCGACTCGCTGTATCCGAAGTATGCCGGTGGCCGGCCCAGGACGTTCACGCTGTCCGAGCGACGCGAGATCAAGAAGATCGCCAAGTCCAAACCGGCCGAGCACGACCTGCCGTTCTCGACCTGGAGCCTGACCAAGCTGGCCGATTTCCTGGTTGCCGAGGGGGTGGTCGACGACATCAGCCACGAGGGTCTGCGCATTCTGCTCCGCGAGGAAGGCGTCTCGTTTCAACGCCTGAAGACCTGGAAGACCTCCCGCGACCCGGACTACGCGGGGAAGAAAGCCCCCGTGGAGCACCTTTACGCGATCGCCGATGGCGAGGTGATACCCGAAGACGGCGAGCCCGAGGTCATCTTCTGCATGGACGAGTTCGGACCCCTCAATCTGATACCCCACCCCGGGAATCAGTGGGCTGAACGAGGAGGTACGCACAAGGATCCCGACCGTGAGCCCCGCCGCAGGCGGCGGGCGACCTACAACCGCTACGGCGGAGTGCGGCGGCACCTGTTCGCCGCCCTGGACCTGGCCAAGGACAGGCTCTACGGTCACATCAAGCCGGTCAAGAAGCGGACGCAGTTCCTGGAGTTCTGCCGCTACCTGCGCAGCCTCTACCCGCTCGAGGTCCGGATCGCGATCGTCAGTGACAACTTCTCCCCGCACCTGACCACGAAGAAGTGCCGTCGCGTCGGCACCTGGGCTGCGGCGAACAACGTCGAGATGGCCTACACCCCGACCAACAGCTCCTGGCTCAACCGCATCGAAGCCCAGTTCACCGCCCTGCGCTACTTCACCCTCGACGGCACCGACCACGCCGACCACAAAGAGCAGGGCAGCATGATCCGCCGCTACATCATCTGGCGAAACCACCATGCCGACGACCGGCGCCTACGCGCCGTCGTCGACAGGGCGAACGTTGCCTGATACGGCACTAGATACACCCGCTGGGCGGAGCTGGTGCCGGGCAGGACACAGCCCTCACCGGCTACCACCAGTGAGGGACCCGCTCAAGGCCTGAGCCGGTCCTGCTGCACGTCGAAACAGACCAGCCCCGTGGACTGCGCCACGGCTGCCGCGTAGGCCGACGCTTCCTCGGCCATGCTCCACCGCATCGGGAAGTAGATCAACGGCCCGCCCGCTTCGCCACTCGCATTAGATCCGGCCGTGCCGGTCGGCACTCCCTGCCGACGGCGGCGGCGGTGTCATCAGTCGAGCCAGTCCAGAGGGATCAGGGCGGTGCGGTTGCCTTCGGCATCGGGGCGCCAGTTGCCGATGACGGCATCTTGGAACCAGCCTTCGGGCAGCAGGTTCGCATGGTCGCAAACGATGATCTGAAGCGCTCCCCGGTCAAGCCGTACCACGTCGCTGAGGAGCTCGAAGTAAGCGGTCACCGTGCGCCGAAACCGAGCGTCGACTCGCGGACATCGCCATCGGCATGACGGCCTGGGCCAAGCGACTCAACCTCGGGGAGCTGCAGACGCCTTCGAAGTGGGGTCAGCCTGACGCCCCACTGCGGGTGCGGCAGGTGTGCGAGGCACGTGGCCGTAAGCCGCCCTGCGTCTCCGGAACCTGCCCGCTCACCTGCGGCAAGCGGCAAGCAGGCCCGGCGAGTCGGACCGGATCCGCCGGTTCGACGTACGCAGGCGCGATCGGCCCGGGCGGACTCATCCATGAGCATTGTTGCCGCTTGACCTGCTGCGATGGCCTTTGGGGCTTCAGTAACGCCGACAGCCCGTCACGTTTCGTTGCGCTTCAGGTCGGCCTCGATCGCGTACGCGTCACCACCTACGACTGGAGGTCTTCAGGTGCTGGTGCGACTCGGCGGCAGGGTCGCGCGACCATGGGCCACGGCACCAGCACAAGAGGAACATAGGTATCAAATAGACATGGAGTCGGGCCTTATCCCGTAATGTCAGAATTACGAATCGTCAAGAGTCGGCGCCTTTAGGAGGCAGCCTGTGTCCCTTCACGCCAATGGGTCCGAGCCCGAGGCCGGATCCCGGACTGGAGTGTGGTTCGTCGGGGCCCGGGGCTCCGTCGCCGTTACGGCGGTTGCGGGGTGCGCCGCCGTTACCGCCGGGCTGCTGCCGCCGACCGGCATGGTTACCGAGACCCCGCCGTTCGCGGGGAGCGGGCTGCCCTCCCTGTCCTCGTTCGTCTTCGGAGGGCACGACACGGCAGGCGACCCGCTGTCCAAGAAGGCGGAGTCGCTGGCCGCTGCGGGAGTGCTGCCACACGGTCTGCCGTCAGCGGTGCGCGCTGAACTTGACGCCGCTGACGCGGAGATACGGATCGGCGGACCGCTGCCCGCAGACCCCCGAGGCGACGAGGAACTGATCGCGGGCTTCGCGGCCGACATCGCCGGCTTCGCGAGCCGATGCGGTGCGGCTCGCACGGTCGTGGTCAACGTCGCCACCACGGAGCCCGCGCCCGCTGCGGGCGACGCCCCTCTGCCCCCAGTTCGCTGTACGCGGCGGCCGCGCTGCGCGCCGGATGCCCCTATGTCAACTTCACGCCGTCCCTGGGCCTGCGTCACACGGCGCTGCGCGCGGCGGCCCGCGACGCGGCGGTGCCCCACGCGGGCCGGGACGGCAAGACCGGGCAGACCCTACTCCGGGCCGTGCTCGCGCCCATGTTCCGACAGCGCGCACTGGACGTGCGCGCCTGGTCCGGAACGAACCTGCTCGGCGGAGGGGACGGCGCCGCGCTGGCGGACCCCGGGGCTGCTGCCGCCAAGAACGCCGGCAAGAACCGGACGCTGCACGACACCCTCGGTTCGCTGCCCGAAGGAAAGGTGCACATCGACAACGTCCCGGTGCTGGGGGACTGGAAGACTGCCTGGGACCACATCGCCTTTGACGGCTTCCTCGGTGCGCGGATGTTCCTGCAGACGATCTGGCAGGGCTGTGACTCGGCGCTGGCCGCACCCCTGGTCCTCGACCTGGTGCGGCTGCTTGCCCGCGCCCACGAGGCGGGGATCACGGGCCCACGCCCGGAGCTGGGATTCTACTTCAAGGACCCCGACGGCGGCTCCTCGGCGCTGGCCGACCAGTACACGGCCCTGCTGGGCTTCGCCGAGCGCCTGCGGAAGCCACGGTGATGCCGGCCGACGGCCGGGGAACCGCCGCGCGGCCTGCGTCCCGGCTGCGTGCCTGGGCAGAACTCCTGAGAGTCTCCGCCCTGGTCACGGTTCCGGGTGATGCGCTCGCCGGGGCGGCGGCCACTGGGGACCGGCCGACCCGCGGTACCGGGCTCGCGATGGGCGCCTCACTGTGCCTGTACGCGGCAGGGATGGCCCTCAACGACTGGGCGGACCAGAACGAGGACGCGACCTGCCGACCGCACCGCCCGCTCCCCTCCGGTCGGATCAGGCCGGGCACCGCGCTCGCGGCCTCGGCTGGCCTGACAGCGGCCGGCCTGGCGCTGGCTCACCAGGCGGGCCGCGAAGCCGCGCGGACCGCGGCGGTCCTCGCGGCCACGGTGTGGGCGTATGACCTGGGCCTGAAGCGGACCAAGGCAGGCCCGGCAGTCATGACGGCAGCCCGCTGCCTGGACCTGCTCCTGGGCGCCGCGGCGACGTCCCGCTCAGGAACGCGGGCGGCACTGGGCCCGGCGGCCGCCCTGGGAGCACACACCTTCGCCGTCACGATGGTCTCCCGCCACGAGGTGCTGGGCGGCTCGCGGACCGCCCCCTTGCCGCGCTCGGCACGACGGCGGTGGTGGGGATCGTGACGAGCCGTCGGCGCGGACTCGGGCGGCGTCGGAGCCGTTCCCCCGAGGGCCCCACCCGGGCCGGGCTCGCGGCCGGGTTGGCGGCCGGGTTCGCGGCCACGGTCGCGGGGCCGTTGATCCGTGCAGTGCTCGACCCCTCGCCCGCCCGCACCCGGCAGGCCGTCGGTGGCGGGATCCGGGCGATGATCCCACTGCAGGCTGCACTGGCGGCGCGGGACGGCTCGGTCGGTGCCGCGGCGGCCATCATCGCCCTGGCGCCGGCCGCGCGGAGGCTCTCACGGAGGGTCAGTCCAACATGAGCCTGCGACTCGGCTACGGCACCAACGGCCTGACCGACCTCAGGCTCGACGACGCCCTCGTACTCCTCGCCGACCTGGGCTACGACGGGGTTGGGCTGACCCTCGACCACATGCACCTGGACCCGGCAGCCCCCGATGCGCTCGCCCGTGCCCGGCAGGTGGCGCGGCGCCTCGCGCGGCTCGGCCTCGGCGTGACCGTCGAGACCGGCGCGCGCTACATCCTCGACCCTCGGCGCAAGCACGGACCCTCTCTGATCGACCCCGACCCCGAAGCGCGCGCCATCAGGACCCGGCTGCTGGTGACCGCCGTGCACATCGCCGCCGAACTCGGGGCGCACGCCGTGCACTGCTTCAGCGGCACCGTGCCGGACGGAGCGGATGACGACACCTCGTGGAAGCGGCTCGGCCAAGCGCTCGAACCGGTACTCGCTGCGGCGGAACGCGAAGGGCTATCCCTCGCCGTCGAGCCCGAGCCCGGCCACCTCCTCGGCACCCTCGCCGACTTCCACCGCCTGCGCGCCGACCTCGGCGACCCGGATGTCCTTGGCCTCACCCTGGACATCGGGCACTGCCAGTGCCTCGAGCCCGAGCCGCCCGCCGACTGCGTGCGGGCCGCCGCACCCTGGCTGCGGCACGTTCAAATCGAGGACATGCGCCGCGCGGTCCACGAGCATCTGCCCTTCGGCGAAGGCGAGATCGACTTCCCGCCCGTCCTCGATGCCCTGAGCACCGTGGGCTACCGGGGCTTGACCGTTGTCGAACTGCCCCGGCACTCGCACATGGGCCCGGACCTCGCCGAGCGCTCCCTGCGCTTCCTGCGAAACGGAGGCACATCGTGACCACCCCACCGGCAATCACGAGAGCGGCAGCGGACGAGGCCGTTCACAGCCCTCGGCGAGCGGCTGCCGCCCGCCGCCCGGGTCTGGCTCGACGCTGCCCTTGCCGAGGCGGCCACACCCGCAGCCCCGGCCGGACACCGGCGGAACCTGCCAGCCTGGGAGTTGCGCTTCGCCGAGGCCGGCCGCCACTGCGGTTCGGAGGCCGCAGCCGACACGGCGCGCATCCTGCTGCTGCACACCGCAGGCGCCGGCGCCGCCACCGTGGCGCGGCTCTACCGCCGGGGCACCGCCGACGAACGCCGCGCCGTGCTGCTCGCCCTGCCCGGCTTGGAGCTCGCCCCTGCGGAAGGGCTGCCGCTCGTGGAGGACGCGTTGCGAACCAGCGACACCCGCCTGATCGCCGCTGCAGTCGGCCCGTACGCCGCCGAACACCTCGCCCCGCACGCCTGGCGACACGCGGTCCTCAAGTGCCTGTGCACCGGGGTCCCCGTGGCCGCGGTCGCCGGCCTGGCCAGGCGGGCCCGCGGCGACGCCGAACTCGCGCGCATGCTCGCCGACCACACCGGCGAAAGCACAGCCGCCGGCCGCCCCGTCCCCGTCGACCTGTACCTCGTCCAAGCCCTGACCACAGAGGCGGAGGCGCCCTGATGCGCATCTTCGACCCGCATATCCATATGACCTCCCGCACCACCGACGACTACGAGGCCATGCGCGCGGCGGGCGTGCGGGCCGTCGTCGAGCCCTCGTTCTGGCTGGGCCAGCCGCGCACCTCGCCCGCCAGCTTCCTCGACTACTTCGACTCACTGCTCGGCTGGGAGCCCTACCGCGCCGCCCAGTACGGCATCACCCACCACTGCGCGATCGCCCTCAACCCCAAGGAGGCCAACGACCCACGGTGCGTGCCCGTCATCGACGAACTGTCGCGCTACCTCGTCAAAGACCACGTCGTCGCCGTCGGCGAGATCGGCTACGATTCCCAGACCCCCGCCGAGGACACCGCGTTCGCCGCCCAGCTCCAGCTCGCCCACGACCACGGGCTTCCCGCCCTCGTCCACACCCCACACCGGGACAAGCTCAACGGCCTACGCCGCACCATCGACGTCGTGCGCGAGTCGGCCCTCCCTCCGGAGCGGGTGCTGCTCGACCACCTCAACGAGACCACGGCCAAGGAGGCCAAGGACAGCGGCGCCTGGCTCGGCTTCTCCGTCTACCCGGACACCAAGATGGACGTGGACCGCATGGTCGCCGTCCTCAAGGACTTCGGGACCGAACGCGTCGTGGTCAACTCCGCCGCGGACTGGGGTAGAAGCGACCCCCTCACGACCCGCAAGGTCGGCGATGCCATGCTGGGGGCTGGGTTCGGCGAGGACGATGCCGACCAGGTGCTGTGGCGCAACCCCGTGGCATTCTACGGACTGAGCGGACGGCTGAGCCTCGACCGCGGCAGACCGGACGCCCCCTACGAGGGCAACTCCATCCTGCGCGGCGAGGAGTAGGCCCCCGTGCGCTTCCGCCACCCCAACGGCGACGTCGTCCACCTCGCTTACTGCACGAACGTCCACCCGGCCGAGACCCTCGACGGGGTGCTAGCCCAACTCCGCGACCACCGCGAGCCGGTGCGACGGCTGCTCAGGCGGGACCGGCTCGGCATCGGCCTGTGGCTCTCCAGCGACGCAGTCCGCACCCTGACCGCGGACCCCGCCGCCCTGCGCCGACTGCGCTCCGAACTCGACCGGCGCGGCCTCGAGGTCGTCACCCTCAACGGCTTCCCCTATGAAGGATTCGGCGCCGCCGAGGTCAAGTACCGCGTCTACCAGCCCGACTGGACCGACCCCAGGCGTCTGGCCCACACCGCCGACCTGGCCAGGCTCCTCACCACACTGTTGCCGGACGACGTCGCAGAGGGCACCGTCTCGACTCTGCCCGTCGCCTGGCGCACCCCCTTCGACGCGGCCCGGGCGCGTGCCGCCCGTGCCGCCCTGGCCACGCTCGCGGAACGGCTCGCCACCCTCGAGGCGGAGACCGGCCGCCGCGTCCGGGTGGGCCTGGAGCCGGAGCCCGGCTGCGTGATCGAGACCACTGCCGAAGCCATCGCACAGCTCACCACCGTCCCCGGCGACCGCATCGGCGTCTGCCTGGACACATGCCACCTCGCCACCTGCTTCGAGGACCCGCGCACCGCGCTCAACGCTCTCCAGGCCGCCCGGATCCCCGTGCCCAAGGTCCAGCTCTCCGCCGCGCTGCACGCCGAGCACCCCTGTCTGCCCGAAGTACGCGAGGCCCTCGCGGCATTCGCCGAGCCCCGCTTCCTACACCAGACCCGCACCCGGACCGCCGCCGGCCTGCTCGGCACCGATGATCTCGCGGAGGCGCTAGTCGGCGGCGTCCTGCCGGACGATTCGCCGTGGCGCGCGCACTTCCATGTTCCCCTGCACGCACCGCCCTCCCCTCCGCTGACCTCCACCACCGACGTGCTCCGGGACACCCTGGAACATCTCATCGGCGGCCCGGCGCCGCTGAGCCGCCACCTCGAGGTCGAGACCTACACCTGGCAGGTCCTCCCCTCGGAGCTGCGCCCCGACGGCCCCGGCCAGCTCGCCGACGGCATCGCCGCCGAACTGGCCTTCGCCCGCGACCTCCTTGTCGACCTGGGCCTCAAGGAGCTGCCATGACAGGTCACCGCCCGCCACGGCCCCTCCTCGTCCTCGACGTCGCGGCCCTGACCCCGCGCCTACTCGACTACATGCCCCGCCTCGCCACGCTGGCCCGGTCCGGTTCATGGGCGCACCTGGGGACGGTGCTGCCCGCCGTGACCTGTGCGGCACAGTCCACCTTCCTCACCGGCACGCTCCCAGCGGAACACGGCGCCGTGGGCAACGGCTGGTACTTCCGCGAACTCGGCGAGGTGCTCCTGTGGCGTCAGCACAACAGACTGGTCCACGGCGACAAACTGTGGGACGCGGCCCGGCGCGCCTACCCCGGCTACACCGTCGCCAACGTCTGCTGGTGGTACGCGATGGGCGCAGAGACCGACATCACCGTCACCCCCCGCCCCGTCTACCGCGCCGACGGCCGCAAGGAGCCCGACTGCTACACCCGCCCGCCCCGGCTCCACGACGAGCTCACCCGGGCGCTCGGCACCTTCCCCTTGTTCCGCTTCTGGGGACCGGGCGCGGGCATCGAATCAAGCCGCTGGATCGCCGAGGCCACCCGCCACATCATGCGCTCCAGCGCTCGGACCTCGTTCTGTCCTACCTGCCGCACCTCGACTATGACCTGCAACGGTATGGCCCCGACGACTCGCGCTCCCAGCGGGCCGCCGCCGAACTCGACTCCGTGATCACCCCGCTCGTTGACGACGCCGAGGCCGAGGGCCGCACCGTCGTCGTCCTGTCCGAGTACGGCATCACCCTGTCAGCCGCCCGGTCGACATCAACCGGGCCCTGCGCCGCGCCGGACTGCTCGAGGTGCATACCCAGGAGGGCATGGAGTACCTCGACCCTGCGGCCTCACGCGCCTTCGCGGTGGCCGACCACCAGGTAGCGCACGTCTACGTGCGCCGTCCGGAGGACTTGGAGGCTGCCCGCGGGGCGCTCCTGGCCCTCGACGGCGTGGAACGACTCCTCGACGACCGGGGCAAGAAGGACCACGGCCTGGACCACCCGCGCTCGGGTGACCTGGTCGCCGTGGCCGAGCCCGGCGCCTGGTTCACGTATTACTACTGGCTGGACGACGCGGCCGCCCCGGACTTCGCCCGGACGGTAGAGATCCACCGCAAGCCCGGCTACGACCCCGCCGAGCTGTTCTTGGACCCCCTCGATCCCTGGGTGAGAGCCAGGGCGATGTGGGCGCTCGCCCGCAAAAAACTCGGCATGCGCTACCACATGGCAGTCGTACCCCTCGACCCGTCGCCCGTCCGCGGCAGCCACGGCCGCCTGCCTGAGGACCCCGATGACGGGCCGGTCATCGTGTGCTCGGCTTCCGGTGCCGTCTGCGGTCGGGTCGAGGCCACCGATGTGAAGCCGCTGCTCCTGCGGCTGGCGGGCCTCGGGTAGCGCGTACCCGGCCCACCAGGAGCCCGTTGCCGGGACAGCGGGCCTGCGGGTTTCCTCGCCCCAGGACAAAGACACGTGAGGATTCGTCTCCGGCCTGCGCCACGACGCACTGCCCACAGCGGGCCCGGCGCATGCCGCTGCTCGTTGCATCGTGGTCGGCCTCGCCGTTCTCCTGCTGACCGCGGTATCCGATCGGTGCCGGTGGTTTGCGCCGCTGCTGTCGGCGGTGGCGCCGGAGGGGCTCTGGCCTGCGGCCCCGGACGCCGCACCAGGAGTCCGGGCCTGGCCGGGCAATGCTCCGGCCAGGCCATGGACCCACATGCGCGAGTGGCGGTCGTGGAGGTGGTGGCCGCCTGGCGCCGCGTCAGACCTGGAAGCTCGGCCCCAGGACGGTATCGGCGCCGGGAGCGGACGGGTGCTGGAACAGCTCCTTGGCGCGGACCTCGACGGAGTACATCAGCGAGACTGCCTCCTGTAGGTGCTCAGGGTGCCCGTTGAAGACCCGGTCCAGGGCCCCGAGGAGATCACCGTACGTCCGGTCGCTCAGCTCGGACGCGAGCCGGCCAGGGGAGTCCTGCGGAATCGCGGACGTATCGGGGTCGTCCATCACCGGGTACACGCCGTCCGGGTCGAAGGGGATCTCCTCGCCCTCGAACACCCATGCGCCATCCTTCTGGATCAGGCGTCTGCCTCTGACGACCTGCTGGAACCGGTAGTAGTGGGAGGGCTGCCCCTGATACTCGGGGTTGCCGATGGTGCCTTCGCCCTGATGGATGATCTCGTAGATCGCGGAGTGGGCGGTGGCAACGTCGTACACCCTGTGGAGGTTCCCCGGCGACTCGCCGGGCCAGTTCAGCACCTGGGGCCTGTCCCTTCCTGTGAAGATGCCGTCCCCCATCTCGCTGATCTTTCTGGCCACCTGTGTGTAGAGCCACCCGATGGTGAACTCCTCGAACTCCGCCTCCTGGAAGAAGGTCCTCAGTGGGGAGAACAAATGGGTGTCCAGATCCTCCGCCGAAATGGCCTGAGCCATCTTGACAGTGTTGTTCTGGGGCGACTCGTAGTGGTAGGACGTTACCTCGCCCAGCTCGTTGAGCTCGATCCGCTCGGGGACGACTGGCTCTGGATAGCGCGTCCTCGCCTTGGTGAGAGGTCGCTCGGGCTTCTCGATCCCCATGAACACGTCGCGGATCTGCTGGATCGAACACCGGCGCAGCGAGACGACGAGGTCGGGGAGTACGCCGGCGGGCAAGTGGTTCGGGTAGGTCGGCACGAATCCCGGCCGACCGATCCGGGGCTTCCCGCCCAACGCGGTCAGGATGTTGGCTACCAGGGTCATGTGCAGCATCTCCTGCATCACCACGCCCCGGATGATCTCGGCCACCTCGCGGTTACTGCCGGGCTTGAGGGAGAACAGCGCGTACAGGTACGGCGGAATGGTGGAGTGCTCAAGTTCGAGGGCGAGCTGGAGTGCGTGGCGCAGGTCATCGACGTTCCGGAGCGCCAGGAAGGGGGCCGCTCCTGGCGCAGCCACCTCACGATCGCGTCCCGCTTGCCCGGCGACAGGTCGCGGGTGACCGGCATGTGGCTCGGTGAATCCATGGGCTCGGTGAGGACGTGCTGCAGGCGGTGCTTGTACTTGACGACGTCGTGGTAGTTCGCCAGGTCGAGTACGTCCCGCATCACCGGGTACAGGTTGGCGTACTGCTGGAGGATCGGCTTGACGTCGGGGATCCAGGCGATGTCGGCCGGCTCCTTGTACTCGTCCCAGACCAGCACGTTGAGCTGGTCTTCCTTGAGCATCACGGTCCCGCTGCCGCTCGAGTACTCCGGGCCGTAATCGACGTTGTAGACCTGTCCGTCGATATAGCCGCGCGGGTTGCCCGGGTCGGTCGCCGTCAGTCGGACCGTGGCCTGCCCTCGCTGATCGGTGGTTACGGGCTGGATCGGCTGGAGCCCGCCTCGCTCGCTCATCGGGATCGGCGGTGCGACCAGCGAGTTGTCGTCGGAATGCCGCTTGGCTTCTTCCATGGCGGCGTTGCCGAAAACAATCTTGACGTTGGCGGCCGGCTCGCCGAACCGGGTGGCGTGGACGGTGGTGGCCGGGCCCTCCCCGCCTGCACCGGCGGGTAGACACGGAAGACGACGTCGTCGGCGCGGGCGAAACTGGCGTCGCTGTTCTCCTCCAGCAGCACGGTGCCGTCGAGAGTCCTCAGGGCGAGCCGACGGTCCGAGAACGTCGCCTTGCCCTGCCCGAGTTGGATGGTGGCGATGCCCGCGCGCTCGGTGAGGAACCTGTCGTCGAGGGGGCCGAGCTGAGCCAGCACATCCGGCTCGCCGCCGCCCTTCGGCAGGGCCACCACCTGAAGGAGGCCGATGCTGTCGAGGGGAGGGCCGCCGGGGGTACTGGTGGGGACGCTGTTGCCCAGATCGATGTGCAGCCGGTCCTGCCCGTCGATGCGGCACGGCGCGTCCATGAGAGGTCCGCCCTCGGCTGGGCTGCGCAGTCGGCGCGCCGCGGTGAAGTGCCGGGGCTCTCCGGACGCGGTCGGCCCGATGGAGCCCACGATACGGCCCGTGCCGAACCGCGGCGAGTCCCAGTCGGCTTCGTAGCCGTCGAGCATGAACTTGATGGACAACTCGTCATCGGCCGTGCTCTCCACCAGTTCCTTCAGGAACGTCGACGACCCCGTGTCCGTCTGGTCAGGGCTGAGCCTGATGACGGACTGGTAGGCGGCGGAGTACCCGTCCAGACCTGTGGCTTGGGGGCAGCGCGCCCACAGGTCGACGAACGAGGCGTGGCGGAAGTCCCCGTACAGCACTGGCCGCTGCCCGCTGTCGAACAGCCGAAGCCCCAGGCCCCAGATCTGGGAGACGCCCTGCTGCACTGGGTCCAGATCCTGGATCTTTGCGCTGACGCGATCGCCGTCGTCCATCAGGGAGCCGCCGACGACGGGCTCGATCGCACCGGACGTCACCAGGCGGCCATCCGCCCCCACGACGCTGGTCACCCTGCAGCCGCGCAGGCGGAACGAGGCGCTTCCCCGTGGATTCCACCAGCCGTCCTTCGCGGACCGACTGCGTCTGTGAAAACGAGGTTGGAACGTGTCGTTGTTGAAGTGCCTTGGGTCGTTGTTGACGGTGGAAGGGTCGAAAACGAACCTTCCTGAGAAGTGCAGGCGCGGGAACTGAAGATAACTCAACGGAAACTCCGTTCGGACGCGGGAGGCTTACCGGACACGTATCCGGTGTTGGCCAGGATGGGCGGTGCGGAGACTCGGCGGTGGCAGGCGCCCCGTTCATGCCTCGCCCGGCGGTCAAGGAATCAAGCCGAACGGGTGAGGCTTTCGTGGAATTCCCCGACATCCCGGGGAACGGCTGGCAAGGCGCCAGAAACGCTCGTGGAACCGCCTGGCCCGTATGGATCGCGCGGCGGCCGCCGAGTCAAGGCTGGCGCCGGCGGGTGTCTGGCTCTACCACGACCACTCCATCTGCGACATGGAGAACGTCGGGCTCGGAGTGATCGGGATCATCGTGATCCACAACCCTGCGGATGACCGGAACGAGGTGGACGTCCGGCTCCCCGGCGACCCGACGTCAGCCGATCCCGCCCTGCTGCCGGATCGCGTTGAACACGTCACGTAAGTCGACCACGGCCGGCTGGCCGGTGGGCCGACATTCGAGTCGGGCGTTGGGGCCTTGACCCCAACACATCCTCGCCCTGACCGCAGCCACCTGGCACAACCGGGCCAACGGAACACCCATCACCCGATCACTCATCGCCTACGACCACTGACCAGCACTTCGGAATTACTCGTCTACCGCGGAATCGGGGGCAGAGTCGCCGGGCAGGTCGAGGGCGAGGCCTCTGTGACCTGTTCACCTCGCACAGTGGCTCTGTCCCGTAGTCGGTGGTGACGCCAGGTAGCCGTCACGGTAGGAGGATGCGGTGACGGAGGAGGTCGAATCCGGCGCGTCCGTGCATCTGTCTCATGATCCTCTTGGTGCGGGTGTTGACGCCTTCGGTGCGGCCGTTGTGGTAGGGCAAGGTGAGGCCGGCGTCGACAGCGGCCCGGTCGATTTCGAGGCCGTTGGTGAGACTGCGCAGGTAGGGCAGGTCGATGGCGCGGGCGGTGGCGATCCACTCGGTGAGTTTGGCGTCGTTGCCGTCGGCCGGCTTCAGCAGGGCGGCGAAGCCGCGTACGAGATCGGTGAGCGCGGTCATCTCCGGGCAGGCCGCGGCGATCTTCTCCAGCAGGGTCGTTTCCTTCGGGCACAGATTCTCGGGGTCGGTGAGCAGGAGGCGGCTGGCGTGGCGCGGGGTGGTGACGGGGCGGTCGCCTTCGGCGCGGCCCTGGTTGAGGTAGCGGACCAGCAGGTTGGCGCTGCCGGTGTAGCCCAGCTCTCGGATCTCCCGCAGCAGGTGGGTGACGGGCACGGCGGGGTCGGTCCGGCGCCGTGCGCGGAGGTGGTCGCGGTAGGGGCCGACGAGGGTGGGCCGGTAGGTGGGGGCGATACGCAGGGCCTGGGGTTCGGGCATCCGGGCGTAGCGTTTGACGGTGTTCAGGGCCAGGCCCAGGCGGTGGGAGCAGTCTTATCCGAACTAGCCCAGCTCAGTGACAGGCCCGTCTGCGAGCTGGATTTCACGACGGAAAGTAGTCGTGAAGAAGTTGGGTGGACTCGCTCCGCCGGGCGTGTCGAGTGCATCGTCCACGCGCGCTTCGCGGTCTCACTGGGAGAACGCGTAGGTCCGGACGGGGTCGAGGTGCAGTTCGTAGGGCCCGAAGCAGTCGTCCGCGAGGGTAGCGACGGGAGCGCCGCAGGGGCAGGCGCGGTTGAGCCCCTCGTCGCCTGTCGGTCCGCAGCACCCGTTGCTGTTCTCCCAGTTGGGCAGGGGCTGGATATCGGCAGCGTCGTCGGGATGCACCAGCACTGTGTGTCGCGTGCCGGCCGCGATGACGAAGCCTTCTTCACGGCAGACCACAGGTCCGCGCGACTGAGCGGGCTTGGGGTCCTCCTGATCGTCCTGCACGATGTAGGGAGGTCCCCAGGGCCCGGGAACGATCACGTAGTGGCCCCGTGGGACGGTGGAAGGTGGGCGTGTCTCCTTGTCCCGGTCGCGCTCGTCGTCGGAGATGTCAGAGACGGTGGCACGCTCGGCCAGCTCCGGCGTGATCGCGGTGCCGCACTGGGAACAGAGGAAGACGGTCATCCCCTCGTTGTAGTGCTCAGGACTGCTGCTTCGCACCCTCGTTTCGCTGCTCGGGGTCGATGCGCGCGACGACGCTGCGGAAATCGGGCATGCCCAGGTGGACGGTGGTGTGCCGGGTGGCGAGGTCGCGCATGGCGGCGAGCTTCTGCTCGGCGGCGGCGAGGCTGGCTTCGATCGCGGCGACCTCGCCGAGCCGCCCCCCGGCATGCCACCAGCCTCGGCATCGCCGTCGGGCAGTGGCTGACCAACATCCGCCGGCCCGGCGGACTCGGCAAGAACCCCGACCGGGCGCAGCAGCGGGCCGCCGCGCTCGCCGCCATCGACCCCGACTGGAACCCGCGGACGCTCGGGTGGACCGTCGACTGGCAACGCCACTACGCCTACCTCACCCAGCTCCTCGACGACGGGGCGCGTCTGACCGCTGTCGTCCCCGGTGTCACCCGGCACGGCGAGGACGTCGGACGATGGCTCGCCACCCAACGACGCAACTGGAACCGGCTCAACGACGAACAGCAACACCGACTCGCCGCACACGGCGTCAAGCCGCAGGCGGTCGGGCGGGCCCGCAGGGCGGCGGCGATGAAGGCTACGGCGTCCGGGCCGCGCGCGGGCGGCGAAGCCTTCCAGAAAGGCCTCCAGGCCCTCCAGCAGTACATCGCACGGGAAGGCGCCCTGCCGGGGCGCGCCGTCGTCGAACGGCTCCCCGACGGCACCGAACACCGCACCGGAATCTGGATCGGCAACCAGAAGGCGCGCCGCGACCGGCACGACGCGGCGCAGCTTGCCGCGCTCGCCGAGCTGGGCGTGGAATGGGCGCAGTAGGCGCGCGAGCGCTGCACGCTGGTGGCGGTCAGCCCCCGGGCGACCGTAGGTCAAGGGCCCTACAGGCGCGCCATGCCGTCCATCCGCGAAACGGCACACGCCTGCACTACACAAACGACACGCCCCAACTCAACGCCCCCGCACGCTGGTGAAACACCCGCCGCCGAACCAGTGAAGAATCCGCGACGCCCATCAGGCGGAGCGCCTGCCAGCCTTGCGCTCCGGGTGACTCCCGCACTGGCCCTCGACCGGATCCCTGTTGCGGCGCGCGACTCGCCTCGCGGGCCTCCTGTGCATCGCCCATGCTGAGGAGGAGGGCGTTGTCGGCCCGAGACTTGTCCTTGAAAGGGCCGAACGGGGGCGCCTGAGAGGAGGAAGTCATGCGTATGAGAAGAATGCTGGGCCTCGCCTTGGCTGCAGCCGCCCTGGCCGGCGCGAGCGCGGTCGGTGCTGTCAGCGCTCAGGCCGCCGCGTCTCCGACCATCACCGGGGAAGAGTGCGCGGCCGCTGGTGGACAGGTCAAGGAGAACCCGTACAGGGCCTCCACCTGCACGTTGCCTGACGGGAGTCAGCAGACGATCACGGTGGGCTGACGTCAAGCGGTCCGGGACGGCCGGGCGGGGTCAGTTCCCGCGGGGCGCGTACATGATCACGGCCATGCCCGCGAGGCAGACCAGGGCGCCGATGACGTCGTAGCGGTCAGGGCGGTAGCCGTCGGCGACCATGCCCCAGGCGATGGATCCGGCGACGAAGATCCCGCCGTACGCGGCAAGAATGCGGCCGAAGTTGTCGTCGGACTGGAAGGTGGCCACCACCCCGTACAGGCCCAGCGCGATGACGCCGGCGCCGATCCACACCCAGCCCTTGTGCTCGCGGATGCCCTGCCACACCAGCCAGGCCCCGCCGATCTCAAAGAGGGCGGCAACGGCGAACAGGGCAACGGAACGAGCGACAGTCATACCGGCGAACCCTATCGACGGCCCCCGCTCGTGATCTTCAGCGGGTCGGCATCCTTCTGGCAGCCGCACCCGCCCTCACCTGTGCTCTTCGTGCCGCAAGAGCAGGAGCGGCGGCGCTGTCCGAGCCACCATGTCCCGCCGGCGAGCACGGCCAGGACCACGGCGAGGGCGGGCAGCCAGCCCACCACCGCACCCGCGCCGGCCCCCAGGACGCCCGCGGCGATCAGGACGGGCAGCGCGCAGCACGCCACGCAGGCCAGAGCGGCCAGACCCGCAAGCGCCTTGGGGGCCTTGTGGGAGTGGGGGTCAGCAGCAGGGTCCGGCATGGCGGTTCTCCTCGGCAAGGTCGGTGAAGGGAATGGGACAGCAGGCGCTGGACGCGCACACGGTCAGGTCGTCGCAGCCCGCCTCGACCGCGGTGGCCAGGGCGGTGCGGATGGTGGTGAGGTCGGCGATCTTCGCGTCGACCTCGGCGAGCTTGGCCGAGGCGCGCTCCTGGAGCCCGGCGACGGGGCGGCCGTGGCGATGGCGGCCGGCCTCGAGCAGTTCGGCGACTTCTTCCAGGGGAAGCCGAGCCGCTGCGCGGCCTTGATCACCCGCAGCGCGGTCACCGCGTCCTCGCCGTACAGGCGGTGTCCGCCGTTGCTGCGTTCCGGCTCGGCCAGCAGGCCCCGCCGCTCGTAGTAGCGCAGCGTCTGCACGTTCACCCCGGCCGCCTCGGCGACCTGACGATGCCCTCGACTCCGGACACATCCGTCCAGGACTCCAGCCACTCGCGTGCCTTGGCCAGGTCCGTGGTCATCGGGCACAGGGTCCACGGGGCTGGGGCCGTCAGGCCGTGCCCGGTGAACAACTCCTCGAGGAGTGCGCGGCGCTCCGGGTACGGGCGCGCCAGGAGCTCCACCCCGTCCAGCTGCAACACGTCGAAAGCCACGAAGTAGGCCGGCCACCTGGCGGCCAGACCGGGAGCGCCGCGGCGGATGCGGGTCGGCATCACGTCGAGCACACAACTGGGCGGAGGCCAGAATGACTTATACACGGGGCAAGTGGTCTCAACCACTCTGTGACCAGACGAAGCATCCCGCGCAACGGCTCGGGTGCCGGGGCAGCAGCGAAATCGCCGTCATCCCGAAATCGGAGACAGTTCAAAGATTGACGCAACAACCACTCCGGAGCGTCCCGCTGTTCGGCTGAGCGGCACCCCAGGCCCTGTGCCCATACTGAAATGGGGGAGGAAATCCGACATCTGAGCGCGGAAGAGTGCCGCCGAGGAGGCGAGCCGAGATGACAGTGGAGCAGTTGTCACACGTCGACACGGGTTTCCTGGAGCAGGTGGAGGATGCCGGTCGGCGCTACGCAACCCGTACCGCGGAGCGTGACGGCCACATGGAAGCGCTCGAGCAGCACGGCATCCTCTATGCCGACACCCAGGAACGGGTCAACAACAGGCTGAACCGTCTGGGCGTCGACTGGGCCATGGCCACAGCGATCGAGCGGACACCGGAGACCGCCACGACCGGTACGAGCCTGGATCTGGACCGCGAGCTGGTCAGCACCGACCTACTGGTGCTCGAACGGTTCATGGGCCGCAACGATCTCATCGGAATCGACTACCTCGAAGGCGGTTTCCTCGCCGCCCGCTCGGTCGGCCGAATAACCGTCCGGAGTCCCGGGTCGTCCCACCACGGCACCGGTTTCCTGGTGTCCCCCTCACTGCTGATGACGAACAACCACGTGCTGGGCTCCGCCGAGGAGGCGGCCGCCGGAGTCATCGAATTCAACTTCCAGGCAGGCGTGGACGGGCGGCCGCAGGTCCCGGTCGTGTTCCAGCTCGATCCACAGAGCTTCTTCGTCACCCACCGTGACCTCGATTTCACCGTGGTCGCGGTCTCCGAACGCTCCCGGGACGGTCAGCCGCTGGCGTCCTTCGGGAGACTGCCGCTCAAGGAAGCTCAGGGCAAGGCCGTCATCGGAGAACTCGTCAACATCATCCAGCACCCCAACGGCGAGCCCAAGCAGCTGGCTCTCCGGGACAACCAGATCGTGGACGTGCTGGACGACTTCGTGCACTACTCGGCCGACACGGCGCGTGGCTCCTCGGGCGCTCCGGTGCTCAACGACCAGTGGGAGGTCGTGGCACTGCACCACGCAGGTGCTCCCCGCAAGGACCGCGACGGCAACGTGCTGGCCGTCGACGGAACCCGCTGGCATCCGAGCATGGGAGAGCACCGGGTGGACTGGAAGGCCAATGAGGGCGTGCGGGTCAGCCGCATCCTCGGCATGATCCAGCAGTTCCCACTGTCCGGCGCTGCCGCGTCGCTCCGGACGGAGCTGTTCGCGGCCGGCTCGTCCCTGCACCCCGTGGAAGTCTCGCCGCCGACGGTCCTGACGGACCGAATGAATGGCGCCGCGCCCCAGAACACCACGATGGACCGGAGCGGTGAGCAGCCCGCCACGGCAGGATCCGTCCACTGGAGCGTCCCCCTGCACATCAGCGTCAGCCTCGACGCCGACGCCCTGCAGCCCCGGGCCGAATCACCTGCTGCGGCACCGGCGCACCATGCGACCACCACCTCGTACGTCGGGTCGCTGGCCGGGATCGGAAGTATCGACGGTCAGTCGCCCGCCGAGCGGGACCTGGCAGCCGCCCTGGTCAACCTCGCGGCCTTCAGGGCCCGCCCCTACTACGACGAGGCCGCGGACCTGACGGCACGCGACGCCTACTACGCGGGCATTCACGCCGGCAACCCCACAGCCCTGCGCCTGGCGCTCACCCAGCGCCTGGAGTCCACGCACGAGCGCCGGCCAGCGTACAAGCCGATGCGTCTGCTCTACCCGTGGGTGGACCTGCAGCCTGACGAGAAGCTCCACGGCATCTACTCGGGCAAGGGCTTCACCCCGGAGGAGCTCATGGAGGCCGACGCGGCGGTGGAGGCCGCGCGGATCGGACGCTGGCAGGAGTTCATGCTCCACGAGAGTGCGCCCGGCCCGGAGGCCATCGAAGCCGAGCTCGACCTCCTGGAGGCGTCGCTGCCCTTCAACTGCGAACACGTCGTACCCCAGTCCTGGTTCGCCAAGAAGGAGCCGATGCGCGGAGACCTGCACCATCTCTTCACCTGCGAGCCCCCGTGCAACAGCTTCCGCGGAAACATCCCCTACTTCGACTTCCCGGACTTCGACGAGGTCGTTATGCACGGCTGCGGGCGCCGGGAGCCGGGTAAGTTCGAGCCCTCGAAGGGCAAGGGGCCGGTCGCCAGGGCGACGCTCTACTTCTTGCTCCGCTACCCCGGCAAGATCGGCGACGAGGCGCGTGAACTCCAGCGGGCCGGCCTTGAGCTGCTGCTGAACTGGCACAGGGACAATCCGGTGGGCATCTACGAGCAGCACCGCAACGCGGCGATAGCCGAAATGCAAGGCAACCGCAATCCGCTGATAGACCACCCGGAGTGGGCCGAGCAGATCGACTTCGCGGGTGCCTGGCCCTGACCTGACGATCCCGTCCCGTCCATCCCTCGCGCCGACTCCAGGAGGAGCCGGCGCGAGGGGTGGACGGCGCGAGGATTAACTGGACCGTTGCTAATCCTGGGATCCGGGCGTGTGTACGCCGCCCCGGCAGCCGTCGTAGGAAGCGTTGGTGCTGACGGCGTCGAAACCCATGGCGAATCATGCAAAGGACCCATGGAGCCGACCGCTCCGGTTTCGGCACAGCCGCCTGACCCGGCAGAACCGGAGTAGGGACGCGGAGGGCCCCGCACGGAACCGGGAGGTCGGGGGTTCACGTGCGGGGCCGATCACGGGGTGTGGGCCGTCAGACTCCGGTCAGGGGGTACGTACCCGTACCGTCCTGCCTGCCGTTGGAGTACTGGCGGATCAACTCCCCGTCCGCGTACCGGTCGTGGCCCATCATGGAGCCGGTGCACTTGTTCTGCACACCGATCTTCGAGCTGCCGGGTACGTCGCGGTAGATGCAGAACCGCTGGAGGTCGTCCTCCCCGCAGATGGCCGTCGTCAGGTAGGCCTGCTCCTGGTTGGCGATGTTCGCCGGGATGGTCGCGCATCCGCCGTTGCCCCAGTTCCACAGGGACGCCTCGAGGACTCCGTTGTTCTCCGTCACGTTGCACAGGCGCCAGTTGTCCAGGTGGGCGCTGAAGAATGTAGATACGCGCAGGCGGATGCCGTCGTTGGCCAGGAGCGGTGCGCTCCAGTTCAAGGGCTTGCCGGGGACGTCGATCTTGTAGGCGCCGGGCTCGAAGTTGAGCGCGGGAGGGGGACCACCCTTTGGGGCCCTGACCCCGGATTTTGGACACCGGAGAGACTTGGATCTTGATGGTCCAGGAGAACGGAGTCCCCGTGGGGATGAAGCACTATCCCGCCGGGTTCAAGGCGGACGCGGTCGCGTTGTACCGGTCGAGGCCGGGAGCGACGGTCAAGTCGGTCGCGGCTGATCTCGGGGTGAACACCGAGACGCTGCGGAACTGGATCAAGGCCGCCGACGGACGCCGCCCCGGCGCTCATTCCGCGCCGCCGGCCGCTGCCCAGACCGGAGGTGACGTCGTTCAGGCGGAGCTGACCGCGGCACGCAAGAGGATCCGTGAGCTCGAGGAAGAGCGCGACATTCTCCGCAAGGCGGCCCGGCATTTCGCGACGGAGACGCGCTGGTGAACCGCTGCCAGTTCGTTGAAGATCACCAGCGCCGTCACGGCGTGAAGCGGCTCTGCGACATCCTGGGCTTGTCCCGCTCGAGTTTCTACTACTGGCGCCGCACCGCGGCCGCAAGAGCGGCCCGGCAGACTGCCGAGGCCGGGCTCGCAGCCCGGATACGCAAGGCCCACCAGGACTCCGACGGTACCTACGGCGCCCCAAGAATCACTGCCGAGCTCCGTGACGAGGGCGGCCCGGTGGTCAACCACAAGCGGGTCGCGAGGATCATGCGGGCCATCGGGCTCGAGGGGGTCCGTCTGCGCCGTCGGCATCGGACCACCGTCGCCTCATTGGCTCCAGCAGATCATACGCCCGAATGACTGGTTGTCACGCTTCGTGTCCGGACTGATACGGTGCGAATGTGTACGCGTGATCAGCAGTCGACTTCGCGGCATCGTTTGCGGTCATGGATTTCGACACAGCGAAGCCTGATCGGTCCTCTCACCCGCCATGTGACCGGCAGACGAGTGGTTCCGGCGTTCACGATGACGGGCGTCTTACCGCTTGCCTGTCTCTTCGGTTTGCCCACCTGGAGGATTTGCATGTCGCTTTTAACATCCCACGGCACCGTACGAGCGGATGCACCTGCGCCGTGGGACTGTTCGGCGGTTGATGGGTTGCTTGCTCGGTTCCTCGCCGACAAGGAGCAGGCATCGGGCGGTCCCGAAATCGCGATGTTCGTGGAACTGCTGGAAGGGTTCCTGTCCGGTGGCAAGCGGCTGCGCCCGCTGCTGTGTTACTACGGCTGGCAAGCCGCGGGTGGGCACGGAAGTACCGTCGCCGTGACTCATCTGGGTGCCGCGTTGGAACTGTTCCACGCCGGCGCTTTGATCCACGACGACGTCATGGACGGCAGCGACATCCGGCGGGGCCGTCCGACGGTGCACCGCTCGCTCGCCGAAAGCCATGGCCGGCATCCCTCGGCTGACCGTTTCGGGGTGAGCACGGCGATCCTGTTGGGCAATCTTGCGATGTGCTGGTCCTTCGACCTGATCCATGTCGCCGAGCTGGCCACCCCTCGGGCAGGAATGCTGAGAGCCCTGCTGGACGCCATGCGCATGCAGGCGGTGACCGGCCAGTATCTCGACCTTCTCGCAGCGGGGAGCTCCGACATCGCTGTCGAGGAAGCGCTTGCCATCTGCCGTGCCAAGACCGCCCGTTACACCGTGGAGTATCCCTTGATGGCCGGTGCGCAACTGGCGGGCGCCGACGAGGGCATGCTGGACGCGTGCAGCGCCTACGGTGTTCCGCTCGGTGAAGCCTTCCAGCTCCGCGATGACCTGCTCGGGGTCTTCGGCGATCCAGGAACCACCGGCAAATCGGATCTCGACGATCTGCGTGACGGCAAGCACACCGTGCTGCTGGCCATTGCCAGGCAACGTGCCGACTCGGTCCAGGCCGGCGCTCTGCGCGCCCTGATCGGGAACGCCCGTCTCGACCGTACCGGTGCCCAGGACATCCGCGACATTCTCGTCGCCACGGGAGCACGCGACGCCGTCGAAGACATGATCGCCCAACGCCGGATGCGTGCCCTGGCTGTTCTCGACGGCTTTCCTTTCCCGGCTGCCGCGGCCGCATCCCTGAGGCATCTGGCCGACATGGCCACCCGCCGCGACCGCTGAACAGGCCATCACCCCGAACAAGGAACTGTCATGGCAAGTCGGTATGTCCCCTCACTCCTCGCCCCTGCTGCTGCGCCGGGTGGCGACGCCCTCTTCGATGTCGGCCTGCAGCTGGTGGAGAGGCACGACGGAGGAAGGAAGCCGCAGGAATTCGAGATGCTTGGGTTGCGGTGGGATCTCATTCCCCAGGTGTTCGCTCCGGTCCACACCGACTCCACCCAGCTGTTCACCCAATGGCTGCCGTTCCCCGTCGGGGGAAGCTTTCTGGAGGTGGGCTGCGGAGCCGGCGTCACCGCGGTGATGGCGGCGTTGGCGGGGTGCTCGAGGGTCACCGCGGTGGACATCAACCCCGAGGCGGTACACAACACCGAGCTCAACGCCGCCCGCCACGGTGTGACCGACCGGATGAACGTGCTGCACAGCGATCTGTACGACGCCTTGGCGCCCGGTGAACAGTTCGACGTGGTGTTCTGGAACTCCAACGTCATCTGCGCCCCCGAGGAGTTCGTCTATACATCCCCCATGCAGCACGCGATCTTCGATCGTGGCTATGCCACGCACCACAGGTACCTGCGTGAAGGCCTGGCACGGCTGACCGATTCGGGTCGCCTGTTCCTTGGGTTCAACAGCCTCGGTGACCCCGGCCGGCTGAACTCGCTGGCCGCCCGGTGCGGTGTGCGGCTCACGGAGCAGGAACAGACGACCCGCCAAGCTGGTGACGTTCCAGTGACGTTCCAACTGCTTGAGGCCGCCGGCGTCCGCGATGAGCGGAGGAGCGCGTGACCGCCACGCAAACACCGATCGCCGCCTCGATCAGGCCCCGGCCCAAAATCATCAGCTACCTCAGGCTCGCCAAGGCCCGGGTCTATCACTATGCCTATGGCTGGGCCCTAGGGCTGCTGCTCCTGCGGTCGGACGGTTTCCTGAGCGGCGGCACGCTGCTCGCCATGGCATTCATGCTTGTCGGCACGCTGGCCATCCAGTGGAGCGCGTCAGCCGCCGACGACGTGAGCGGGTTCCTGAACGGCAGTGACGCCCGTAACTACGCGGGACGGCCACTGGTGACGATGGTGAGGAAACCACTGCTCACCGGTGCGCTGGCCTTGCCGGAGGCGGTTCGGTTCGCCGTCGCCGCGTGGATCGGTGGGATGCTCGCGATCTCGCTTGCCGCTGGCGTTCTTGACTGGCGGGTTCCCTTACCGGCCCTGGTGGTCGCCTTCGGTGTGCCCGCTCTCGCTGTCCAGTACTCCTGCGGTATCAAGCTGAGCTACCGGCCGCTGGGACTCGAGTCGACGATCTTCTTCACTGGTGTCTGCACCGTACTCGTGCCCTACTGGTTCGCCGCCGGAACCGTCAGCCGTGAGACGCTCCTCATGAGTGCGTTGTTCGGACTGTGGTTGCTCCTGGTGGTGTCGTACGGGAACGCCTCCGACCGGGCAGGAGACGCTGCCGTCTCCCGGAAAACCCTTGCCGTCGTCCTGCCACCCATGGCGTTCGCCGTCGTACTTCATGTGCTGGTCGCGGTCAATGCCGTACTGCTTGTTCTGCTTTTCACCACGACACGGCTGAACGCGGGATTCATCGTGCTCAGTGCTCCAGCGGTGGCACTCCAACTCGCCCAGCTGTACTACGGGGTGTATCGCCGCGAGTTGCGCAAGGCCCGGTTCCTCGTGCTGATCTCCATCGACCTCGGGTTCCTCGGCCTCGCCACCGCGCTCCTGACGGGGCGCCCCTCATGAACCAAAGCGTTGGCGACCGGGCTGTCGTACTCGGAGGAAGCATCGCCGGAACGTTCTCGGCCAGGGTCCTCTCGGAGTTCTACCGTGAAGTCATCGTCGTGGACCGCGACCGGGTGGTCAGCGTGAGCCGGCCGCGGCGCGGCACTCCCCATGCCGGGCATGCCCACGGACTGCACGCCCGCGGCTGCCTAATCCTGGAGGAACTCTTTCCGAACCTGCTTCGGGACATACGGCACGCACAACTTCCCGTGGGGGATTTGGGCGAGCAGCGCTGGTACTTCAACGCCCGGCCGTTCCGGTCCACGCGGACCGGCTTGCCGTCCGTGACTGCCCAGCGGCCCGTGCTGGAGGAGTACTTCCGCGACAAAGTCGCCGCGCTGCCCAACGTCACTTTCCTGGAGCGGACTGAGGTTCTCGGCTTTCTCTCCACACCGGACGGCAGACAGGTGACCGGGGTCCGGCTGCGTTCGACTGCAGCGGATGCCGGAAGCGCATTCGATCTCGATGCCGATCTGCTCGTCGATGCCACCGGCCGCGGATCGCGCACGCCGGTATGGCTCGAGGAGCTGGGGTACGAGCGACCGGTCGAGCAGCGGATGACGATCGGTCTGGCCTACACCACACGGCTCTACCGCCGCGGCCTGGACATGCTCAACGGTACGCAGTTCATCAACTGCATCGCATCACGCGAGTTCCCGCGAGGGGCGTTCTTCGGTCAGGTCGACCGCGAAACCTGCATCGTGTCGCTGACCGGCATCCTCGGCGACCATCCACCGACCGATCCCGGCGGATTTCTCGCATTCGCCAGGTCCCTGCCCGTCGCTGACGTCTACGAGCAGATTCGGCACGCCGAACCGCTGAGCGACCCAGTCTGCTTCCGCTTCCCGGCGAGCGTGCGCCGACACTACGAACGGCTGCCTCGCCTTCCCGAGCGGCTACTCGTGCTCGGCGACGCAGTGTGCAGCCTCAACCCCAACTACAGCCAGGGCATGACCGTCGCGGCCATGGAAGTGATGGCCCTGCAACGGCACCTGTCACGCGGCACGCCGAGCACCATCGCGTTCATGCGCGACGTCGGGCGGATCGTAAACCAGCCGTGGTTCATCTCGACGACCAGCGACCTCAAGTACAACGGAATGGCAGGGCATCGTGGGCTCACCGCGCGGATGGGGAACGCGTACGTGACGCGGTTGCATCATGCGGCGGCGAAGGACCCCGCCGTCACCAATGCCCTGATGCGAGTCGCAGGGCTGATCGACCGGCCGACCGCGCTCATGCGCCCACGCGTTCTCCTCGGGGCACTGCGACCTCAGGAACCTGGGACAGGGCCCGTCGAGTGACCGGGCCGCCCACGGCTGCGGTGCCAACCGACCTGGCCGGCACAGCGCGCGGCGAGCGCCTCCACGGTCCGGGAATGACCGGCCGCTGCCTTACGGCGTTCGCCACCTCGGCCGGCTCCCCCTTGGCCGCACAGCCGCCAGATCACCGGCGGCGTCGCGACGGCTCATGCTCCGCGGTACCCGCCTGCCTCTGCTGCGCTGGCCCGGCCGGACGAGCCAGAGCAGAAGAGGCAGAACAAGGCACGTACCGGGCCGACAACGTGATCGTTGGACAGGCCCTGCGACACACCAGAGAGGGCGCGGATGAAACCGTCGAGACGACGAGCCTGGCTGACCGTGGTCCTGGCGATGCTGGCCGCGGTGTGCGCCGGTGTCCTGGCGCCGGCTGCGATGGCATCGCTGACCACCGGCGGCTCGGTGGCCACCGGGATCGAAGCAGTGCACGCCCAGCGGCGGGCCGAACGGCTGGGTGTTCCCTCTCCAGACCTGTTCCTAGCCCTGTCCCGCGCCGGAGCGCACCCGGCGCAGCCGCCTTTGGAAGACGGCGTCGTGGCAGTGGCCGCAGCCCTGGCCGGCGACCGCGAAGTGGCCGGCGTGTGGGCCCCCACCGCGCGCGACAACGCGTGGTTGCGCTCCCGGGATGGCGAGACCATGTTGGTCGCCGCCCGTTTGAAAGGGGTGGACGGGCAGCCCCCGCCTGATGTCTCCCGTCTGATCAAAGCCGCCCGCACGGCGGCCGGCGGCCTGCGGGTGGAGGCCAGCGGTCCAGCTGCCGCCAACGAGGAAATCGACGAAACAAGCGCACGCGACCTCATGCGCGCAGAGCTGATCACAGCCCCCGTACTGTTTCTGCTGCTGATCTTCGCCTACGGCTCCCTGGTAGCCGCCCTCCTGCCGGTCCTGGTGGCCGTGCTGGCAGTCGGCTGCACCATCCCTGTGCTGGGACTGCTTGCCCAGGTCACCGAAGTCTCCTGGGCAGCGGTCAACGCCGCCTCGGCGATCGGCGCGGGACTCGCAGTCGACTACAGCCTCTTCCTCCTGGCCCGGGTCCGCGAGCAGCGTGCACGAGGCGACAGCGCACAGCAGGCGCTGTCCACCGCGCTGCACTCCACCAGGCGGTCCATCGTCTTCTCCGCCGCCGCGATCACCGCCTGCCTGGCGGCCGCACTGGTGGTGCCCGTACCGGTACTGCGCGCCCTGTCCATGGCGGGCATGATCGTCTCGATCCTGTCCGCCGCCGTTGCCCTGCTAGTGCTACCCGCTCTCCTGCGTTTACTCGGTCCGCACACCTACGCTCTCGACCCCTTGTCCCGGTGGCGACGCACCCACCACGAGAACGGCAGCAAATTCTGGCGGTCCACCGCCCGCACGGTCACCACACGTCCCCTGCTCACCACCGCTCTCGCGGCCGTCCTGCTGGGAGTGATCACCCTGCCGCTTGGCCACGCCCGGCTCGGCCTGGCGGACGAGCGCACTTTGCCGCCCTCCGCCCCGGCGGCGGCCGCCGCCCAGCACGTGAGGGACACCTTCGCCGCCCCACCCGAACGGCTGCTGACCCTGGTCGTCACTGGCCCCGATACCGCCCAAGGCCTGCCCGCCTACACGGAACGACTGGCCCGCGTCCCCCACATCATCGGCGTCCGCATCGTGCGCCCCGCCCAGCCCGCGAACGGACCTAGCCATACCGACCGTCCTTCCCTCGCCGCCGTGCTCCTGCTCGCCTCCGCCGCCGACCCAGGCACCGAGCAGGCGGCAGCAGTCGTACGGGCCGTACGCGCCACAACCGCACCCGGGGCCGTCCTGGTGGGCGGCCGGGCCGCAGAGGTCACCGACACCATCACGGCCATCCGCAACACCATGCCCCTGTGCTTCCTCCTCCTGGCTTGCGCACTCCTGACCCTCCTCGCTGCCTACACCCGCACGATCATCGCCCCGCTCAAAGCCCTCCTGGTCGCCATGGCCAGCCTGGGAGCCAGCCTCGCAATCCTGGTAGTCCTCTTCCAAGACGGCCACGGCCGCACCCTGCTCGGCAACTTCACCGTGACAGGAACCCTCGACACCCCCATGCTCCTGTTCACTCTCCTCGTCGCCCTCGCCCTGTCCATCGACTACGAGATCTTCCTCCTCGGCCGCATCCGCGAGGAATACGACCGCACCGGCAGCAACCGCACCGCCATCATCGACGGCATCGCCCGCACCGGCCGCCTCGTCAGCAGTGCCGCCGCAGCCCTCGCCCTGTCCGCCGCAGCCATGGGCACCTCAGACGTCAGCCTCCTCAAATTCACCGGCGTCGGCATCGCCATCTGCGCCCTGGTCGACGCCGTTCTCGTCCGCGGCATCCTCGTCCCTGCCGTCATGGCAGCACTCGGCCCCGCCAACTGGTGGACACCCGCACCATGGCGAAAACCCGTCACCGCCTCCTGAACGGCGCTGATCAGCCGGACCGGACGATGAGAGCCTGGTCCCGATCGGATCCGACGCTCCTATGTCGCCGCTGTCGGCCGGGTGGTCGCGCGGCGGTGGCCAGGAGTTCACCGCCGAAGAACTCAAGAACGTCGGCGGAGTGGTGACCCCGTCCGCCGGTCAGGTCAGGTTTGGTTGACGCAGCGTGATTCCCCGCCCAGCGACGCCGCTCACCCAGCGGGCCTGCTCTTCGTCTAGGTGCTGCGCGCCTTCCTGACCGAAGCGAAGTCCGACGCCTATCCCACCGGGTGGCTCCGAGCCCTCGCCGACGAGCGCGTCGCCCCTGCTCTGCGACTCGGCTCGACCGTAGAGCTGTCGCTTGATCTTCTTGATCCGGTTCACGGCGCCCTCGATGCTGCCGAGCTCCAGTCCAGGGTGAGCCCGGCTGTCACGGCGTCAAGGTCCCGGAGCAGGTGGAGTGCGAAGCGGTGAGCCCGGGCAGCTGGCTGGCCTCGACCGCGTCGATCCAGGTGGGAAGTGTGGAGCCGAGGCGGCCGGTGAGTATCTCGCCGAACCCGCGGACATGCCCGGCGGCCGTGTCCAGTTCGGGGCAGCGGGCCAGGACATCCTTCAGGCCGTCGCGGTCGTCCTCGCTCAGCGCGGTGGGGTGTCGGGTGAGCCAGCCGGTCACCTGGCGCACCGTCGGAGGCCGGGGCGGCTGGCCGGCCGGAGCCCCGCGGAGGGTGGCGATGTGGGCGCGGACCATCTGGTAGGTGACGGGCGCGTCGAAGGACCTGTGGGACAGGCGAGCCGGGCTCTACCTCGCCCTGCTCCTCCATCTCGACGGCTCGATGACCTTCGCGACCGACCCACTCGTCCCCGGCTACTACGGCCCGAAGACTCCGGAGCAGTTTCAGCTGCAGCGCGAGCTCGCCGCCCGGATCTCACTCTTAGAGGGCATCTGATCTAGGTAGTTGGTGTTTTGGGATGTTCTTGTGACTGCACGTGCCGGTGGTCGTTGCCTGGGGTATGAGTGCTCGGCGTGCGTATCGCAGTGACGTCTCGGATGCCCGCTGGGCCTTGATCGAGCCGGTGTTCGTCGCCTGGCGGGCCGCAAGATCAGGGCCCGGTACCGCAGCGCGGGTGCACGACCTGCGAGAGATCGTGAACGCGATCCTGTACGTCAACCGCACCGGTATTCCGTGGGAGTACCTGCCCCACGACTTCCCGCCGTTCAAGACCGTCTACGACTACTTCGCCAAGTGGGAGGCGGACGGAACAACCGAGCTGGTCCATGACCTCTTGCGTGACCGGACCCGCCGGGCGAACGCTCGAAGCGCCGAGCCGTCCGCAGCCGTGGTGGACGCGCAGAGCGTGAAGACCTCGAGCAATGTCTCCGAAGCCAGTCAGGGCATCGATGCCGGCAAGAAGATCAAAGGACGCAAACGTCACCTGATCACCGACACCCTCGGACTGGTCCTGACAGTCCTCGTCACCGCCGCCTCGGTCCACGACTCCGTCGGCGGCAAGCAGGCTCTGACCGAGTTGGCAGCGGCCCATCCGAGCGTGACCAAGGTGTGGGCCGACGGCGGCTACCAGACCAGCGTGATCCAGCACGGCGCCGGCCTCGGGATCGATGTTCAGGTAGTGCAGCGACCGCGCGTGAAGGGCTTCCGGCCGCTGCCCAAGCGGTGGGTGATCGAGCGGACCTTCGGCTGGCTGATGCAGCACCGCCGCCTGGCACGTGACTACGAAGCCCTACCTCAGAGATCCCGCACGATGATCCACTGGGCCATGGCTAACAAAATGAGCCGTGAGCTCACCGGAGAATCGTCACCAACCTGGCGAATCGAAACGGACATCCCATTCACAACCATATGAACGTTGATCAGATGCCCTCTTAGAACTCCTAACAGAATGAGCCGCCCTCCGATCCGTGCGCCATAGGGCAGGCGGGTGCGAAGGAAGATCACTACTCTGCACGAGTGCTCTCATACGACCAGTTGACTTCACCCGAGCGTGAGCTGTGGGATCTGTTCCCCGAGGGATCCCGCGTGGACCTGCGCACGGGTGTGCCCGAGGACGACCGTGTCTCCGAGGGTGGGCAGTGGGGCCCCGGGCGGACGGTTCGGGCCGCCGTGATCGTGGCGCTCCTTCAGGGCGCGAACACCGTACAGACGGGCGCCGTCGCCTGCCTGAGGCTCGCCGGAGCGCGGATATCCGGGCACCTCAACCTGGCTGGCGCGCAGATCGCTCACACTCTCTGGCTGGAGGACTGCTGGTTCGAGGAGGGCGTGGACCTCTCCGGAGCGTCGACCCAGTCGATTGCGATCGTGGGCAGCCGAGTACCGGGCGTGGAAGCTGGCTTGATCCGCATCGAGGGACGCCTCGACATGCGGCGCTCCCGCCTGGGAGGTGGCTCTGCCTCGCCCTTCCACCGCAGGGTCACCGCCTTGTCGCTCATCAACGCCCACGTGAGCGGCGCCGTGAACCTCAGCGGCGCCGAGATCAGCGCACCCGAGGAGTGGGCCGTGTCCGCCGGCGGACTGGTCGCGGAGGGCGGCCTCTACTGCGGTGACGGATTCGTGGCGCGCGGTGAAGTCCGTCTCATGGGGGCACAGCTGCCAGGCGGACTGCACATGCGGGGCGCACTACTGGAACGCCCCGGCCGGCGCGGGGTGGCGCTCGCCCTGGACAACGCCGTGGCCTCGACGCTCGACTTCTCCGACGGGTTCGTCGCCAACGGGACCGTACGGCTGCGGGGTGCCCGGATCTCGGACAACCTGACCTTTGAAGGAGCCGTCCTGAACGGGCCGCCCGACGGCCACGGCCCGTCATTGGTCGCCCTGCTGATGCAGGCGGTCGACTTCGACTTCACCCTCGCCCGGCAACCGTCCGCCGCCGTGGACCTGCGGGGCGCGCAGGTGTCCTACCTGCACGACAGCGACCACAGCTGGCCGGAGGTGGTCGAGCTGGACGGCTTCGTCTACGGCTCCATCAAGGTGGATGAGGCAGGCGAGCGGCGGGAGGCCGTGGGACGGCGGGACTCGGTGGCCCGCCGCGTGGCGTGGATACGACGCAGCCCGGGCTACAACCCCCAGCCCTATGAGCAGTTGGCGAGCTGGTACCGGAAGGCCGGCCACGACGACGACGCCCGCCGCGTACTCCTGGCCAAACAGCGCCATCGGCGTCAGACTCTGCCCCCGGCCGCGCGCGTGTGGGGGCACCTGCTCGAGGCAACCGTCGGTTACGGCTACCGCCCCTGGCTGGCCGGCATCTGGCTGCTCGCGCTGACCTTGCTGGGCACGCTGTCCTTCGGCACTCGCTCCCCCAACCCTGTCAAACAAGGCGAGGGCGCCCCGTTCCAGCCCCTTGTCTACACACTTGACCTCTTGATCCCCATCGGTGGCCTGGGCCAGCGCACGGCCTGGTACTGGTCGAACGGCAGCCTCCAGGCGCTGGCCTACCTGCTGATCGTCTTCGGCTGGGTACTGACGACCGCCGTCATCGCGGGTGTCACCCGCACCCTGCAGAAGAGCTAGCGAGCGACAGCTGAGTTCAGACGCCTCCAGCAGATGAGTGCGCATCCCAGGGGGAGGAAGGCTTCGTGGATGTCGTCGCGTATCTCCCAATGGATCCGCAGGGCGGCGGAACCAGTGCAGGTGGGCGAACGCGCGCTCCACGACCCAGCGTTGCTTGCCCAGACCCGAACCGTGCTCAAACACCACAGTCACGGCCTGCACTTCCTCGCCCTGACCGACGAGAGAGGCCGCCTGATCTGGATATCGGCCGCCCGGCCCGGCCGCACCCATGACAACACCGCCGCCCGCCACGACCACATCCCGGCCCACCTGCGCGCCACCGGCCTCGGCGCTCTCGCTGACCTCGGCTTCCGCGGCCTGGACAACGACGTCCGCGACCCCGTTATCGTCACGGGCTTCCATGCCAGCCGCACCCACAAGCTGACCGCAGGTCAGAAGAACGCCAACCGAGTCCTCGCCATCGGACGCGCGCCAGTCGAGCACGGCTTCGCCCACCTGAAGAACTGGCGGATCCTCGCCAAGCTCCGCACCGATCCCGCTCACGCCACCCAGCTCCTGCGCGCCCTGCTCGTCCTGACGAACCTCGAAGTCAATCGCTGACGGCGGTGGGGCCGCACCGTCTGACGTGCAAAGTCACTCGGCGAGGGTGAGTGAACGAAGGTCAGCATGCCTCGAGCGGGCGACCGCAGCCGAAGGAGAGATCGAGGCCCTCCTGGCCCAAGTGGCCGCCGAACGCGTGCTGACCGGGGAGGAGGTCGACGTGCTCGGCGGTGTCCGCCAAGCGCTCAAGGCCGTCCGGCGGACCATCCAGCGGGGTGAACCGCTCGACTGGTGGTCCTCCGGATTCCAGCCCTACGTGGCGTTCAAATCGCTGTCAACAGCCGTGTCCGTCCTGCTGAGCACCACACCAAACACCAGGCGTCGGCCGACCGTCACCCTAGCCGCCCACAACTTCAGAGAGATCACGGACAACCGTCACGAAATTTCCTGGATTGAGACCGCCCAACGCTCTTCCCTGGAAGACCGGTCGACTTGACAGTCGTGCGAGTGAGCACGGCCGAATCCGTCGTCTCCGGACGGCTTGCTTCTCGGCGGTACACGGCATCATCGTGTCCTCGTCCAGCGAAGTGCAGAGAAGATGGCAGCGCACACATAGTCCGGACTGCGACCCCGGACTCGATGCAGACCTCTTCCCTCGGCTCCGCGTGGAAAGACACCTCATGCAGTTAAGCCGTCAAGCCGTGGTGTGTTCGCCGCCCCATCGCGCCCGCAGAACCTCGTCCCAGTCCCCCGGCTCCGGACCTTCGCTGACACACCAGGACCGACAGCGAAGCCAGTCACACGTCGCCCAGGAACCCAGGCTCGGAGGGCCCCATCTGCCGGGCGAAGTCTGCTGCGACTCCGAGTACCTCGCGCATCGGCACAGGCCGCCGACTCGTGGCCGCGAGATCGGCGTGAGCTTCCTCGGACCACAGGAACGGATACACGGAAAGACCCTGCCCGACAGCCAGAGCTGCGGTCTCCTCACGCCAGCCGGGCCAGCGCATTCCGTCATAGAACGTCTCCAGCCTGCCCGAGAGCAGCCAGGAGACCCACCCGGAGTGGCCCATCTCCATCGCCTCCCACTCCAGAGCATCGGGAGCGAAATACGTCATCTGGCCGGGTGCCCCAGGGCGGCCCGCGGCCGCGGGATCGCCACCGTTCAATGCGAAGACCCCTCCGACAATGTCGTGGCCGACGACAAGACCTGTCGCGGGATGCCAGCCAGGGTCGAAGTCCGTGGGGAAGCGGTTGACCTGCGCCAGACTCGGGAGTCGCCCATCCGCGACCGAACCCGAACCCCGCCGAACACTCGCACCCACCCGTCGTCCACGAGCAATCCGCCGGTGTGCAACGCCAGTGCACCCAGCACCGATCGCCCGGTGACCTGCATCTGCAGAAGGCATCGGCGGCCCTCGTTGATGTCTCCGGGCAGCACTTGAACCGGCACGGAGCTCGCGCTGAGAACCCCTGAAGCTCCGGCCACGCCGGATCGTCCACATTGACCAGCTCATCGATCCCTCGCATCCGACGATGGTCGCATCTTCCGGTATCGCCTCATCGTGTGGGCTGGACAGCGGTCACTCGGAGGACGGGGCGATGGTCCGGGCAGCGGTCGTCTGCACTGGGGGTCTCATGGGCGTGGTCGTCGCTCCTCTCGCCCCTGGACGAGCCGTCCCGTTCATTTCACGTAGCGGCTGTTCCTGCTGGTAGCGGCTCTGTGGGGAAGGCGATCGATTCATCGAAGGGAGTGCGCGCCAGGAGGCAGTGGTGGAGCTGGCCGAGCATCCGGTTGAACAGGTGCCGCAGTGCCTGCATGTGCCAGTCCCCGAGTAATTGTCAAGACTTGTGGATCAGCTCGGCAATCACGGCCCTTCTCCCCAGGACGCCTCCGCCTTGCCCCATACCGCGGGAGCGGCAGCGCTGAGCTCATGCTCGTTGATCGCGCGTTGCTCGTCATGCCAGACGGCAGCCAGGAGTGCATCGAAGGGGAACTCGATTTTCGTGCCGTCTTCGAACGAGATCATCACGTGCGTGTCTGGTCCGGCCCGGTGATTGTCCAGCCACTGTACGTGCGCCACGACAGGCGACAACGTGCCGCCAGGGCCAACAAGACGGTAGCCCTCGTCCACCTCCTGCGACCGTACTGGCAACGACGCGGGCTGACGCTTCGCCGCCCGCTCATCCCGGTAGTACCTTGCCATTCCACCAACTTACCTGCCCGCGTAATGGTCAAGACTTGCAGGTCGGTTGAGGTGGATCATGCTGCGAGGTCCTCGGGGCGTTCGACAAGGTGACCGTTCTCGAAGTGGGCGCCGGCTCGGACGAGCGCGACGAGGTGAGGTGCGGTGACTGCTCGCGAGCGGGCCTGGGCGGATTCCACGCGCTTGAAGACCATCGTGAGGGCGGCGGTGGGGCGGCCGGCGCCGCGGGTGACCTTGGTCCGGAGTTTCACGGTGCTGAAGGTCGACTCGATCGGGTTCGTGGTCCGAAGATGGACCCAGTGTTCGGCGGGGAAGTCGTAGAACGCCAGCAGCTCATCAGCCTCACCGGTGATCTTCTTCACCGCCTTGGGCCACTTCACCCCGTATGCCTTGTCGAACGCGGTGATCGCCTTCTCGGCGTGGTCGCGGTCCTCGGCGTTGTAGATCTCTTGCAGGGCCTTCTTCGCCCCGGGCTGGGCGGACTTCGGCAGTGCGTTCATGACATTCCTGGTCTTGTGGACCCAGCACCTCTGGTGCCTGGCCTGCGGAAACACCTCCGCCGATGCCCTCCGCAGCCCCATCGCGCCGTCGCCGGCTACGAGCATCGGGGCGCGCATCCCGCGCCGGCGACAGTCCCGCAGAAGATCGGCCCAGGACTCGGTGGACTCGCGCAGGCCCTCGGCGATCGCAATCAGTTCCTTGGTGCCGTCCACCCGCACACCCATCAGGACCAGGAGGCAGGAGTGGGTCTCGGACAGGCGGATCTTGGGGTGGACGCCGTCGGCCCACACGTAGACGTAGTCGGATTCGGCCAGGTCACGGCGCTGGAAGGCGGCTTGATCGGCGGTCCACTGCTTCGTCAGCCGGGTCACCGTGGCCGGCGCCAGTCCGGCTGAGGAGCCCAGGAACTGCTCCATCGCCGGCACGACCCAGTTCATGCCACTTGGGGTGGTAGTCGATGCTCTGCAGCTGCTCCGCTGTCTTCAGATCCCGCAGCGCGTTCGGGGATCAGGGCGTCCGGCCCGGCAGTCGCACGGCCGGGGGCATGTCGTTCAGCGCCGGTTGCCACTTGTCCGAGGTGACCACCGCCCTCAACTGGGCCGGGCTCAAGGGCGGGTTGGGGCGAGAGGACGTCGTGGTCTCCATCGGCGGAGCGTTCTTTTCGGACACCTCGACCAGGAACCCCTGCCGGGTCACGAGCACGGCCCGCCATTCCTTGATGTCTATGGCGGGGTTCTGGGCCACGTAGCCCTGCTGGGTCAGCAGCCTGGAGCCGTCGGCCAGCTGCTCCGTCGTGCAGGCGTCGTCCGGCCGCACATCCTTCTTCGTACAAAGGGTCGCGATGTTGGCCAAGCTGCCGTTCGGGTCCACCGGGACCAGGGTGAGCCTGATCGCCACTCCGCCCTTGCCGTCGTCGTACACGCCGGCGACTCCCGCGCCGTGGCCGTCGGTACCGTTCGCATGCTCTACGGACAGAGTCCCTCCCGGCAGCAACCCCTTGAACACCTCGACCAGCTGTGCCGCGGAGACCGCGCCGGTACCGCCGGGCGGCAGCTCCGGGGCGCCGCCCCCGCCGGACCCTCCGCCCGACGGTTCCGGCGGCGCCGCGATCTCGACCCGGCCCGTTCCGTCCAGCAGCCCCCCGGCGTAGGCACCGACCGCGCCGATCAGGGCCAGGGACAGCACCGATCCGCCGATCACGGCGGCCCGGCGGCGGGCCACGAGCCGCCGTCCGCGCCGCTCACCGGCTTCCACCAGGGCGTGCCGGTCGGCCGTGAAACCGTCCCCCGCACGCCGGAGGGCTTCGCCGAGCTCGTCTTCAAAGGGCATGGGGAACCAAACCTTCCGTTCTCAGGGGGAGTGCAGAGGACCACACCGGCACGGGGCCGCCCACCGGCGGCCTGGCCATTTCCGTTCTCAAAGGCCCGCGAACTCACTGATGCTGCCGCCCAGTTGCTCCCTGAGCCGGCCGAGCGCCCGCGAGGTCCTGGTACGGACCGCCGCCGAGCTGGTGTTCATCGCGTCGGCGGTCGCCTCGATGCTGCGGTCCTCCCAGTACCGCAGCACGAGCACCGCCCGGTCCTTGGGCGCGAGCCGCCCCAGGGCCTCCAGCAGCGTCAGCCGCAACGCCGGATCGCCGCCGCCGGACCCGGATCCGGCGGCGGCCGCGCCCGACTCGGGGAACTCCCCGACCGGGCGCTCTCCCGCGGACCGCCGGCGCTGGTGGGTCAGGAAGGCCCGTACGAGCACGGTCTGTGCGTACGCCGCCGGATTGTCGATACGGGAAACACGCCCCCAGAGCAGGTACATCCTGCCCAGGGTCTCCTGCACGAGGTCCTCCGCGAGATGGGTGTCCCCGCTGGCCAGCAGACAGGCCGACCGGTACAGGTGCCCCGATCTGCCCTCCGCGAACTCACGGAACCCGTCTCCGCGACCCTGCCGCATGTACTCCCCCTCGCGTCGTCTCACCCCATCGACGCGACGGAGACCGGGGAATGTTTCACCCGAGTTCGTGGAAGCAGACGTGGAAATCCTCGCGGACGAAGCCCTCCGCCTCGTACAGCCCCTGCGCGACGGTGTTGTCGTACGCGGTCTCCAGCTGCACGCCGGCCACCCCGGCCTCGCGGGCCCGGCGCAGCACCTCGCGCAGCAGCGCCCGGCCGGCGCCGGTGCGGCGGCCTTCGGGAGCCACGTACAGGTCGTTGAGCACCCAGGCGGTGTCCATGCTGAGCGAGGAGAACGCCCGGTAGACCTGCGCGAAGCCGACCGTGCCGATGCCCGGCGCGTCGGCGAGCAGGACCAGCGACTCGTCCCTTCGCCCGTGGAGACGCCGGCCGTTACCTGTCCTGCGAGGTCAGGAGCAGGACCAGGGACACAGAGATCCAGGTCCCGGAACGGGGGCAGGCTTCCACCTCGCATTGAAGCCCTTGCACTTCCGTGCTCGAGCTTACCGATGACCTATTAGAACTACCGGTACTCCACCAACCACCAGGTCGTCATTGATGCGGATACCCACCTGGTCGTGGTGGTCGGTGAGCCTTTGCCCGGCAATCGCAACGACTGCCGGGCATGGGAGGAGTCTGGCGCGAAGGCCGCCGTGGGCAGGACCCTCACGATGGCCGACGGCGGCAATCCGGGCATCGGCCTCCTCATGCCCCACCGCCGCACCCCGGGCGAAGAGTTGCCGGGCTGGAAGCGCGAGCACAATCGCTCGCACAAACAGGTCCGGGCCCGCGTCGAGCACGTCTTCGCCCGCATGAAGACCTGGAAGATCCTCCGCGACTGCCGTCCCAAGGGCGACGGGGTCCGACACGCCATGCTCGGCATCGCCCGACTGCACAACCTCGCTCTCACGGGATAGCTTCTGCCGCATACGAGACCTGAGAGGTCCCCGGGAGACGGCTCCCCCTCGCAGTCTCGGAGGAGAATCAGGCGAGGCAGAACTCGTTGCCCTCGATGTCCTGCATCGTGATGCACGACTCGTTGACGCCATCGACGCGCTGCGTCAGCACGTGCTTCGCGCCGAGCGCCATCAGCCGTGCGCATTCGGCCTCGAGTGTGGCCAGGCGCTCGTCACCCACAAGCCCTGTGCCGACCCGCACATCAAGATGCACCCGGTTCTTGACGACCTTGCCTTCGGGAACTCGCTGGAAGAGCACGCGCGGGCCCACACCCGAGGGATCAGCGCACGCGAAGTAGACCTCGTCCTCAGGCGGCAGCGAGTGGTGGTACTCCTCCCACGTGGCAAAGCCCTCCGGGACTGTCGGTACGACGTACCCCAGCACCTCGCACCAGAAGGCGGCGAGGCGCGCAGGTTCCGCGCAGTCGAAGGTCACTTGGAACTGCTTGATCGTTGACATCGGCGCACGATAACAGGGGCCCTGCTCATCTCCCCGGGCGGGTGGATCCACACGTTGCCGGGAGGACGGCCCCTGGCATCCGCTGCTGTCTCGTGCGGTCACAGGGGTGAACCGAGGCCGGCGCCTCTTCCACAGAGTGGGACCCAGGAACCGATCACAGCCGACCACTCTCATGCCAAAGATCAGTTACGGGACAGCCCTTAGCTCGGATGTGCCTGCTGTTCTTCATTTGCGCCATTGACCAGCGAAACACGCACTTGTCGGCGCTGGAGGTTTATGTAGTCAACCCTGACTGCAACTTCATCACCGATTTCAGCGTGCCCGACCCCGACATCGACCGGACTAGAACCTGGCAGAAGGCCTTCGATTCCCGAAGGGAGGCGCACAAAAAATCCGATGGGAGTGATTTTAGCGACCCGCCCGAGACAAGTCTCACCCAGCTGTGTACGTGCAAATTCGATGAAAGGGTCGACAGTAAGGTCTTTAATGGAAAGAGAGATATCATTTCGGTCGGGGTCGAAACTCATGAAGACGACTGTGACTTCTTCCCCGACGCTAGCGACTTGCGATGGATGATCTACTCTTTTCCATGAAAGGTTGGCCGCGGAGACCCTCCCATGCACCCCTCCCTCGAGAGTGACCGTCAAACAGAAATCATCCACGCCGGAAATTACCCCCCTACACACTTGACCAGGCTCAAGGTCCATGCTCACCTTCACAAAAATCAACGACTTGCAGACAGAAGGTACTGCTCCGCATCACGCGTGCGATCAATCTTCCCAACGATACCCTTGATAGAAGTTGATCCATTTCTTGTCCTGGATGAACGAATTGAAGTGAGGGATATCCGCCTGCTTGATGACCCACTGCCATTCATCCGGTCGACCGTCATGCGGGATCCTAAGCTTGGGCCCATCGGGATGACCACCCGGCGGGAACGCCTCCAAAAATCCCGGCCTCATCACCCACTCATGGTATCCATCTTCCATGATTCCCTGTTCAGCGTATCTCTGTACGACCTTTTCACTCTCGACCAGATAGGCCGTTCCGGGGCCACCCTCGGCGGTTGGTGGGTGAAGAGAAGGATCGAGTCCGTCCGCCTCTAGAGCCTTGTTTCCTCTGTGGGGGGAGCGGTACAGCGTGACTGGCTGCGGGGGCAATCCTCGGGGGCCCTGACCCCGGGTTTTGGACACCGGAGACACTTGGTTCTTGATGGTCCAGGAGAACGGAGTCCCCGTGGGGATGAAGCATTACCCCGCCGAGTTCAAGGCGGACGCGGTCGCGTTGTACCGGTCGAGGCCGGGAGCGACGATCAAGTCCGTCGCCGGCGATCTCGGGGTGAACACCGAGACGCTGCGGAACTGGATCCGGGCCGCCGACGGGCGCCAGCCCGGCACTGACTCCGCTCGGCTGGCTGCTGTGCAGGTGGGCGGTGGCGACGTTCAGGCAGATCTGGCCGCTGCCCGGAAGAGGATCCGTGAGCTTGAGGAAGAGCGTGACATTCACCGCAAGGCGGCCCGGTATTTCGCGACGGAGACGCGCGCTGGTGAACCGCTGCCAGTTCGTTGAAGATCACCAGCGCCGTTTCGGCGTCAAGCGGCTCTGTGACATTCTCGGCCTGGCCCGCTCGAGCTTCTACTACTGGCGCCGCACCGCAGCCGCGAGGGCGGCCCGGCAGGCCGTCGAGGCCGGGCTCGCAGCCCGGATACGCAAGGCCCACCAGGACTCCGACGGAACCTACGGAGCCCCCAGGATCACCGCCGAGCTCCGCGACGAGGGCGGCCCGGTGATCAACCACAAGCGCGTCGCCAGGATCATGCGGACCATCGGGCTCGAGGGAGTGCGTCTGCGCCGCCGGCACCGCACCACCGTCGCGGACCAGGCGGCGCCGAAGGCACCGGATCTGATCGGACGTGACTTCACCGCGGCCGCGGTGAACACGAAGTACGTCGGCGACATCACATACCCGCCGGTCAGCGGTGGGAAGCCGCTCTATCTCGCGACCGTCGTCGACCTCGCCTCACGCCGGCTCGCCGGGTGGGCCATCGCCGACCACATGCGCACCCAGCTCGTCATCGACGCCCTGGCGGTAGCTGAGCGGACCCGCGGGAGCTTGGCCGCAGCGGTGATGCACACCGATCACGGGTCGCAATATACGAGTAAGATCTTCGCTGAAATCTGCAGGTCAGCAGGGGTCCGGCAGAGCATGGGTGCGGTCGGGTCCAACGCGGACAACGCCGCCGCGGAAAGCTTCAACACCGCCTTCAAGAGGGAGACCCTCAAGAGCAGGAAGGGCTGGTCGGACGAGCGCGAGCCGCGACTCGACGCCTTCTGTTGGCTGACCCGATACAACACCCGACGCCGGCATTCCCGTCTCGGTCAGCGGTCCCCGATCGCCTACGAGAACGCCCTACAACAAGCAGCAACTACCCTGGCCCAAGCCGCATAGACGTGTTCAAGATCCGGGGTCAAGGCCCGGTGGGGTGCGGTTCCAGGATCTGCTACGCGGTGGGGATGCGTGTCACCCCGGGACGACGATGCCGCTGTCCCGGCGGTCTTGCGGGGCGGTTCCGCCCAGGGAAACGCCCAAGAACGAAAGGAGGATCATCAGGGCTCCCCCGCAGACAATCGCCGAGTCGGCGAGATTGAAGACCGCGAAGTGCTGAACAGAGATGAAGTCGACGACGTGCCCTCGGAAGACCCCAGGTGCCCGGAAGATCCGGTCAGTCAGATTGCCGAGCGCACCCCCCAACAGCAGGCCCAGGGCGAGAGCCCACGGGAGGCTGTGGAGCTTGCGTGAGGCACGCACGATGACCACGACGACCACGAGCGCGATCGCCGTGAACACAGCAGTGACCGCCTGGCCCATACTGAACGCCGCGCCCGAGTTGCGTATCACCTGGAGAGTGAGCACGCGGCCGATTACGCCGACGGGCTCGTGGTTCTCCAACCGCGAGACGGCCAGGAGCTTGCTGCCCAGGTCCAATGCGTAGGTGAGACCAGCTGCTGCCAGCAATGCGGCCAGATGGCTCTTGCTCAGAGCTCGGGCGCCGGTTTCGGTCCCTGCTGTCTCCCGCTGGGGTTGCGAGGAACTGCTGGTAGTCATGATTCACTCCACTGATACCGAGCCGCCATGACGAGACGGCATTACGACACAATAGCGCCTGCCCTACTGAAGGCAGGCAAACGCGGACACTATGTACCTGGCCAGCCACTATCAGTGACAAGTGCCGGCTTGGCCGACTCAGCCGTACGCGTCGAAGCGCTGGAAAAGGACTGACAGGAAATTCGGGAAAGCGTTCACTTCTGCTTCGATTCCGATCCCCCTCGGATGTGAGGGAACTCGCGGAAGACGGTGATCAAGAAGTGGTCCCAAGACGGTGAACGGCGGAACGCGGTCCAGTAGCTGCGCCAGGCCTTCGGCCACCTCGGGTCGGCGACGCCAGGCGGACTCCGACTGGTTCCCCACGGGAAACCGGTACACCGAGCCAGGTCGGCCTCCGGCATTCCGACAGCGTCGAGCTGATCCTTGAGCGTTTCACCGGGCGGTCTGGCGGAGTCAGGGGTGTAGGCGACGTAAGCAGTCGGCGGCGTCCCGAGGACCTCTCTCAGCTCGTACGGAATGCTCATCGAGCAGACCGAGAGAGGTCAGCCGGACGAAAGAGCAATCAGCGGTCAGCGCTGGCCATTTGACGCCGGCACCACCGCGCACCCTTCGGCCCACTCCACATCTGCCATGCCGGGGGTGCCGTCAGCCAGGAGACCCCGGGCCCGGTGCGTCCAGGACGCCCGGAAGCAGGGCGGCAGGGTGGCGACCGCCGCGTCAAGGAGCGAATAAGAGTCACTCGGAGTAGCATCTGGTGACAAATGTTACCAACAGGGAGGGGTGGGGCAGTAGGGGCAATGGGTGCTACTGCCCTCATCTCGACAGGACCAGGCCGGCGATGGGGCTCGCGTTATGAAGAGCACGCTCAATCGACTGATAGAACGCACCTACTTCCGCGGATTGGTATTCAACCAGTCCTGGGAGGATCCGCTTCTCGATCGTGAGGCGCTCCGCATATCGGCGGACCAGGACACCGTTCTGTCCATCACGTCGGGTGGCTGCAACTGCCTGAACCTCCTCTGCCTACGGCCCCGCCAGCTCATCTGCGTCGACCCCAACCCCGCTCAGACGTACCTGCTCGACCTCAAGCTGGCAGGCATCCGACACCTTGACCATGCCGACTTCTGCTCTCTCCTCACGTCCTGTGGCAGCACAGAGGCGGTGGACATCTACCGGCGAGCACTGCGAGCAAAGTTGCCTGATGACGCACGAAATTACTGGGACAGTAACACTCGGGTACTGGAACGCGGGATACTTGCCCAGGGCAAGCTGGGGTTCTTCTTGAAGTGGATTCGCCGCTATATGCGATGCCAACTCGGAGAGCGACGGATGCGCCAGTTCTTCGAGGTTGACGACATCGATGACCAGCGCGATTTCTACTACCGCGAGATCCACCCGCGGTTGTTGCGCGGTTCGGTACTCAAAATCCTCGGCTCCCGATGGGTACTTGCCTGCGCCGGCATGCACCCCTCCCAGTATGACCTGATTCAAGACCGTCATGACATAGGGCGATACATACGCGATCGCGTGGAATATGTGCTGACCACCGTCCCGATACGTGACAACTATTTCATCGCCCAGGCATTTTTTGGCGCCTACCTGGACGCGGAGAACGTTCCTCCCTACCTCCTCGAACGGAACTTCGACACCCTGAAGCAAACGGCTGATCGCGTAGTCAACGTCACGGCCTGGCTCACCGAGTACCTCGATTCATTGCCCGAGTCGTCGGTCGACAAGTTCAACCTTCTGGACATATTTGACTGGATGAGCCGGGAGTCCCTCCATACGACGGTGCGCAGCGTGCTCAGGGCTGGTACGCCAGGCGGCCGCTTCATCTACCGTTCCCTCGTACGCTCACTTCCTGTCCCTCCGGAGCTCCGAAGTGCGGTGGTCAGCGAGGACGATCTCGCCCACCGGCTCTTCGCGCGGGACCGGTCCTTTACGTACAGCAGCTTCTACATCTACCGAATTGACCAGCAGCGAGTCGCGGATCAATTGCACCGGACGTAACCTTGGGCCAGCCACACCTTCACAGGTCAGATGCAGCTCGCTTCTCCTGGCCGGATGCCGGACCAACTTTCACCCCCGAAGGAGTGAGGTCGTGCTCGAGCAGTTCAGTATTTCAGGCACCGGTCATGCCGTCGGCTCCAGGATTGTCTCGAACACCGGCTTGGCTGTTTCGATGGGGCTGTCCACGGATTGGTTCACGAAGCGAACAGGGATTGATGAACGACGGGTTTGCGGGGAAGGAGAGGACGTACTCACGCTGGCGGTGTCCGCTGTCGAGTCGGCTCTCCAGTCGAGTGGGCTGAGACCTGACATGTTGGGCCCCGAAACAGTTCTCCTTCACATCCAGAACGGCCTGACGGCCTTCACCCCGCCGTCCGGGGTCATCTTGGCGAATGCGCTGGGGCTCAAGGGTCTACGAGTGCTCTCCGTTGACGGAGTGTGCGCTGAACCTGTGGCCATGTTCGAGATGGCTGTGCTCATGTTGTCGAGCAATCGTTGCAGTCGGGTCGTCATCTCGTCGAGCGTGGATTTCCTGCCGATCATCAGCTCGGAGGACAGGGGCACGGTCGGGCTCTTCGGCGCTGGTGCGGGCGCGGTCGTGGTCGAGCGGCACACCACGTCACAGGGCATGTCGGCGAAGGTCATGAGCATCCAGTGGGTGACTCACGCCGACCATGCGGCCCTCGGGAGCATCCCGGTACTGGGCTACAACGCCGGCCCCGAAGGGGTCAGCGTGCAAGCGGGTTTCTACGACATGGACGGCTCTGGCCTGGTTCGTACGGGGGTACGCGTCATCCCTCCCCTGGTTTCCCGTGTACTCGAAGAAGCCGGGTGGTGCCACGACGACGTCCACCTCGTCATCTCCCATCAGCCGAACGTTCGCATGCTGCACGTTCTCATCGAGGCTCTGGGCTTCCGGCCGGAGATTTTTCCGATGCCTGCCAGCCGCCTGGGGAACATGGGCCCGGCCAGCCTGTTGGTGAATCTCTCCCTGGCCAGAGACGAAGGCCTACTCCGTTCAGGGCAAAAGCTGTTGCTTCTCGCCTTCGGCCTCGGGTTCTCCTGCGGCGCAGCGGCAATCGAGCTCCTGCCCGGTGAGGCGGGGTGCAATGACTGACGCGCGCACATGGGTGCGACCTCCCGTCTCGGACTCGCTTCGCACGAGGATGACCGAGGACCAAAGAGCGATCGCGGCGGCCATGCGTCCCGTCACGCTTCCCGACGGCAGAACACTCCGCGTACTCGACTGCGGAGAGGGGGACGCCGTTGTACTCCTGCCCATGGTCACCGAACTGAACTTCGTCTACGCACCTCAAATCGCAGAGTTCCAGCGCGACCACCGCGTCGTGCTCTATGAACCGCTGCTCAGCACGAACACGCGAGTCGGCATCAAGGACAGGGCCCACGAGGTCCGCTGCCTGCTTTCCGCCCTCGGTATCAGCCGCGCGCACTTCGTCGTGTGGGGCGACACGGGTGCGGCAGCCTATTATCTGGCCAAGCATCACCCCGAGTTGTGTCGCTCGATGGTCTTCGTCGGGCTGGCCGACCGTTACCGGTTCCCGCAACCCTACGGCTTCTGGCTGAAGATGCTGGAACACCTTCCCATCGAGCGAGTGGTGTCATCGCGTGTGTTTGCGACACTCCTTGGGCGCTTCGTCGGAGGGACCCAGATCAAACCGGAGTGGATCGTCCAGGAGGCGCTGGTCGTCTTTCGGTTGACGGCGCTGTTCAAGCACAGCATTCTTCCCAACCTGACCGAGCATCGCCCGACGCCGGGCGAGGTTCACGTGCCGAGCCTGGTCATCTCCGGCGACAACGACCACATCGTCTCGGTCGCCCAGGCCCGCCGCATGGCCGCGCTGCTTCCCAACGCGGGTGCAGCGGTCATCAAGCCAGGTGGTGAGCACTTCATCACCTACGTAGACGACTCATTCGTCAACGAGACCGTTCGCCGCTTCATCTCAAGCGTGGAGTAGCTGATGAGACCATGGCGAACGTAAGGAGACCCGCGGTTCCGGACGCGCAAGCCGCCGACCCCACCGCACCCGTCGGCGGACTCCACCCGCTCACCGTTCTCTGCATCGGTGTACTGGTCACCGCGGTCGCCCTTCCGGAGTCATGGCAAGGCTGGCCCTACGCGCCGTTTCCTGTCTTTCACGCGTGCCTCGCCATTGTCATCCCGCTTTGGTTTCGGGTTCGCCCCACCGGTCGACCCTGGCCTGAGATTCGGGCGCATCTTCCGAAGCAGGGCCGACCGTTTGCTGCCGCCATCGCGTTCATCGGCGGCTTCATCCTTCTCTACAGCCTCGCTATGACCGTCCTCGGCAAGACGCGGGATCCCGCATGGAACCTGCTTGCGACCTATGGGAAGTTCGCGGATCTGTACGCCGCGCGTTATGGAAGCTGGTTCGCGCTGATCATCGCGTACGTCTTCCTGGGACTGTGGCCCATGTTCGGGGAGGAACTCTTCTACCGGGGATTCCTCCAAGGCTCGCTGTTGGGGCGCTACTCGCTGCCGATCGCTTCGGTCGTCACGTCCACCCTGTTCGGACTCCGCCACTCGGCCCAACTGGTCTACCTTTTGCCTGCATACCCGTATGTGGCCGGCGCAGCATACTTTGTATGGGCTTTCGGCGTGAGCATGATCTGGTGCTGGGTGCACGCACGGACGGGCTCTCTGTGGCTCTGCATGGCGACACACGGGGTGAACATCGTCCTCGCCCCCATTGTTGTTGCCCTCGTAGTTAAGTAGGTCCGCTCGTGCCACGTCCCGCATCACCGCTGCGCGCATTCACTCTGCGCGGCACACGCGCTATTCATCGAGCCGGAGCCTGGGGGTTCGACCGCTCTGGTCCCCTTGCGCCACTCCTTGCCGAACTCGGCGCACCCCTGCATCGGTGGCTGTTTCCCCACTCGCTTCTGACGGATCCGGGGATCCCCGTCGAGGTCGACGGCTTTCGGCTCTACCACGAAGGGCGCCCCTCGTATCACCTGCAGATGCTGGCGATGGGCATGCACGACCGCGACGTCGCGGCACTCATCCGGCACCTCGTCAGGCCGAACATGTCGGTCGTGGACGTCGGTGCGCACCTCGGCTACTTCACGCTGCTGTGCGCGCGCCTCGGCGGAGCGGCGAGCACGGTCTGGGCGTTCGAGCCGTCGTCGGCACTGCTCCCCATCCTGCGGAGAAACGTGGCGGAGAACGACGTCGGCGGCGAGATCCACGTGGTGCCGAGTGCCGTGGGAGATTCGGTCGGTGCAGTGACGCTGTTCGCGGGCACGCCCGACAGCATGCTGTCCAGCATCCACCGGGCAGCGGCGGCTGGCGATGGTCCGGGGCCGAGGGAGACCGTTGCGTGCACCACCTTGGACGCATGGGCCGAACAGAGTCTGTGGCCCCGAGTGGATCTGGTCAAGATCGACATTGAAGGGCATGAGGTCGCGGCGTTGGCCGGTATGCGGGAGCTGAGCCGTCGAAATCCCGGTCTGGTTCTGATCATCGAGCTCAACGAGCGGACGTTGGCCGCTGCAGGTGAGTCGATCGACTCGTTCTGGGCGGCCCTGGCCGCATGCGGATTCGACGACGTCTCCCTGGCGGGGCCCCCTCCTCGACCGGTGACGTTCCCCCAGGACCGGGACGCCATCCGGCGGGAGATCCGTCGCCAGGGAAACGGGCGGGTCAATCTGATGTGCCTGCGGAGGCCGGGGTAGCCGGCCGGTGACCGGCTCGTCGGATCTCCGATCCGCTCCTCGCACTCGCGACCAGGAAAGCCCCTGCCAGGGACGCGAGCAGGAAACACGATTCGGCGTACCCGCGCACGACGGACAGCAGCCCGGCCGAGAGGAACACGACACCCAGGCCCAGTTCACACCATGCGATCCGCGAGGCGGTTGCGACCCACTTCGCTTCGCTCTTCCGGATAATGCCCAACGACCCTTCCTTGGGGGTTCTCACGAACTCCGGCTCGTCTCGCTTGATCGTGTCCCGGAAGCCGGCCAGGATGGAGACCGATACGCCGATGGCGAGCGGCAACGACAGTGGGAGACGCAGACACCGCCGCGCCCAGTCGTCGTACAGAATTCTCTGCGAGAGCACGCATTCCTGCAGCGGCGGGAACAGTACGAGAAACGCGCTGAGACCGACTTGGGTGATCGCCCAGTACGGAGTGCGTGGGAGCCCGAGAACGACATATGCACTGGAGAGCACTCCGGTCAGGACGAGTACCGGTGTACCCAGAACCAGGTGCAAGGAAGAAAGCTCAAGAAATCGACGTCTCTTGCCCTGTGGCGGACTGAGCGCATTCTTCCCATAGTCGAGGAAGAGCCGGAATGCCGCGCGCGCCCAGCGGCGTTGCTGGCTTTTGTAGCTGAGGTAGGTGTCGGGAAGGTCGCTGCTGGCCAATGCCTCGTTGACGAAGACGACCGACCATCCCGCGAGCTGGGCACGGAAGCTGAGGTCGATGCCGTCGTCGGTGAACGGTGCTTCGCGCCACCCGCCGAGTTCTTCGATCGCGCGCTTCCGCCAGACCCCACTGGTCCCCAGATATATGGTGGACTCCCCCTGGCCTGGCGGATCCCACTCGAAAAGCAGAACAGGCTGTCGATGACCGCCGCTTGGAACAGCGTCAGAGTGGACGAAAGACCGTTGCGGTGCCGCCACCGCGTATGGACTGCAGCGACGCGAGCATCCTCGAACAGGGGCACGGTTTTAATGAGGAAGTCACGATCAGGTGTGAAGTCCGCGTCGAAAATCACCACGAGGTCGCAATCGGCCATCCGCGTACCGTGGTTGAGCGCCCCTGACTTGTACCCGTCGCGGCTTGTCCTGTGGACGTATTCGATCGGGACGGAGCCTCCGCGATGTGCGTCGACGACGGCCTTGGCCAGCTCGGCCTCTTCCCCCTCGGAGTCGTCCAGAACTTGCACCGCGAGTCGGCCATCCATATAGTCGAGGTTCGTTACCGCCGTGAGCAGTCGGTAAAGAACTTTGTGTTCTCGGTAAATGGGGAGTTGCACCACGACCGTCGGCCAGGAGCAACTGGTCGGCCGGGTGAGTTCGATGGCCTGCCCTCCGACACCCTTCATCTGGGAATATGCATGAATGACCAGTATCCGCAGTTGAGCTATGGCGAAGAACGCCAGCATGGCGGAAAGGGCTATCACCAGCATGCCATCAGTCTAACCCGAATTCCGTATAAGTGCTCGCCGGCTTACTGACGCGACAGTGGTGCGTTCGGGTGATGAGCCGACGAGCTCCCGGTGGAGACAGGGGAGCAAAGGTGGGTTCTCACTCATCATGGTGACGTAACTGTTCGCAACCGTTTCGCTCCGCTTCTTTGTTCATGAGCAGTCGAGGAGGCCGCCGCGTGAGGCGTCACTCACCTTTTGGTCGGCACCTCGAGGAAACCAGAGACGAAGCAGTCTTCGTCACCGGTACATCCAGCGGGATCGGCAGGGCAATCGCTCTGGACCTCGCCGGGCGAAGTGTGACCGTATTCGCCGGTGTGCGTAGGGCCGGGGACGCGCCGAAGGGCGACGGACTACCAGGTGCGGTGCACGAGATCCTCTTGGACGTCACCAGTGGCAGCCAGATCGCGGAGGCGGCCGATTCGATCCGCCGGCTCCTGGGCCGGCAGCGCCTCCGCGGAGTGGTGAACAACGCCGGCGCCGCGACAGGCGGCCCCCTGGAATACGTGACCATCGATGAGATGCGACACCAGTTCGAGGTCAACGTCTTCGGCCAGCTGGCCGTGACTCAGGCGGTTCTTGACCTGATCCGTGATCACGGGGACGGACGCGTACTCTTCACGAGCTCTATCGCAGGACACATCGCCGCACCCTGCTTCGGACCCTACGCCGCGTCAAAGCACGCACTGAACGGCATAGCGGAGTCGATGCGACGCGAGCTGCGGCCATGGAACATCCGCGTGTCCGTCCTCGTGCCCGGAGCGGTGGCGACCCCGATCTGGAGCAAGGCAGACCATTCTGTGCAGGGCTTGACGGACCGACTGCCGACGAGAGCGAAGGAGTTGTACGGCAGCACACTGGAGAACATGCGGCGATACGTGGCTTCCGCCGCGGCGGGACGGAGCATCTCACCGTCGGTGGTCGCCCGTGCCGCCCGTCATGCGCTCTATGCGCGACATCCCAAGGCCGTCTATCTCATGGGCGCGGAGGCACGCGCGGGGGTGGCCCTGTCCACCGCTCTGCCCACACGTGTCTTCGACGCGCTGCTTGCCAGGCAGCTGAGCAGATCCCCGTCGAGATAGACCTTCAGTGACGTGGGCCGGCCCACCTCAACAAGCCGCGGGCACGACCTCCCAGTCCGGCGTGTAGCCGCAGTGCCAATACAACACGGAACCATTGCTGCGCCCCTGGGCTAGACAAAACTCCATGATCGACCAGGTCTTACCTCCGAATACCGGGTCGAGTTTCAGTCCTGTCTCGTCCTTCACGGATGTGCACAGCTCGACCAAGTCGGTTGGGTAGCGACCGAATTCGCGATAGATCCTGGTCGTCCTCAGGTCGATGCGTCCACTGGGCACCCGGTCGGACACCGACAAGTGGTTCTCGGTCCACCGGACGAGTCCGTGGATCCACCAGCGTGCTGGGCCCGGGTAAACCTGAACGCCGACGACATGGATCGGACGATGTCCTTGCAGGCGCAGGAGGTTCTCCGCCAGCACGAAACCCGCGAACGCGGTGCCCGACGCGGCCGTGATGAACACCGTCTGCAGCGGCGGCACCCCCATGGCCTCGACCTGACCCACCATTTCCAGGAAACCGCGCGCAGCAGCGATCACCGCTGCGGGATGTGCGAGGCTCGGCGGGGCGAAGAACGGCCGCCGTCCCGCTCTGCGGCTCCGGTGATAGGCACCGGCCAGCGCACCGGCTGCCTCGATGTGGCCCGGACCGATCAGACGCACGTTGTTTCCGAGACCGCCGAACATCCTCCGTCGTTGATCGAGAGGAAGAGGCGGAACGTCAGCGACGACGATTTCCCATGCGATGTCGAACCGTCGAAGAACCGGGAGGATGTCGTGTACGAGGTTGGTCACGTTGCCCACCGGGGTGACGAGGCTGCCGTACCCCTTCTCCAGCATGTGCCCGACCAGATGCTCGATCTTACGTGTCTTGACGCCTCCGCGGCCGTGACCGGAGAGGTCGTCACGCTTGACCAGGACATCCACCCCGTTTGATCGGGAGATTGCCGAGATCGGCGTCGGCCACTGTCCCAGAGGGACGAACGGGGCCTCCAGAATGCGCTGGATTCCGTTGTGGTCGCGCATACCTGCTCCCTCAGCCTGCTGTCACGGCCGGTCCGGGCACGGGATGGAGAATTACAATGGGAAGCCCTCGGGCTGTGCGCTGCCGGTAATCCTCGTACCCGGGGAAAGCCTTGACGAACCGGAGCCACAGTTCCGCACGTTTCCGTTGGTCAGCCTGCTCGGCCCTGACATGGAAGGTGCGACCTCTGATCTCGACCGTCGCGAAGGGATTTTCTCCGAGGTTCAGCCACCAGCCCGGCGGCTGGTCCAGGCCCCCATGAGAAGCGATGACCGCGAGGTCTTCGCCGTCCTCGACAGCGAGGAGGGGAACCGTCCGCGGCTCGCCGGTCCTACGGCCCGTCGTCGTGATGATCACGATCTTGCCGTGCTTCAGACCCAGTCGTCCCAGCAGACCACCCGTTCGTCGATAGACGCCGAGATGCAGCACGCTCATGACGACGATGAATCTGCGAAGGGCAGGACTGGACTTCTGTCCGATCCGGAGCATGACCGCGCGCAGAAGCGCCACCCCGAGTCTGTGCATAGGGACTCCCAATGGCAGTCGATCTCATGTTCCAAGTTACGTCGGACTGCCTACGTCCGCATGACGGCGGATTGATGCCTGCACAGCAGTCGTGAGCCATGGAATCCGAGAGCGTTCAACCGCCATTTCCGTCCGTGGGTGGTGTGGAGCGGATCCGCTTCTTCGCCCCGGGCTTCTTCTCCGCAATCACTCCGGGGCCAGCGGCCTTGCCTCCGGTGGCCTTGGGGCTCCTGGCCCGCTCGACACTGGCGCGCAGGGCCTCCATGAGGTCGACCGCGCCTGTCGCCTTCGCCGCCGGCTCGGCCTTCTCCACGGTTTTGCCGGCCCGTTTCGCCTCGATCAGGGCGGCGACCCTCTCCTGGAACGTGTCGTGGAACTCCTCTGGGTTCCACTCCATGCTCAGGGCTTCGATGAGCTGCTCGGCCATCGGGCCCATACCCCCGCCGCTACTGCAGACACTCCCACCCACACGTCACTCGATCAGGGTGGCTCCCATTCTCGCCGCCGATCATGAACCTGCACCGCTGTCCGTCGCCTGCGCAGACGGACCAAAGCGGCTCCCACAACCACCGCCCACATGGCTCTCGTTCACCGCGCCGAAAACACACCGGACGCTCCGTCTTGTGGCCGCCCTCCGCCTCGCGGTCCGGCAGCACTGACGGCGGGCGAAAGGCCGCTCGGCTTGCGCGCATCTGATCACACTGAGGAAGAGGGGCTATCGGCTATCTGTCCACGTCCTTGACCTCCAGCGCTCCTCGTGCCACGCCGATGAACGTGACGTAGGCTTCCCGGAAATCCCGGTAGGCAGCGTCGTACTCGTCCCGCCGCTCGGGACTGTCGTCACCGATGAGTGCCTTGAGCAGCGGCTGGACGCACCGCGCCATTTTCCGCACGTGATCCGCCGCGTCGGAGACCTCGGCAGGACCATCGAGCCGGACCTCATGCATTGCCCTGTTCATGTCCCCGATGGCCGGGCCGATGTGCTCGTACATCTGCGTCAGGAGCCGGTCCTTGCTCTCACGGTCGCGCCCCGCGTCACGTCGTCGATCTGCCATGTGACCGCGTTGAATGCATGCGCGCAGCTCATCATCTCCCGGTAGGCGGATCGGCGCCGGTCACGCTGTTCACGCAGGGCCTCTGCCGTTGTGGTTGTTCGGGCTTGGGCCTGCGCTGCGCGCAAGGTCGCCCGCGCGGTGATGTAGCTGGTTCCGAGTGCGGTCAGCGCGGTGAGGATACCGACCCACAGTCCGCTGTTCGCCATGGCTGGAGAGCCTGCCAGCCGGGGTGCCATCGCGACAGCCCGCGAGTCGATCACCGACCGTGATCCGTGACGGCCAGATGGCTCCCCACCGACTGGCCGTCGGTGGGGAATCTCAACTGGCCACTAACACAGCATGGTGGTGCGCACCACGTGAGCTGCGCGGATTGGATGTCGCGGGAGGCTGATGGAGCCCGAGTCAAGATCGTTCACGGAATGTGTGCCAGAACCTGTCAGGCTCTGACCGCAGTTCCGTGAAGGATCTTGGAGCGGCTTGACTTCGCAACGGGGGCAAGCAGAAAATCTCGGCCTCCGTGCCTCCGCACGACTAATGTGCTGCTGGGTAGATCGTCCCGACCAACGAGGGGGCTGAGTCGTGCTGACCAATACGCACCCTCCGTAGGTACCTCTGGAGTGCCCAGAGGTACCTACGGAGGCTCTAGGCACTGTTTCTCGGATCATGTGCGGAGCCAGATGATGAGGGCTGCGAGGGTGACGGTGCCGAGGTAGATGTAGGCGCGTTTCTCGTAACGGGTGGCGACGGCGCGGAAGCCCTTCAGGCGATTGATGGCGCGTTCGACGGTGTTGCGTTTCTTGTAGCGCTCGCTGTCGAAGCCGGTGGGGCGGCCGCCTCGGGAACCGCGGTTCCTGCGGTGTCTTTGCTGGTCGCGGCGTTCGGGGATGGTGTGCCGGATTCCGCGTCGTCGCAGGTAGCGACGGTTCTTCCGGGATGTGTAGGCCTTGTCCGCCAGGACATGGTCGGGCCGGGTGCGGGGCCGTCCCACTCCGATACGGGGCACGGAGACCTGCTCCAGTACCCGCTCGAATTGCGGGCCGTCACCGTAGTGTCCGGGTGTCAGGACGAGGGCGAGAGGCCGGCATCGCCCGTCAGCGGCGAGGTGGATTTTGGTGGTGAATCCGCCGCGGGAGCGTCCCAGGCACTCGCCGATCTGACCACTTCCTCGAGCCGGACCGCCAGTTTCCGCAATGCCGGATCGACCTGGTTCGTCCCCCCAACGTTCCCCTTTGGGGAGCCGGGGCCGTCGGTGCCTTCCTTGCGCCGGCGGCGTGCTGGTGGGCCCGCACCGCTGTCGAGTCCACCGAGACGTCCCAGTCGATCTGGCCCGTGGCGTCTTCGGTCGCCTGGATCCGGGACAGCAGCATCGTCCACGTTCCATCGGCTGACCAGCGGCGATGGCGTTTGTAGACGGTCTCCCACGGCCCGAACCGCTCCGGTAGATCCCGCCACTGCACGCCCGTCCGAACCCGGTAGAGCACCCCGTTGATCACCCGGCGGTGATCACTCCACCGGCCCCCACGGGCGCCACCAGGAGGCAGGAACGACTCCAGCCGGTCCCACTCCGCGTTCGTCAGATCCCCACGGCCCATGCAGCCAGCCTGACCCCAACACCCCACCCACGTCAGGAGATCCGAGAAACAGTGCCTAGTACTGCAACGGCGTTTGGTGTGACTGGTGGCCAGGTTGGTCGTTGGTCTGGATATGGGTGGGGTACTTGGTGATGTGAGGGCGTGGGCGGCGGGTCTGGGTGAGGTGCATGAGCGGTTCGTGCACCGGTTTGCCCGGTCGGAGCCGCGTGAGTCGGCACTGGCGTATATGCGGGGTCTGGTATCTCCGCTGGAGCGGAAGAACGGCTGGACACTCGCGGAAGAGGCTGGGCATGGGGGCCCGGACCGCATGCACCGGCTGCTGAACCGGTGCGACTGGGACGCTGATGAAGTCCTCGACGACGTCCGCGACTACGTCTTCGAGCATCTCGGTGACCCCGAAGCGGTCCTGATCGTGGACGACACCGGCTTCCTGAAGAAGGGCATCCGCTCGGCCGGCGTCCAGCGCCAATACTCGGGAACGGCGGGCCGCACGGAGAACTGCCAGGTCGGTGTCTTCCTCGCCTATGCCGGCGAACGCGGTCGCACGCTGATCGACCGCCGCTTGTATCTGCCCACGTCGTGGACCGATGACCGGGAACGGTGCCGGGCCGCGGGCATCGAGGACACGGTCGCCTTCGAGACGAAAGTGGTCATCGCCAAGGCGATGGTCCGCCGGGCGATCGCGGAGAAGATCCCGTTCCGCTGGGTGACCGCGGACGCTGCCTACGGCTTCTCCAAGGGCTGGCGGACCGAGTTGGAGCGGGCTGATGTCTTCCACGTCATGGCCACCACCCGGCACGACACTGTCGTCTCCCGCTGGGCCATGGACCACCCGGTCCACGACCTGTTCAACGGCCTTGCGAGGCAGAAGTGGAAGCGTCGTTCCTGCGGGATGGGCGCCCACGGCCCGCGGGTCTACGACTGGGCACGCGTGGAGGTCCGGCCCTGGCACCGCGAGGACCGCCGGCACTGGGTCATCGCCCGCCGAAGCGTGAGCCGGCCCGACCAGATCTCCTTCTACATCGCCTACTGCCCCGCCGAGACCACCCTCGACGAACTCATTCACGTTGCGGGCAGCCGGTGGGCGGTCGAGGAATGCTTCCAGACCGCGAAACAGGAATGCGGCCTGGACGACTACCAGGTCCGCCGATATCCCGGCTGGCACCGCCACATCACCCTCGCCATGGCCGCCCACGTCTGCCTCACCGTCCTGAAGGCCCGCGAGGCCAACACAGGGAAAGCAGAAACGGATCCTCCCAGCTCATACCCCTCACCCTCCCCGAAATCCGACGCCTGATCACCCGCCTCACCCACCGCCGACCAGCACCCGTCGAACACGTCCTGCACTGGTCACACTGGCGCCGCAGACGACAGTTCCAGGCCCGCACCAGCCACTACAAACAACGCGGCCACACACCACCAGAGACTGCCAACCTGTCAGAGCAAAGACCGTTGCAGTACTAGATGTCCCGAACCGTCCGCACGACTCCCAGACAACTCCGCGTCCAAGAAGGCGCATCGGAGTCGATGTCCCTGTATGACCTCCGCTACACGCACGCTGAACTTGCCGATGCCGCGCGCGATGGCCGTCGCCCTGCCCCGACGAAGTCGCGGCGCAGGATCACCTCCTGGCAGTGGATGGTGCTCTACTGCAGGAAGGGCTCGTTCTCCGTTGAGATTGCTACCGCTGAAGGCCGGGCCCGGCTTCAAGGGCGACTCGACGCCCAGCGGATACGTGGACTGCACCATTCCGGCCATGACCTTGACAACACAGATATCCCTCCAGTCCGCCACCGTCACGGTGCGCTCTGGGATGCCTGGTAGACACGAATCACCCAGGGTGCTGAACGGCACTTGAGGACACGGGAGGGGCCTGCGGTGGATCGGCCAGTGGACTTGCGCCCTCCTGCCCTCGTACGTGACCGCTGATCGACACCAGGCCGTTCACGAAACTGCGGTCAGAGCCAAATTCAAGGTTCTGGCTCAACTTCTGTGGAGCTGCGCCGGGCGCGCTCGTGCCCACCGTCGGGCCAACGCGCCGACCTGCTGGTTCTCATTGTTCAGCGTCCCGAAGTATTGAGCGTCGAGCCGTCACCACAGAAGTTGAGCCAGAACCACAACCTGTGAACAAAGCCAGGTGTCGTTTGAGTCGGTGGATGCCCCACTCGACAGCGTGCCGCTGCTTGCAGTCGTCTCTGGCGGACTTCGGCGGCCGTCCGCCGCGCAAGCCGCGCCCCAGCCGGTTGCGGACACGGCGCCGTGCCACGGCCCGCGGCGGATCGATTCGCCGCTCTCGGCCCGCCCAGGGTCGGCCCCGCAGTGACCTCTTGATCATCTTCGGAAGGGACGCATCCCCGCATGAAGCTGCGCTGGCGCGTCGCCCCGGACGGCACCGCCGTCAACCTCGGGTCGGCCTCACCGACGGACACCTGCCGGATCAGCCACTTCTCCGTCTGCCCGGGACGCGGCGCCCGATCCGGGCCCGAACCCCCTGACGATCAGCCACCCGGCCAGCCCCAGCTCCCAGGCGAACACCGGCAGCGCGGCGGCCGACCCCGCCACGGAGAGCTGCGCGTAGGCCCCGAACATCACGGCGACGGCCGAGGCGCAGATCAGCGGCCCGCCAACCAGCCCGAGCACGGCGATGAAGCGCGGCACGAGCCGTGCGCGGTACGCCAGGTACGCGAGCAGGACGGTGTTCAGGCCGAGGGCGATGTTGGGCCCGAGCAGAAACGTCCAGTCGTGCACGGCCGCCAGCGCGACGTCGGCGCCGGCCGCCGCCCCCGCGTCCCGCCGCAGGGTGACGAGCGCCAGGACTGCGACGATCCCGAGGGCGATGACGGCCGCCTCCAGCAGCCGCCCGAAGGCGTACCCGAGCGCGAGCCCCTCGCCGTGGCGCCGCAGGACGGGGAACAGCGCCGCCCCGGTACCGGCCACCGCCACCACCAGCACCACCTCGCAGAGCACCCCGAGCAGCGCCCGCGTGTCGGCGCCCTGCGCGAGATGACCGTCCGCCGCGCCCAGCAGGGGGCGGTACAGAACCGCCCCGGCTATCGCGGCGACCTCGGTCAGCAGGAACAGCGACCCGGTGGCCACCGCGGTTCTCCGGTCCGGACTCATCTTCTCGGTACCCCTCGCTCGATGGTGGTGTACGCCGTACACCTGACAGAACCATAGGTGTACGGCGTACACTCGTCAAGGAGAGGGCGCTGTCGAGGAGGGAAGGGGCCGAACCGGAATGACCCGGCAGGAAGCCACGCACACGCAACGGATCCCCCTGAACAGGGACCGCGTCCTGCGCGCAGCCGTCGCGCTCGCCGACGCCACCGGCATCGACACGCTCAGCATGCGCAGGCTCGCGCAGGAACTGGACGTCGTACCGATGGCCCTCTACAAGCATGTGGCCAACAAAGAGGAGCTGCTCGACGGCATGACCGACGCCGTCGTCGGCGAGATCGACCCGCCGGCCGCAGGCCCCGACTGGCAGCGCGTGGTCCGCGGGCGGATCCTCTCGGCCCGGCAGGTCCTGCTGCGCCACCCCTGGGCGGCCCGGGTCATCGAGTCGCGGACCGGCCCCACCCCGGCCGTGCTGGCGTACCTGGACTCGATGGCCGGAAGCTTCCGGGACGGCGGCCTCTCCGCCGACCTCACGCACCACGTTATGCACGCGATGGGCAGCCGCCTGCTCGGCTTCAGCCAGGAACTGTTCGACACCTCGGGCCCCTCCGGCCCCCCGGACCCCGGGCTGGCGGCGCGCTACCCCCACATCGCGGAACTGGCCGCGACCGCCGCACACGACGGGGGCTCCACGGTCGGTGGCGGCTGCGACGACCAGTTCGAGTTCGAATTCGCCCTGGACCTCCTCCTGGACGGCTTCGAAAGCCTCCGCCGCCAGGGCTGGACGTCCGCGCGGAAGGCATAGCGGTGCGGGGGCTGATCTAGCGTCGAAGGGAGTGGGAAACCCCGCCAAGCCGGGGCCAGTGGTTGCGCGCGGGCCCGCGTGCGCTCGGCGCCGTTCCCACGCGGATCCGGCAACACCTGTCGGCGTACGTGTTGGTCACATGTACGCCGGCACCGGCAGCCGGGTGGATGCCTGGTCCGCGATGACGTGGGGCTCGCAACCCAACTAATCCGTTTCTCTTCGGTACTGAACTTGAACTCGTGGTGTCGGTCTCGTTGACCGCGCATGTGGGAGCCCGCGGAATACGTTCGCGTACTGCGGGCTGGCCTGCGATCGTGAGTACGTGCCAGAGGACTTGACGATGCAGCCGGTTGCGCCGGTCACGAAGTGGTCGGCCGGATCGATCCGGATCACGAGCCGAGCAATCAGCGCCAGCGGGATCTCGGTTCGCCTGGGGATCACAGCCGACGAGCAGTTCGAGCGGGGCAGCCTGATGAGTCCCCGCAATCCGTCCAGTGCTCGACGGGAGAGCAGTGTCTGGATCCGACGGAGCGGACTGTGCAACGACAGCGAGCTTGCGGATCACGTCCGAACGCTGGTCGGACTCGTCGACAGGTGTCGCGAGGAGCTGGCGCACCTGTCCGCCGACTGTGACCTGGAGCTGCTTCTTGGCTTTGGCAGCGAGAACGGTCAGGGAGGCTGTGTCCTGCCGGCTGGCCTGCTGTCGGAGGTTGGCGCGCTGGGGCTCGACATCGTGCTCGACCTCTATCCGCCCGAGTCAGCGGCAACGGCTACTCCGGGATGACGACCGGCTCCAGTCGCGCTGATCCGATGCGGTCTCGGCTGGTCAACGAGGGTGAGTCCGGTTCCGGTGAGGCAGCCGTCGACCAGGTCCGGGCGGTACTGAATCTGTCTGAGCCGGTGCTTCACGGCCCGGGTGATCTGGCCCAAGTCCGCCGCGGCGAGGTTGCCGAGGTTCGAGTTCGAATCCGCCCTGGTCCTCCTCCTGGACGGCTTCGAAAGCCTCCGCCCCCAGGGCTGGACGAAAACGCGCCAGCAAGAACGGCATGGGGGTCGGCGTCGCCCTGGGCGTGGTCGCGGCGATTCCGGCAGGCGGTCTCTCCCTGCTCGGAGGAGCCGCCGGAGGCGGAGGCGCAGTCGGAGGCGGAGTCATCGGCCACTTCTTCCGCAAGGGACTCAAGCTGACCGACGAGGACGCCGCGCGCATCAGAGTGCTGTGGGGCAGCATGGGGCGATGCACTTCGATCAGCCGCTGCCTCACGAGGTCAAAGTCGTCGATTCGGCCTCGTTGTTCAGGCTGGAGGAGCGGGCGTCTGTCCTCAGCCTGAACCAGCGATTGGACCCAGCGTGGGTGCAAGCGAATGCGGCGCCCGATGGAACCCACTACCTGTGGCCAGCCCTGTGGAACAGCCTGCCCCACCGCCCGGACGTTCCACGTCAGCTGCGGTGCGAGCTATTGATCACTCTGCGTGCGGGAGACCGAGTGATGAGCCTGCTGGACGTACTTCCCGACGACTTCGCCCCGCTGCCGAGGGTGACCTCACGCGAAGAAGGCATGCAGGTCAGCCAACTCCTTGACCATGCTCCTTCGGTCAGGGAATGGCTACGTCGAGAGGGCGAGAGCCCGGACCGGCTGTGACAGGCGTCGCCAGCAGACGAGCGCCTACGGGCCAGCCGATTCCGCCCCGCACCCACACCATCAAGCGACGACAGAGCCGCTCAAAAACTCACGAACCGTCCTCCGAGAAGGCGCTCCGGCAACGTTGGGCAAGCCGCTGTTCAGGGCGGCTTGCCCAAGCTCCCCTTGGGCTTGCCCAGCCGGTTATGCCGGCTCCCACAGTGGGCCGATCCGTCCCACGCGGTGTCTCGAGCGGGACGTGCCCGGCATCGTGCGTGGCGGTCAGCGGCCGACCGCTTCGGGGTAACGGGCGCGGTGCCGCTCCGGTTCGTCGACGCCGATCAGAGCCGCCTAACACCCAACCTGACAAGGGTTCGCGGTATCAGCACTAGCAGTTCTGGGTGGCGAACCTCGTTGCAGGTTCTGTGCCGGTACCCCTATCCGCCTCCGGCAGTCTTTGCTTGTCCTCTGAAGTCCCTGAAGATCTTCTTCTGAACGATCCTGCGGGTCATCAGAGTGACGGCGGCCCAGTGATGAGGGCTTCACTGTGCTGTACGAGTCGTTTGTAGTTGCGTGCGTGGCGGCGGGCGTGCATAGGCCAGGTCGGCGTGCGTGCGACGACCCAGCGACGGGGCAGGACAACGATGGCGGGCGTCACGGCTGCCCGATGCCACACCTTCGGCAGGGCTAGCCTCGGCGCCAGATGACGCAGCGGTGCTCCCGGACATCCCGGTCGACGTGCCAGCCGGGCGGGGCGTCGCGCCAGCTGTCGGTGGCCGGGGCCTTCTCGTCGGAGAGGGGGAGCACAGCGACGTTGGCCTCGGCCGGCACGGCCCCGTTCTTGCTCAGGGCGCGGGACCAGACCCGGCCGTCGAGCACCAGGAAGGTCAGCGTCGCGCGGATCTCCCAAACGAGGCCATCGTCCATCACCACCCAGTCGCCGGGCCGGATGCCGGCCTCCTGGACGAAACCGGTGGCAATCCTTTCGGCCCATCTGGTCCGGGGCTTGGTGATGTGGTCGGTGACGGCCACGCTCCCGACGCCGGCGAACACCGCCAGCGACACCGCGACGGCGCCGGTGGCGAGCGCGGCCCTGCGGTTGCCGCCAAGCAGGCGCAGCAGCAGGACGACGGCGAGCACGATCAGGGCGACCACCGTGGTGCGACCGGCGTGGAAGCTGCCCCAATTGTCCTCGGCGGTCCAGAGGCTGGAGAGGAAGGTGGCGTCCGGCAGGCCCCAGACGACGAAGTAGGACTCGTGAAGCTCCTTGGCCGCCATGTGGACTAGCACCGCCATGAGCGCCAGCGTCACACCGGAGGCGGCCGTGCCGAGCGCGACGATCTTCTTCCAGCCGCGGACGTGGTAGAGCGCCGCCACCGCGACCAGCACGTACACCGCGGCCAGCGGGGACAGGTAGCGGGCGTAGGTGATGGTGTCGATCCGGCCGTCGGCGGGCAGGCCAGCGGCCGCCGCCAGTGTGATGCCGCCCAGCAGCGCAACCATGAGGAAGGCAGTCACACGGTTGGCCAGGCTGAAGCGCTTGCTGAACAGCGCGTACACGCAGACCACGAGGGCCAGCGCACCCAGACCCCACGTGGAGGTCATGAAGTACCAGAGGTGGCCGGTCGCCCGCATGAAGGTGCGGCGCATCAGCTGGCTGTTCGCCAGCGTCTCGAAGACGGCATTGCCGACTTCGCTCGGGAGGGCCCCGTCAATCCGCGACATCAGCCAGGCGGTCATCAGCTGTTTGACGACGAACATCACGGCCAGCGCCGCCAGCGCCAGCGCACTGGCCATGCGTGGTGCCCAGTTGAAGGCCAGCGCCACCAACAGCACCACGGCGGTCAAGGCGATGATCACGCCGCCACGGTCGTGGGTGAGCAGGCAGTACCCGGCGGCAAGGCCGGCCAGCAGGCCGAACCAGATCCTGCGGCGCCCGCTGCCCTCGGAGAACAGGCCGTGCACACCGGTCAGCCACAGCAGCACCAGGACCGGCAGTGGGGTGTCGGCCATCGCGTACTGCGTGTAGAAGAGCACGGTCGGGAGCATCACCGCGGCAAGGGCGGCGGCGTACGAGACCGGCCGGGAGATGTTCAGACGGCGCAGTGCCCAGTACGCGACGGGGAGCATCAGGCAGCTGATGAGGGCGTTGATGCCCATGATCAGGTGGTACGCGTGCACCGGGTCCTGGGTGAGGCGCATGGCCGGCGAGATGAGCAGCGAGTACCCGCCTGGGATGATCTGATCGCCGTGGATCGCGGTCGTCGGTCTGCCGGCCATGATTCTGGCCATCACCAGGTACATCTGCTCGTCCGGGCTGACCGTCGGGTAGTCCTGATCGGTGACCAGGGAGAGCCGGAAGAGCACGTTGAGCACGTATCCGACGGCGAGCGCCGACGGCACCACCCAGCGGGCCTGCCACCACCCTGCGCGGGTACGGCTGTCCGCCGAGGGATCCCCGGCGCACCGGGCGTCTTCGGCCCCGGCAGGGTCCGAGAGGGTCAGTTGCGTCATAACCAGACTTCCTTGAGATGTCTGCATTGCGGAGACCAAATGGCTCGCCTTGCTACTGTCAAGAGGAGGCCAGGGGGCCCGGGGTTGCTCCCGGCTGCGCCCGACCCCCGGCAGGCGACGCCGATACGCACCAGGCCGGTGAGACCGTCATCGGCAGGCAGCGCGGCCGACTAGCGATGGAAGGGGCAGCCGTCAGCCCAGAGGGGCGAGGCCAGACCGGCGGCGGTGGGCGCGACTGCCTCGATGCGCCGGCTGACGCCAGAGGCGCTGTTGCCTGCGCGGTCAGCCATCGGCGATGCGCCACCCGGAAGCCGGGTGGCGATCCGCGCAAATGTCTTGTGTTGATCGCAATTCTTTGCGCGCACTGAAGCTATGAACCCTCTTCGCCGAGATCGCAGCGATCGTGCACCCGATGCACGAACCGGGGGATGTTGACCCCGGAGATCTACGAGGCCGTCCGTGACGACGTCGAGGCCTCCCGCAAGGAGACGGCCTTCAACCTGGAGGCGGCCTCGGACGCGGACCCCGAAGCCAACGAGCCGCTGATGACGGCCATCGACTCCGCCCGGCAGCGCCGGGCGCAGGCCGAGACCGAGATCCGCCGACTGATCGCCTACGGACGCGAGTTCGCCCGGCCCCGCCCGTACCGGCTCACGGATCTGGGCAGCGCCGAGGGTATGTCCTTCTCAGGGGTACGCACCGCCTACGGCGACAGCGAGATCGCCTGGGTTGCCTCGGCCACCGGCCGCCAGCCCCGCCAGTAGCGGGCGCCCAGCGCTTCCTTCACCCGCGCAGAAGGGAAATCCCATGGAACTGAACGCCATCGAACGCCCCGCCGACGCCTTTCAGCAAGGCCTCACCGATCGCGAGATCCTGGCCGTGTTCCGTCGCGCCTTCGGCGCCGACACCGAGGTGCTGGCCGCAACCCGAGCTGGGCGGCGGGAGGTACAACACCAGCTACCGCATCGACCTGGCCGGGCAGCGGGAGCCCGTCGTGCTGCGGGCTGCACCCGCCCCGGACCGCCAGTTCCACTCCGAACCAGAGCTGATGCGCAACGAGTACGCCTCCGTACCGTGGCTCGCCCCGATCGCACCGCTCATGCCGCGTGTGCTGGGAGCGGACTGGTCACACGAGACGATCGGACGGGACTGGATGATCCAGTCCTTCCTCCCCGGAACTCCGGCCCCCGAACTCCTCGGCTCCTACCCCCGCGAGACGTTCCCTGCGTCTGTATTCTCCGCATGCAATCCGTCGTCAGGGGGGCTTTCGAGCAACATCCTCAGGGTAGACCGACGCTCCCTCTCCATCCCCGCGCTCACTCGCCCGCGTGCCAGCTCGTGCAGCACGTCCCAGTGGTTCGGGCTCCCAGCACGGGAACGGAGCAGCAACCCAACCAGGGCAACCAGTACAGGCGCCAGCACCGCCACGAGATCGACATTCACTGGTACTCCGTCTGCCTCATTCCGTGGCCCTCTGCCCCGGACTGCCCACTACAGGGCTTGGGCGACGAAAAGGTTGAACCACCCAGCCGGTGTCTCGGCGCGACGACTGGGTGCCGCGGCTGCCGGGGCCCGGCGCCCTGCCCGGAGTGAACGACTCGATGCAGCCCAGCACCGGTGGAACCCCCACCGCAGTGAGTGCAACATGTGTGGCGCCATCGCCGGATCGAGCGATGGCGCCACTGGCGTCCGGACTCTGCAGCGCTGCAGCCATCAGGCACGGAGCTCGGCTCCCGCGGCGGCCGGCCGCCGCCGTTCGACAAGGCCGACTACCGCGCGAGGCACGCGGTCGAATGCGGGATCAATCGCCTCAAGCGCCACCGGGCCGTGGCCACGAGATACGACAAACTCGCCGTCCGCTACGAAGCAACCATGCTGGTCGCGGCCATCAATAAGTGGCTGTGACCCCGCGGCCGCAGCAGCCCTCAGTTAACCCTTTGCCGAGGAGCCGATAGACCAACTACGTTCTCCCAGCCGTCCATGTTGATCCGGACTGGCACTGTCGACGAGGAGGTGTGGAGCACATGCGCAGGAGTGCCCAGCAGTTGAGCCCGCGTACTGACCTTTGCCACCTCCTCACGACGGAGACACCTTGTCGCTCCGCATCACCCCATTGACCGACCCCGCTCACGGGGCGCACAGCCGACGCCTTGCATGGTTGGCGTCTGATGCCGATGCCAACCCTGTCGGGACGGCCTTTCTGCGCCTGTTCGATGGCGGACAAGCGCACTTGGCCGAACTGACCCTCCACGTTCATCCCGTGGAGCGCCGCAAGGGCGTCGGCTCCCGGCTACTCGACACTGCCGTGGCCGCCGCCCGGGACAACACCCGGCGCTGCGTCGTAGCGCAGGCCGGGGCCGGATCGCCCGGCGACCACTTCCTGCCGGCCCGCGGCTTCCGCAAGGTCCTCACCCTGAGGTACTCCCGCCTGCCCCTGGCCGATGTGGACATCCCCTCACTGGCAGAGATCATTGAGCGTCCGCATTCCGGCTACCGGCTGGCGTCCTGGCAGGGAACCGTCCCCGACGATCTCGCCCAGACCTTCGCCGACTCACGTCGCGCCATGGACGACATGCCCATGGAGGACACCGACTACGGCACCACGACCTGGGACGTGGACCGGGTCCGGGCTGCGGCGAAGGCCGTCGAACAGCGCGGCGACCATCTGCACACCGTTGTCGCCATCGACACCTCCAACGGCTCGATCGCCGGGTTCACCGAACTCGTCGTGCCCGGCGGCGGCACAGGTGATGCCCAGCACTACAGCACCGGCGTGCTGCCTGAGCACCGCGGACACGGCCTCGGCCGTTGGATGAAGGCCGAGTCGATCCGCCAAGCCGACGGGCGCTACCCGGACCTCGGCGGCCTCCTGACCGACACCGCCGACAGCAACACGCACATGAGACACATCAGCGACAACCTCGGCTACCTGCCCACGCACACGACGCTGCAGTACCAGCTCGACCTGTAGAGACGAGCGGACGGGCCGGACCTGGGCATCACCTCGTCCGGCCCGTCGGCAGTTTCACAACAGGCCCTAACGAGCTCGTGCATGGTTGGCGGTGCGACGTCAAAAGGTGTAGGTCGGCACGGCGGTCACTGTGGGTGATCGGGCCCGCGGGTGGCGGTCTGTTGGTGTGAGAGCAGGCCGGCGATGGCTCCCGGTCTTTGCGGCCGACGGCGGGCCGACGGACTCGGATCTCGGTGCCGTCGATGATTCCGGCCTGTCCGCTGGCACCGAGGTGGTCGATGACCTCGGCGAGGGTGTGGAGCCGGATGCCGGTGGCGATGGTGCAGCCGCGGGCTGCGAGGAGTGGCCGCACCTCGCCGATCGCCCGGGTGATCGTGGAGCGGTCGACGCCGAACCAGCAGGCCAGCACGTCGTGTGTGGCACCGTGGCGGAGGTGGATGAGCGTGGCCAGGAACCGGTCGATGAAGACCAGCCGGTGCTTTGCACCAGCGCCGACGGCCCGCTTCCGCGGGCTGGACTCCAGTCCCGCCTGATGCCGTTCGTGCCACAACGGACCGACCTCCGCGACGAGTTCGGCGATCATATCGGCAGACAGCCCCGTGATCCTCCGGTCGCTGATGATCGCTGCACGAGACCCGTTCCCCACCACACGAACATGATCAGGGATCAAGATCTGGCGTCGCACCGCCAACCATGCACGAGCTCGTTCGGAAAACGGGATTGACCACGGTGTACACCCAGCGCAGCCTTCCTTGACGCTCAGCGCACGACAACCGCTACGCACTGGGAAGTGAAGCTCTGACCCGAAGCCCCGGAGAGGCCCCGCCTCGCGGGCCAGGACTCGGTTGCGGCGCCGGGGCCTGGCGGACTTGGACGCCCCCGGTCCGGTGGGTCCGGGCGGGTCCGGCGGTCCCCGGTGGGGGCGGGGCTGAAGCACCCGGGGCGCCCCTGTCAGTCGATGGCCTGGTAGAGCGTGGTCCAGAAGTCGTTCATGGCACGCGGAGAATCCGGGGTGGAGAGTCCGACCTGGGTGAGCAGGACTCCGGTGAGCTGGTTGGTCCTGTCCGCGTACGCGGTGGTGCCAGTACCGCCGAACCAGCCGAACTGGCCGACGGGCGCGTAGTCGCCGCGATGGGTGCGCACCGCCATACCGAAGCCCCAGCCGCCGCTCGACCCCTGGCCGGACGACAGGTGGGCGACGTTGCCGAACATGGCGTCCCGGGCGGCCAGCTGCCCGGGCGAGAGACGGTTGGTGGTCATCAGCTCCACGGCGGCCCGGGACAAGATCCGTTCGGTCCCGTGCATCCCGTGGTTCAGCAGCATCCGGAAGTAGGCGTGGTAGTCGTCGGCGGTGGAGACCAGCCCGCCGCCGGCGCCCTGGAACGCGGGGGCATGCCGGCCCTTCCTCCTGCCGCCTCGTCCCACACGAGGAACTCGCCGGTCTGCGGGTCGGGCCCGTACAGGGGCGGCAGTCGGTCGATCTTGTCGGCGGGCACGTGGAAGGCGGTGTCCTTCATCCCCAGCGGATCGAGGACGCGTTCGCGCAGGAACGTCTCCAACGACCGTCCCGTGACCCTGGAGACGAGCACGCCGACCACCTCGTTGCTGAGGTCGTACTGCCACCGCACCCCGGGCTGGTACTGCAGCGGCAGCTCGCCGAGGCGGCGCATCCACTCGTCCGGCTCGGGCGCCGCCCGGATGCCACGCTGTAGTCGAGGCGCTCGAAGGTCGCGGCCCTGATCGGGGAAGCCATCGACTCGAAGTCCACTCCGAGCCCGAACGTGGAGGTCAGCAGGTCCCGTACGGTGATCGGGCGCTGTGCCGGCACGGTGTCGTCCAGCGGTCCGTCGGGCCGCTTCAGCACCTGCCGGTCGGCGAGTTCGGGCAGCCACTGGTCCACCGGGTCGTCCAGCCGCAGCCGGCACTCGTCGAGCAGGATCATCGCCGCCGCCATCGTGACCGGCTTGGACGTGGACGCCATCCGGAAGATCGTGTCCCGGCGCATCGGCGCGCCACCGTCGTAACGCATCGTCCCGATCGCTTCGACGTGCGTCTGGCCGCCGCGGCTGACCAGGGCGACGAGGCCGGGAATCTTCTTGGACTCGACGTGCCGTGCCAGCACCTCGCGCAGTCGGCGCAGCCCCGCGTCGGAGAAGCCGCTGTTGCTCGTTCCCATGATGAATCCCCTGTTCACAGTGCTGGTTCTCACGGCGGCCCCGGTGGCTGCCTGGCCCTTCGAGCGGCCATGTGAAGAGCCTGCAGCCTTGACCCAAGGTCAAGGTCAATCCCCTATCAACCCCCTATCGCGCTATCCTCGCCCCCAGTGATCGTCCGGACTTCCCGGCCGTCGCCGACGCGGTGCGCGAGACCGCAGCCGCCCACGATCCGGAGGTACGCCGACCCGATGGCAGATGGGCTCACGATCGGTCAGGCGGCGGCGTTCGTTGGCGTCACGATCAAGACAGTGCGGCACTACCACCGGCTCGGCCTGGTCGCCGAGCCGGAACGCGACGGTTCCGGCTACCGCCGTTACCGGTCGGGCGAGCTGTTCCGGCTGGTCCAGGTACGGACCCTGGCCGCGGCCGGCGTGCCGCTGGCCGAGATCGGTGACCTGCTCGACGCCGACCCCCGGACGTTCGCCGCGACCCTGGACGACGTACATCACCAGCTCACCGAACGGATCGACGACCTGATCGCGCGCCGCGACAGGCTGCAGCGCCTCGACCACGGCGACCGGGCCCTGCTGCCCGACCGGGCCTGCGCGGTCTTGGAACGACTCGCCGAACTCGGCTTCGGCCCCGACTACGTGGCCGGCCAACGGGAGGCCCTGGTGCTGGCCCGCGCGCTGGTCCCGGAGATCTTCGACAGCTTCCTGACCCGGCTCGAACACTCGCTGGACGATCCCGAGTCCGTCGAGCTGACCAAGCGCGGCTGGGATGCGAGGGCCTGGGATCCGGACGACCCACGGATCGAGGAGCTGGCATCCACCCTGGCCGACAAGCTGCTGACCAACCGTGAGCTGCTGGCGATGCCGACCGGGTTCGGGAACCAGTCCGACGCCGCCTCCCGGTACGCAATGGTCAACCACCACCGGGAAGACCAGTCACCGTCCATCGCCCGCTTGAACACGCTGGTCGAGGCACACCTGCGCGCAGCCGGCATCGCGGTGCCCAGTAGCGGACGAAGGGTCAGCCGAGCGAGAGCGTGATCTGCCCTGCCGGAGGGCACCGGACGAAGCCCTGGGTGCCGAGTGGCTCCGAAATGCAGTAGCCGGAAACAGCACTCTGCGAGGTGATGTAGAAACTGCTCTCGAGTTGCAACACTTTGAACTGCCCAACCTCTTTGCCGTTGTTGTTCTGGTCCGTCACGGAGTACTGGCAGCCGACGTCCTTGGCGAAGTTCACGCTGACGCGCTGGAACGGGTTCACATCCAAGCTACCCGTGGTGGAGCCGGTGAGGCGCAGGAGATTCGGCGTTTGGTTGCAGAACGTCAGCACGAACCAGACGTTCCCGATTTCCGTCGACGTGATGAATCCCCAGTCGGCGGAGTCCCGGAAGAAATCACTCCTCGACACGCCTGTGCTCCAGACGTCCTGATCCATCATGTCTTCGGTCGGGTACGCGTCGTAGTTGGCGATCTCCGCGATGTAGTAGGTGGTCCCATCCGTTTGCCACATGATGGATTCGGGCAGGTCCTGCAGACCTTTCCAGTGGTAGATCTGGTACTTGACGGGCAGAAGGATCTGTAGCGCGGACCGTGTGTAGCCGATGCGCGCGGCACGGACGAGCCGTCCGGTGGTGTTTGGGTCCCAGTACAGACTGTCGCCCCCGCTCTGCTGCTGCGTCATCGCGTACAGGCTCTGGAGTTTCCCCCAGTCCTGCAGAATCGCGTTCTCCAGCACCCCCATCCCGTCCAGCAGCGCCTCGAAACTGATGCTCAGCTGGTTCCACAATTCGGAAACCGTCACCTGGAACGGGTTGGGCGAGATGGCGCCGCTCGAGCCGACGGCCTCCCCCACCTCCACGCCCATCTGCATCAGGTTCCCCGCGACCGCGAATTCGTCCCCCATGGCGCTCAGCCCGGCGTACGTCAGACCGTCCATGACGGCGAAAATGATTCCTTGGACGATGCTTCCCCCGTCCACCGTCATGCCGGCGTCCGAGATCAACTTGTTGAGCAGGAAGCCGTCGTCCTCGAACAGCTCCATGTGGAAGGTCCCGTAGTTGGCGAACAGGTTGCGCGTGGCATCGGCATAGGTGATCTCCACGAGCAGCTGGTCGCGGACCGCATCCCAGTCCGTCTGCGAGATGCCCTGGCCGTCGGGCGGCTGCGCCCAGGACGCGATCCGAGAGCCGTGGTCGGCGAGGGTGACCGTGAGGTTGTAGTACTCGGCGCGCAGCGACGCGATGCCCAGCCTGCTGTTGATGCATGCGTACGCGGCGGCCTGGCCGCCCGAGAACGTCACGAAGGGCACCGCCGGCTGCGCCATGAGCGTCGCCAGCGACGCGGACGGGACCTGGGACCACATGTAGCTGGGGTTCGAGGTGCCCGGCGCGGTGAGGACGTTGTTGCCGTCGAGGACGATCGGGCCCGATGTTCCGCCCTGCGGCACGAGGTACTCCCCCGTGGACCTGTTGCGGATCTGCGGCGGTGCGGTGAACGGGTCCCACAATTGAGTCTGCGGCAACGGGTCCTGTTGCGAGTCCACGGTGACCTGGTTGCCGTCGCCGCTCGTCGGACCCGCGGTGAGCACGAGACCGTTGCTCTGACCGCTCAGGATCCGCCCGTCCAACGTCCGCATCCACATCTCGTTGGGGCAGCCGAACTGGGGCGTGATCGGCCAGACGATCACGTCGCTGCCCGGAGTGGTCGACCCACCCTGGACATTGAGGACGCACGCGCTCCCGTCCGCCTGCGTGAGCGCGCTCTCGAAGAACACCCATCTGGGCCGGGTGACCGGTGCGACGGTCCACTCGTAGCTGTCGCTCCAGGTGCCCGCCGCGGCCAGGACGCTGTTCCCGTCGAGGGTGATCGGCCCGCTCGTGCCGCCCTGAGGAACGAGGCATTGGAGTGAGAACGCGTTGCGGATCCGGTTCGGCATGGTGGACAGGTCCCACACCTGTGTCAGGGGCAGAGGATCCTGCGGCGTGTCGACCTTGACGAAAAATCCCCCGCCTTCACCGTCGTTGGGCGGGCCGAGCATGAGCACCAGGTTGCTGTCGAGGGCGCTCACGATCCGGCCGTCCGGCATGATCTGCCACAGTTCGTTGGGGCCGACTTGGCTCAGCACCGGCCAGACGATCGTTCTGGTGCCCGGAGTGGTCGAGCCGCCCGGGATGTTGAGCAGGCACGCGCTTCCGTCCGCCTGCGTGAGCGCGCTTCTGATATAGACCCATTGAGGCGGGACCGCGGTGCTTGGCGCCGATGGCGCCGGTGGCGCCGCGAGGGTCCAATGCTGCAGGCCCTCCACGTCCTGATCGTCCTCCGGGGCCATGAGCAGCTCTTGGCCGGAACTCGCACCGCCGGCGAGCGCGAGCACGAGGTCGGCGCCCGGGCATGTGATGCGCCCGTCGCCGTTCACCTTCCACGAGCGGGACTGCCGGTCGGTGGCGGTCTGCATCACGACCTGCCGCCGCTCGTTGCCCGCGAGCGCCATACCGTTCAACCGGCTCAGGATGCGACCGTCGACGGTCATGTTCCACAGTTGGCTCTGCGCGCGGGTGGGGTCCAGCGGCCCGAGGGTGACTGCGGCTCCCGGCCGCGACCCGTCACCGTCGACGCCCAGCACGAACGTCTGGTCGGTGTTCGTCGCCCGGCTCACGATGTAAAAGACTTGCTCAGGTCGAGGTGCCATCGGTGGCTGTCCTCTCTGAAGGCCCGCAACCGACGCACGCACAGCCGGAAGCGACCATTGGCGAAATATCCCCCGCTGGCGATGACCGCGTGAATCTGCGACACGGCGTGGCGTCGGGGAGGCCCCCAAGTGCTCCACCTTGGACTTTACGCGGACGTACCCAGACCGGCACCTTGTGCACGACCGGCGCCGCCTGGTGCGCTGCGCCCCGCTGCTGGGAGAGCGTGCTGCCTCACCCTCCGGACCCGGGCCACTCGCCGTCGGGACGGACCGCCGCTCCCCCGACCGGCCCTGGCAAAAGCACGCCGGTCATCCGTGAGTGGTGCGTCGATCCCTTGAGCCCGCCATGGCTTGTTGAAGCCTGGCGGAAGTCGTCGGTGCTCTCGCCCGAACGCTTCAGTCTCGGCGGCGGTTGAGCACCCCGATGAGAACGGCAAGGTCAGCGGCGCCGGCCGGGTCATCCGCGTAGCGGGTGGTCTGGAGGGGGCCGACCTCGGGAAGGACGATGTCCTCACGGGCCAGAACGTGGACCAAGGTCAACAGTGCGGCGCGGGCATTGCCATCGGTGAATGGGTGGAAGAACGCCACGTCGAGGTAGGCGCGGGCTGCACGGGCCGCCAGCGGGATGTCCGGGTCGGTCGTCTCGCGCAGGCAGGAATCGAAGTCGGCCTGCGTGTGAGGGGTCCGGCCGTAGCGTTCGCGGCCGGCCTTCGCATAGGCGTCGCTCGCGCGGAACGGTGCCCCTCTTGCAGCGAGGACTACACGCTGCCAACCGGCCAGGAGGGCGAAGTCCAGCGGGGTGCGGCGTGCGGCATCTTCTCGGGCGAGGGCGTGGGCGGCGAGCAGGCGCTCGGCGCGCATCGGGTCGCGCCGGCGCACCGGTCCCTCGCACCAGGACCGGAACCCGTCGCGGTCGCGCGGGACCCGTTGCAGGGCCGGTGCGCTGTGCCAGTCGGCCTCACGGCGCACGCGCAGCCAGACCGAAAGGCTGTCAGTAGCGGTCATGGAGATCCTCCAGCGCCGCCCTCTCACGGTGGTCACGGTACGGGGCGTGGCCGGTGAGGCTGGTGGCCAGGTCCTCGCCGACGGATTCGATCAGCGTCCGTTCCGGGGTGACCCAGCTCTTGAACCGGCCACCGATCGCGCTCCCCACCGCCCGCGCGGCTTCGGCCCGGTCCATGCCGGTGCTGGTGAGGAACCAGCCCAGGACGATCGAGGCCTGGCCGTACCAGCCGCCCTCCGCGCCCGAGTCCAGCGTGTGGGTCACGAGCCGGACGCAGGCCCGCTCCAGGTGCCAGCTGCGGTCCTCGGGTGAGGCGTCCGATGGCGGTGCCAGTTCGGCGAAGCGCCGGGCCGTCCGCTCCAGCCACTCCCGCCACTCCAACAGCGCGGCTACGGCGCGCGCCGCGGTCTCGTCGGGGGTCGTCACCGAGCTCGCCCCACTGACCCAGTTGCCGATGGGCCCGCCGTCGCGGTAGCACCAGCTCCATCCCCAGGCCCAGGTGCCGTATCGCTCCCGGACGATCGCGTCCACCTGGCTTTCACACCAGCGTTCGCCCTGCCACCAGCCGGCCATACCGGAGAGCACGGGTGGCACCCACTCGCGGACCAGCGAACGGAGGTGGTCTTCCTCCTCCTCATCCCAGGCGAACGGGTGGCGGGCCGGATCGAATTCATCCCAGTTCCGAATGCCCTCGTAGGTGATGCGGGGCACACGGTTCGCAGGGAAGGGCAGGGTGTCACGGTTGTACGTCAGCGCTGGCCACTCTTCCTGTCCGATGTGATCGCCCACCAGTCTCGGCCCGAGGCCTCTGGAATCGCGAAGGGTTTTCAAGACCGCCTAAGGGCTGTCCCGCAATCCCCGGCGGGCGCACGACGCCAGCTACGGCACCTCGCCGCGTTGTCGGAGCCGTTGCCATACCGATCATGGAGTCTGTCGATCGAACGGGAGTCTCGATCGGGTGATCGCGGGCACTGCCCAGCATGCGAGCAGGGCCTGGCGGTATACGGGCAAAATCCAAAGGAACGGAGGGCCGCGCGCTGCTACGGTCGGGCGCTATGAGCTGGCTCCCCGATATCTTCATCCATCCCGTCCTGGTACCGCTGCCGGGCAGTGGTCATCACCTGCGGCCGATCCGGGAGACGGACACCCCGCTCGACTATCCGGCTGTGATGGGTTCGCGCGAACGGCTGTGGACCATCTACGGCCCAGCCTGGGGCTGGCCCGCGGCCACCATGACCTACGAGGCCGACCAGGCCGACCTGTTGCGGCACGAGAAGGAGATCGCCGCACACCAGTCTTTCAACTACGCGCTGTTCGACGCAGAGGAGACAGCTCTGCTCGGCTGCGTCTACATCGACCCACCGGAGAGGGCCGGCGCGGACGGCGAGATCTCCTGGTGGGTGGTGGACGAGCTGGTGGACAGCAAGGTCGAGCAGGCCCTCGACGAGCTGGTGCCGCGGTGGATCGCCGCCGACTGGCCGTTCGAGCAGCCGCGCTTCCTCGGCCGGGAGATCTCCTGGTCGGACTGGCTCGCGCTGCCGGAGCACCCCGACGCGTAAGTAGCTTTTGTCGTAATGCTCTGGGGACTGGTGCTCGAACGGCCATCTCGATTGGGTGGTCGTCGGGTGCTCGGCGCATGCGAGGAGGGCCGCCTGAACAGCTCGCTGGTGTCGAATCACCGAGCATCAGGAGGCCCTGGTGTCGCAGTCTTGCGTGCCGATGCCCGTGCAGTCCACCGCGGGTACTCGGGAGTGTGACTGTCTGACTCGCTGGTTCGGAAACGCTGCCGACTATCGCCTGCGAGAGCGTCGGTATCCGAGCGACATGACGGACGCGGAGTGGGTGGTGGTGCGGCCGCTGCTGCCGGTGCCGGGTTGGATGCAGGGCCTCGACACCCTCGGCCTGCTGCTGGGCGTGTTGGTCACCGCTGCGGATGTGGGCGATCGCGCCGCTGCCCACATCCTGCTGGAACAGGTGGCTGTCCGTTCTGTGATCAAGTGGATCTTCGAGCCTTTCTCGCCTCGATCGACACGCCGCACGGTCTTCCTGTCCGGCCTGCCGCAGCCTGGTGGCGTCCTCGCCTTCCCCAACACGGCCGACACGGCGGGGATCGCGAGCCTGGCGGCCGCTCTCGACGGGCTGGACGCCGCGGAAACCGACTGTATCGAGCGCTGGACCCCGGCGCTTGCATAGCTGCTCGCGGACGGGCTGAGCACACTGGACGCGTACGAGGTCCTTGGCTGCCGGACCAGCCTCACGGCGGACTCCGCCATGCAGCGCCGAAGCAGCATCGTGACCTCATCCCTCCACCTGGTGACCGAGCGCCATCCGGCGCCTTCAGCGTCTCGGCGCGCGGTCCGGCAGCGCCGTCAGCGAGGCGGACAGCAGCTCCTGGGTGATGGTGTGCTTCGGCATCTCGATCAGCTGATCGGCCGGGCCGGCCTCGACGATGCGCCCAGCGTCGAGAACCGCGATCCGGTCCGCGAGGACTCCGGCGGCGGCGAGGTCGTGGGTGATGAACACCAGGCTGAGTTCCTTGTTGTCCCTGAGCCGGGCGAGGGAGTCCAGGATGGTGGTCCGGGTGGTCGTGTCCAGGCCGGAGGTGATCTCGTCGCAGATGAGGACGCGCGGCTCCGCCAGCAGTGCCCGGGCCAGCGCTGCTCGCTGGAGTTCGCCGCCGGAGAGCTCTCCGGGGCGGCGCCCGGCGAGGCTCTCGGTGAGGCCGAACTCACCGAGGGTGCTCAGGGCCGTACGCCGCGCGTCCGCCGGTACGGCTTCGCGGAGCCGTACCGCGCTGCGGGCGACCTGGTCCAGGACCGGCCGGTGCTCGTCGAAGGCCGCCTTCGCGTCCTGGAACACGTACTGCACGGCGGCCAGTTCGGCGCGCGTGCGGGAACGGAGACTTCGCGGCAGCGGCAGCCCGTCGAGCAGCACCGTGCCCTCGTACGCGCGATGCAGCCCGGCCAAGCAGCGTCCGAGGGTGGTCTTGCCGCTGCCGGAACGGCCGACGAGCGCCAGGCACTCCCCTGTCGCGAGCGAGACCTCGATGTCGCTCAGCACCTCGGCGGCTCCCTGCGTGGTGCGGTGCCGTGCGGTCAGGTTCCGCGTCTCCAGACGCTTCGGACCGCGCGGGCGGGGCGTTCGCGCAACGCGCGGCTTCTCCGGTACGAGATCCTCCAAGACGGATGACACGGGCCCTCGGTCCACGACCTTGCCGACCCGCATCACCACGACCTCGTCGGCCAGTTCCCTTACGACGTCCAGGTCGTGGCTGAGCAGGATGACGGCGATACCCTGTGCGGCCACTGCGGCGAGCTCCGCCACGATGCCCTGTTTGGTGAGGACGTCCTGGCCGGTGGTGGGTTCGTCGGCGACGATGACCCGCGCGCCCAGCAGCAATGCCTGGGCCAGGACGACCCGCTGCTGCTGTCCGCCGGAGAGCTGGTGCGGGAAGCGGCGCAGCACGGCCTCGGGGTCCGGAATCTGGGCGAGGCGCAGGGCCTGTTCGACGCGGCGCCTGCGCTCGCGCCGGCTGCCTCCCTGGCGGGCGGAGATGTCGGTGAGCAGGGCGCCGACGCGCCGTGCCGGGTTGAGGACGGAGGCCGGGTGCTGGGGTATGTATCCGACGGGGCCTGCGGGTACGTGGACCGCGCCGTCGACCACGGCGCCGGCCGGGTATTCGCCGAGGAGGGCGAGCCCGGTGGTGGTCTTGCCGCTGCCGGACGGGCCGATGACAGCGGTGATCTTGCCGGCGTGTGCGGCGAGGCTCACGCCGTCCACGATCGCCCGTCCGCCGATCTCCACGCGCAGGTCCCGCACGTGTGCGACGAGGGTCATCGTGTCGCTCCTTCCGGGGGCCGTGCCGTTGGAGGACGGCGTCGAACAGGAGGTTGGTGCCCATCGACAGGGCTGCGATGAGCAGGGCGGGCACGACCACGGCCCAGGGCTGGAGGAACAGCCCGGTGCGGTTGCGGTCGACCATGACCGCCCAGTCGGCGGCGTCCGGCTGTACGCCCACGCCGAGGAAGGCGGCGGTCGCGACCAGGTAGAGGGCTCCGGTGAGCCGGATTCCGGCGTCGGCGGCGAGGGTGCGGCGCATGGAGCGGGCCACGTACCCGACGGCCGTGCGCCACCAGGATTCGCCCTGCATGCGCAGCGCTTCCACGGCCGGCCGGGACGCGATCTCGACGGCCGCCGCGTGCACGACCCGGGCGGCGTCGGGTACGGCGGCCAGGCCGACCAGGACGGTGAGTCCGGCGGGTCCCGGGGTGAGGGTGGCCGCGACGAGCAGCACCAGCAGGAGTGAGGGGACTGCGATGACCACGTCCAGGGGGCGCATCAGAGTCTCTTCCAGCCAGGTGCGGCGGGTGAGGGCTGCGGTGAGGCCCAGCGGGATGGCGACGAGGTAGGCGAGGGCGGTGGCCGCGATCGCCACGAGTACGACGGAGCGACCGCCGAGGAGCACCTGGTGCCATACGTCGCGTCCGCTGAAGTCGGTGCCGAGCCAGTGGCCTTCGGAAGAGGCGAAGGAGACCGAGCGGGGACCGGACGGGCCCGCCACGAAGGGTCCCACCAGGGCGAGCAGGACAGGGAGGCCGATCAGCACGAGGGCGAGAACGGACCTCGATGGTCTTTTCTGCTTCATGCCGCCACCTCGGACCGGGGTGCGAAACGGCGGGCGGCCAGGTCGGCGGCGAGGTTGACCGCCACGGTGACGATGCCGAAGACGACGGCCATGCCCTGGACGACGGGGAGGTCCCGGGCGGCGACTGCCTCGATGAGTACGGTGCCGAGGCCCGGAATCACGAAGAGTGCCTCCACGACGATGACCCCGCTGAGGAGCCAATCGCAGGTGCGGGCCAGTTGCTGGATGGCGGGGGCGAGCGCGTTGGGCAGGGCGTGAGTCCAGATGATCCGGGTGCCGGAGACTCCGTAGCGGCGGGCCTGGGCGACGTACGGCGATGCCATCGCGTCGATCATCCCGGCGCGCACGAGGCGGCTGATGGTGCACACGGGCCGCGAAAGGAGGACGACGACGGGCAGGACCAGGACGGCGGGCTCGGTGAACACATCGGCGCCGGCGGCGGTGGGCGGCAGCCAGCCCAGCCACAGTCCGAAGAGCGTGGCGAGCAGGACCCCGACGGCGAATTCCGGTACGGCGTGCACGGCGAGGGTCAGGGCGCTGACGGTCCGGTCGAGCGGGCCGCCCTCGCGGCGGGCCGCCAGGACCCCGAGGCCGACCGCGAGGGGGACGAGCAAGGCGAGGGTCGCGGCGGCCAGGAGCAGGGTGGAGCCGAGTCCGGCGGCCAGGTAGCCGGTGACGGGCCGTCCGGTGACCAGTGAGGTGCCGAGGTCGCCGTGCAGGAGGCCGGCAACCCAGTCGGCGAGGCGTTCGGCGGCGGGCCGGTCCAGGCCCATCGTCTCGCGGATGCGGGCGATACGGACGGGATCGGGCTGGTCCCCGGCGAGCGCGACGGCCGCGTCGCCGGGCAGCGCCTCGGTGAGGGCAAAGATGAACAGGACGACGGCCGCCGTCTGCCCCAGGCCGAGGAGCAGGCGACGGCCGATCCATGAAAGGTGCGGTGTCACGCGAGCCAGATCTTGTCGAAGCGGGCCCAGTCGAGGGTGTTGGCGGGGGCCTGCTTCGACACCCCGTGAACCTTGGGCACGGTGGCGATGATCCAGTCGGCGAAGCCCCAGATCAGGAAGCCGCCTTCGTCGTACAGGCGGCGCTGCATCCGCTCGTAGAGGGCGCCGCGCTGGGTGACGTCGCGGGTGGACTGGGCCTGCTGGTAGAGGTCGTCGAAGTCCCTCTGCTGCCACTTGGTGGCGTTGGTGGTGGAACCGGTCAGCAGCCGCTGCGAGATGTGGGACTCGATGGGCATGGCGCCCGAGCGGTAGGAGGCGAAGGTGCCGGTGTTCAGGATGTCCTTCCAGTAGGTGTCCTTGTTGCCGACCTTGATCTCGACGGTGACTCCGGCCTTGGCGGCCTGCTCCTTGAAGATGCCGGCGGCCTCGACGAAGCCCGTGGCGGCGGGGGCCGTGTCGAGGGTGACCTTGAGGCCCTCGGCCCCGGCCTCCTTGAGCAGGGCGCGGGCCTTGTCGAGGTCCTGGGCGCGCTGCGGAAGGCCGGCGGGATAGTACTGGTATCCCTTGCCGAACAGGTCGTTGCCGATCTCGCCGGCGCCGGAGAGGGCCCCGTCGACGAGTTCCTTGCGGTCGGCGATGAGGAAGAAGGCCTGGCGGACCCGGGGATCGTTGAACGGCGGGCGGTCCGTCTTCATGACGAAGCCCTGCATCGCACTGCCCGGGAGGCGGACGATGTCGATCTTCCCCTTGCCCTCGTGGGTGCGGGCGGTGGCCGGGTTCAGCTCGTGGGCGTACTCGACCTGACCACCGAGCAGGGCGCTGACGCGTGCCGACTCCTCGCCGGCGACGACGAATTCGAGCTCCTCCAGGTGGGGGCGCCTTCCCAGTAGGCTTCGTTGCGCCTGACGACGAGGGAGCTGCCCGGCTTGAAGGAGACGAAGGTGAACGGTCCGGAGCCGATGGGCTTGTCGAAGGCGGTGGCGTCCTTGGGCACGATGTACGCGCCGAAGGCCGCGAGGACGTTGGGGAATTCGGCGTACGGGCGCTTGAGCTTGAACTCGACGGTGGACAGGTCCACCGCCCGGCTGGCGTCGAGGTCGATGGGCTCCATGGATGCCTTGGCGCGGAAGGTGCCCTTCGGGTCCGCGATCCTGCGGTAGCTGTAGAGGACGTCTTCGGCGGTGACCGGCCTGCCGTCGTGGAAGGCGGCCTTGCGCAGGGTGATGCGCCAGGTGTCGAGGCTCTCGTTGGGCTCCCAGCGCTCGGCGAGCCTGGGGACGGCGGCGAGGTCGGCGCCGAAGTCGGCGAGCTTGTCGAAGAGGGCCTTGGCGCGGGCGGCGTCGACGAACAGGTTGGCGGCGTGCGGGTCGAGCGTCTCGTTGGCGCCGCCACCGGCGAAGGCTGCGCGCAGCTTGCCGCCGCGCTTGGGGGCTCCCTCTGCGGCGTTCTTGGCGTCCGGGGTGGTGGCGCCGGTGCCGCAGGCGGCGGTGAAGGCGAGGGCCGTGGCGCCCGTGGCGATGAGGAAGCCTCTGCGGGCGAGGCTGGAGCGGGCGTCGTTCATGCGGGGGTGTCTCCGTTGCTGGGGTGGGGCGTGAGCCGGGCGATGAGGTGGAGGCGGTCGGCACTCGTGGTCCCGTGCGGGGCCTCGTCTTCGCTCCACGGCGGGTCGGTGCGGGGGCCGGGTCCGTCGTGCAGCGCGAGGACCTCGAACCCGGCGGTGGTGAGGAAGTACCGGAGTTCCTGCGGGAAGAGGAGCCTCCAGGCGGAGTGCTGCTCGTCCGCGAGGGAGCCGTCGTCGGCGGCCCAGGTCCTTCGGCGGCGCAGGAGTTGTGCGCCGTGGTCGATCCACAGGGTGGTGTGGGAGGTGTACGTGGTGCCGCGCCAGGCAAACGAGGCGGTGCGCGGGCTGTCGAGGAGTTCGGTGCTGCCGAGGAAGAACGCCCCGTTGCGCATTTCGGCGACGAGCAGCCCGCCGGGGGTGAGGTGGGCGCGGCAGCGGGCGAGGAAAGCGGTGAGGTCCTCGTTGGTGTGGCAGTAGAGCAGGGCGCTGTCCAGGCAGACGATGGCGTCGAAGGTGGCCCGGAGGTCGAAGTCCCGCATGTCGGCCAGGTGGTAGCCGGGGCCGGGGTGGTGCGTGCCTGCGTGGGCCAGCATGGCCTGCGAGGTGTCGATTCCGGTGACCTCGCGCCCGGCCCGGTGGTGCAGCCAGGCGGCGTCGCGGCCGGTGCCGCACCCGACGTCGAGCACGCGGGGACCGGCACCGTGGCGGGCCAGTACGTCCTCGGTCCAGCGGGCGGCGAGCCGTTCGGGGTCGGGGAAGCGTTCCTCGTAGAGCGCGGGGTGGTCGGTGAGCAGGTTGCCGCTGGTCATCGGGTCTCGCTTCGGGGGCGTGCTGGGGTTCGAGGGGGTAGGGGGTTCGGGGCCCGGTCGGCGGACAGGGCTCGTCTTCGGTGCAGGTGCGCCACGGCCGCTGCCGAGGTCAGGCCGAGCGCGAGGCAGCAGATGTACGGCAGCCAGGTCAGGCCGGTGTGGCCGGCGGTGTCCATGGACCAGCCGATGGCCGCGCTGCCGGCAGCCGCCGCGATTCCGGAGACCGCGTAGAAGAGGCCGTAGAAGGTGCCGGTCAGGCTCGTGCGCCCGAAGGCCGGTATCAGCTCCATCACGAAGGGCTGGGCGACCATCACACCGATGTGCAGCAGCAGGGCCCCGGCGAGCACCGGCAGGAGGCGCAGGGGGTGCGCGGTGGAGGTGCCCGCCACGAGCATCGGGGGCAGGAATCCGAGGCCCATGACGCCCAGGCCGGTGGCGATCCAGCGCCCCCGGCTCCCCCGGGCCTTCAGGGCGCGGGTGATGCGCAGCTGGAACAGCAGGTTGGCGACGGTCCCGGCGAGGAAAAGCAGGCCGACCGAGCCGCCCCAGCCGGAGGCATCGGTCGCCGCACGGGGCAGCAACAGGTACAGCTGGTTCTCCAGGCCGTACATGCCGACCATGGCGAGGGAGAACGCCAGGAACCGGCGGTTGCCCGCGGCCTCGCGCCAGTCGGCGAGGACGCTGCTGTCGGGGGCCGGTACCTCACCAGCCGGCAGCACCAGCAGCTGAGCGAGGGTCAGGACGGCGAACACGCCGGCGGCGGTGACGGCTGCCGCCCGGAAGTCCACCAGCAGCAACAGGGTGCCGAGCAGCGGGCCGAGCAGCGCCCCGGTGGTGGCGAAGACGTTGAACAGGGCGAACGCCTCCGCCTTGCGCTCCCCGGCCTCCTGGGCGACGTACGTCCGCACGGCGGGGTTGAACAGGGCCCCCGCCAGCCCGCTGAGTATGGACGCGGCGATCAGCAACGGCAGGCTGTCGCCGAGGGCGAACAAGCCGAATCCCACCGTGCGCAGGGCGCAGCCCGCGATGATCACCCCGCGGGCTCCGAGCCGGTCGGCGGCCGAGCCGCCGATCAGGAACAGGCCCTGCTGGCTGAGGTTGCGCAGGCCCAGGACGACGCCGACGACGGCGGCCGACAGTCCCAGGTCGTCGGAGAGGTGGGTGGCGAGGTACGGGATCAGCAGGTAGAAGCCGGTGTTGACGCCCAGCTGGTTGACCAGGAGCAGTCGCACGGCGAGGGGGAAGCCCCTCATCGAGCTGAGGATCTTCACCTGACGACCGCCATGTGGGTGCGCCGGACTCCCAGTCCGGCCCGGTCAGCGGCCCGTACGGTGCCGTCCGTGCCGCCGATGCCGGTCCAGGGGTCGTCGGCGAGCAGCAAGTGCCCGTCGAGGTCCACCCAGCGAGCCCGGTCGGCGAGGTGCACGGCGGGTGCGATGCCGAGCGAGCTGGCGGTGAGGCAGCCGAGCATGAGGTCGGTGCCGCTGCCGCGCAGTGCGTCGTGGATGCGCAGGGCGGCCCGTACACCGCCGCACTTGGCGAGCTTGACGTTGACTCCGTGGACCCGTCCGGCGAGGGCGACGGCGTCCTCGCAGGAGACGGCGTCCTCGTCGGCGATGACGGGTACCGGTGACTCCTTGGCCACGCGGGCCAGGGCGTCGGGGCTGCCCGGCGCGATCGGCTGCTCCACGGCGGTGACGCCGAACTCGGCGAAGCGCGGCAGCAGGTCGATCGTCTGGCGTTCGGTCCAGGCCCCGTTGGGATCGAGCAGCAGACTCACCCCGGGAGCTCCGACCTGCACCGCCCTCACCCGGGCCAGGTCCTCCTCCGGATCGGGCGATCCGGCCTTGATCTTGATGACGGTGAATCCGCTCAGCGCGAGGCGGGCCGCCTGTGCGGCCGCCGGTACGGGCGGCACGATGCCGATCGTGCGGGCCGTCTGCGCGGCCGGTGCGGAGTGCGTACCCAGGAGCTGGTGGGCTGGCCGGCCCGCCCGCTTGCCGACCAGGTCGAGCAGGGCCGCCTCCATCCCGGCGAGCACACCGGCCGGCAGCTTCCGGCAAGCCGACCAGCGAGTCGGCCACGTGTTCGTCCCACGCGGTCTCGGGGTCGGGAAGGTGTTCGACGGCGGGGCGCGCCATGGTGAGGTGCCGGACGATGCGAGCGGTGGGCAGGCCGAGGTAGTCACTACTGACCACCTCGCCCCAGCCGGTCAGGCCGCCATGCTCGAGCGCGACCCAGACCGCGTCGCGGCAGGCCATCACCGAGCGGGAGATGCGCAGCGGCTCAGCCAGTTCCAGCTCGGTGGTGTGCCAGGTGAGTCTCATGCGCCACCTCCCCGCGTCGGCGCGGGCAGGTGCGGCCGAGCGGTTGCGCGCGGGCCGACGACCGTGCGGCAGCGGGTCCAGCCGATGGCCTCGGTCGCGTGCGGGTGCGCGATCTCCAGGGGGCGGAGGGCGAGTTCGGCCCGGTCGAGGCCGTGTGCGTGGCAGAAGTCGTCGTCGTAGACGGTGCCGAGGTAACGGTGGGGACCGTCGGGGAACACGGTCGCCACGACCGCCCCGGCCTCGACCCTGGCGGCCCAGGCGGAGACCAGGGCGACGGCTCCGGTGCTCCAGCCGCCGCTGACGAAGCTGGTACGGGCGAGCCGGCGGCAGGCGTCAACGGCTTCGGCCGGGCCCACCCAGTGGACCTCGTCGAAGGCATGGTGGGCTACGTTGCGCGGGTGGATGCTGCTGCCGAGCCCGCGCATCAGGCGGGGGCGGGCGGGCTGCCCGAAGATGGCGGAGCCGACGGAGTCGACGCCGATCACCTTCAGGCGCGGCCAGCGGCGGCGCAGCGGGCCGATGAGCCCGGCGCTGTGGCCGCCGGTGCCGACGCTGCACACGAGTACGTCCAGGTGGTCGAGCTGCCCGCAGAGTTCGGCGGCCATGGAGAGGTAACCGGCCGCGTTGTCGGGGTTGTTGTACTGGTCGGGCCAGTAGGCATCCGGGATCCGGGTCAGGACCTCGCGGAGCCGGGCGATACGGGCGGCCTGCCAGCCGCCCTCGGGGGCGGGCCGCTCCACCAGCTCCAGCTGTGCGCCGTAGGTGCGGAGCAACTGCCGCATGGACGGTTCGAGTTCGCGATCGCCGACGAGAACGACGGGATGTCCGAGAGCCTGTCCCGCGAAGGCGAGGCCGATCCCCAAGGTTCCGGAGGTGGATTCGACCACGGTGGCGCCCGGGCGGAGTTCGCCGCGCTGCCGAGCACCGCGCAGCATGGACACGGCGGACCGCGCCTTCATCCCACCGGCTCCGAGGCACTCGAGCTTGGCCCAGAAGCCCGGGTGGGCGTAGGGCAGTTCCGTACGGATCCGGGCGAGCGGGGTGCGGCCGACCAGCGTCAGCAGCTCCGGGTTCGTGCTGTGAGCCGGGGGGCGGTACAGCGGGGGTGCGACGGTCACCGGGTGCCTCCGTAGCGGTGGATGACTCCGGGACCGCCGTCGAGCCAGAAGAAGGGGTAGGGCTCGGCGGACACGGCACTGACCCCGGCGCCCAGGAAGCGTGGGAGGACCGCGCTGCCGGTCTGGGCGAACATGACCAGGGGCTTGCCGGTGGCTCCGGCATGGTCGAGCAGCGGCTGGAAGGTTCCGTTCCCGAGGGTCATGCCGGAGGCGAGGACCGCGTCGCAGTGCTCCAGCTCCGCGAGGGCATCGGTCCGTACGGGCTCGCCCCACTCGGTGGTGCCGCCCTTGAGGTCGCAGGGCACATAACCGGCGCCGCGCTCGCGCAGCTGTTCCAGCAGGGAGTTGACCACTCCGATGACGAGGACCCGGCGGATCCCGGTCACCGGCAGCAGATCGACCACGGCGCGAGCGCGGGCTCTGGACCTGTGCAGGGAGCTGCCGGCCGGCAGGGCGTATGGGCGGGCGCCGTGATCGGGAGTGTGGGGGCGTACCCGGCTCAGGTACGCGTCGAGCGCGGCGACCCGCACGGGAAGCATCGGGTGAGCGAGGAGCTCGGCGACCGAGGCTCCGACGCAGTCGTCGAGTGCCGCCGCGGGCAGGGCGCCCGGCTCCACGGCGCAGGATCCGACGGCCGCGTCCAGGCGCAGGCTGAGCACCTCGTTGCGGTATCCGCTGCTGCGGCCTGCGTGCCGGACCGCCTGGGCGGTGGTGAAGGCGAGCGCGATGCGTTCCTGGGCGGGGTCGGGTCCGTAACTCCCGGTGCAGACCGCCTCGATGAGCTGGTCGATGGTGCGCACGGCGGGCTCGTGCAGGGTGGGCGCGGTCATGCGGGCACCGCCGACGGCTCGGCCGAACACTCTTCAGCCGAACCCTCCTCATACGTGGGGTGCAGGTGCGCGATGAGCCGCTCGGCGGCCTCGCGGGCCCCGCATCCCCGGGTGTCGGCGGTCATGATGTGGCCGAGGTACTCGTTGTTGCTGGTCGCGGCACGTACGGCGCGGCCGGGCTCGGCGAGGGTGAATTCCAGTACCCCAGGCTGCGCTCGGACCTCGTCGGCACCCTGGATGCCGGTGAGGGTGCCGGTGGTGTCGGGGAGCAGAAAGGCGATGGCGGCGCTGTGCACGCCGGTCGGGCGCGGCGTGAGGTCGGGCGTGCGGCCGAGGGCGACGTCCACGCAGGCGGCGGCCAGGTCGATGCCCGTCACGTGCCGGACGAGTTCGGTGATCCGGTTACCGGCGGGCCGGGGGTTGACCTCGACCACCTTGGGACCTCTGGCGTCAGTTTGATCTCGGTGTGGCAGACCACGCGGTCCAAACCGAGGGCTTTCACGGCGGCCACAGCCGTGTCGACCGCTCCCCCTCCGACTCCGGTGCGATGCCCGCCGGGAACATGTGACCGGTCTCGATGAAAGCGGGCGCTCCGCCGATGCTCTTGTCCGTGACACCGACCACGCCCGTGACACCGCCGAAGGAGACGGTCTCGACGCTGACCTCGGGACCGGTGAGCAGTTCTTCGACGAGGACGGACGGCGTACGGTCCTGCCCGCGCGCGTTGACCGGGAACTCGGCCAGCGCCCGGCAGGCGAGTTCCAGCTCCCGCTCGTCGCGGACCTCGCGGACCAGCATGCCGGCGCACAGGTCCACGGGCTTGACCACAAGGGGATAGCCGATCTCCCGGGCGGCGGCCGCGGCCTGCGCCGTGTCGGCACAGTGCGCGAAGCGGGGGCCCGGCACCCCGGCCTCGGCCAGTACCCGGCGGGTCAGGTCTTTGCGGCAGGCTCCCTCGATGGCTTCGACGGTCGGACCGGGCAGGCCCAGCCGGTCGGCGATCCGGGCCACGGCCGGCAGGTAGTAATCGCAGGAGGAGACGACCCCGTCGAAGGCGAGCACCGCGTGCAGGCGTTCCAGGTGGGGCAGCAGCTCATCCATGTCGTTGGTGTCCGCGGTGATGATGTTGCGCGCGGCCAGCAACGGGTGCGGGCCGGCGGACCCGGCGCCCCGCAGGTAGTGGTGCAGGTCCCGGGTGACGAAGGTGAACTCGTGCCCGCCCTCCCCGATCGCCCTGGGCAGCAGCCTGCTCATCGACCCCACCCAGCTCTCGACAACCAGCAGATGCGCCAAGGGACTTCCTCTCAAAAATGCCGTCAGGACGTGGGGGTATGGCTGCGGCGCGGACCGCGTGACGGGAGGCGTCCGCATCGAACGAGGAGGAAGTTACCCGAAATCGTTTTCATTTCCAATAGAGCGGATTTCCGGTAGCCTGCCGCTCACGAGACCGGAGTGCTGGAAGGGAGCCACCGAGCCATGAGAGACCTGACGCAGGGCCAGGAGACCGGGCCGTACGTGGTACGGCACGCCAGGCCCGAAGACACACACGGCGCGCGGAGCGTCATGCTCGACACGTTCTACCGGGAGTTCGACTACGGGTACGTACCCCAGTGGCACGACGACGTCGTCGACATCGACAGCACCTACCTCGCGCACCCACGCCACACCCTCGTCGTGGCCGCCCTGGGCGAAGAAGTGGTCGGCACCACCGCGCTGAACTCCCGGGGCCCTGCACACCCCCCGCACCCGCGCTGGCTCGCCGAGCGCTACCCCTCGGGCCGCACGGCGCAGCTCCTGCGGGTGTACGTACGCCCGGACCACCGCAGGCACGGGCTGGCGCGCGCCATGGTCAGGACGGCCTGCGAGTTCGCCGCCGGCGTCCCCGGCTACGACACGATCTACCTGCACACGAACGTCGACATCCCGGGCGCTGAGGCCTTCTGGCGCAGCATCGCCGATGAGGTCTGCGACGCCCGCGCTACGGGCGAACACGGCGGCTACGGGACGGTCCACTTCGAAATCCCGATCCCCGTCGCGGCGACCGTCAGCCAGCTCAGCGGCTGACCAGGCCGATCAGATGGAGGCCGCACGCCAGCCGTGATTCTGCCGGACCCCGTCGGCAATACCGTCTGGGAGTGGTCCTGGCCGCCACCCGCCGAGCCTGGCCGAGCTCCCCGGCCGCACAGGAGCTTCCGCCGCCCTGACGGGCCGCGGCCGCACCGCCATCCGGGCGGTGAGCGAACACAGTTCGCGCCGGCGTGCGCCGGTGGCAGACTGCTGCCTTGATCGCGGGCACGGGTCCGCGGGCGTAAAGGGGGATGCGTCATCGTGCGCAAGGTGAGGTGGGCGGCCGCGGCCGCCAGTGCAGTGCTGTTGATCGCGGGGTGCGGCAGTGAAGGCGATTCGACTCAGGGACATGACGGTGACGCACCGTCAGCCAGCGGCTCCGCCCCGGCCAAGGCGGGTTCGGGCGGCAGCCTGGACGTCGAGGCGGTGAGGAAGGAGATAGAAGCCGCCGCCACGGCGGCCGGGTTCACCGCGAGGCAGCCCGCGGACGACGTCCCGCCGGGCCTCAAGTCCTGCACGGTCAGATGGCAGGCGGACGGCGCGAAAGCCACCGACTCGAGGAAGTCCTACGACACCACGGTCACCGCCCTGGTCAACGGGGGCTGGAAGGAGAGCAGGAGCCACGAGGAGGGGCAGTCGGTCGACAAGGCGTTCAACAAGGGCGGCTGGAACATCAGGGCGTGGCACCACCCCCAAGGCCGGGTGGATGGGACGGACTGGGTCAGCTTCATCGCCGTCGACACCGGGCCCGCATGCGAGAAGCCCTTCCAGGAAGACCTGGCGAACAAGACGACGAACAAGCAGTAGTCCCGGTCGCGAACACGAGGCAGGCCAGGGGGCGCGGGCATGGGCCCGTGACTCCCGGCAGCTGCTGGCGATCAACCCCTATTCACTTCACGTACGTGCCCTTGAGCTACGGCGGGTGCCCTTCCCCGACGCCTTCAGCACGCCCGAAGTAGTCCAGGGAGGTGTTGTTCGGGTCCAGTGCCACTCCCCTGCAGCTCGTCGAGTCGAAGATGGCGGTGACGTCGATCCACTAACCGACGTCCTCGCCCCACTCGATCGTCTGGGACTCGCTGTCGCAGCTGAAAGTGCTGGGTCCAGATGCGTGGCCTTCGCAGCGGCCACGGTCCGCACCGGAGGCGCCGAAGCGGAAGCCTCCGCCTCGCGGCTTCCTCCGAGCCACCGGAGCACGCCGCCACCCCCGCCAACGCCGACACCTGCCGCGACAAAGCACTGGGAGCAAGCGACCTCTCACTCCTCGGCGTACAGGAACTCCGGCCCGTAGGTCTTCCCGCTGCCGTCGGGCAGCTCCAGCTGAACGAGCTTCCGCGCCTCGGTGCGCATCCCGCCCATGTGGCCGATCGCCGGGAACAGCATGTCCGAGTCACCCGTCAGCCAGGCTGCCTCCAGCGCCCGCAACATGGCGCTGAAATGTGTGTTGAACGCTGCGAGCACCTGCTGAACCTCGGGCGTGGGCGCGTTCAGCCCGCCATTTGCCCAACCGCCCTCGGGCACCCGCCCCATGGGGAAGGCCGGAGGCAGCGGGACATCGTCGCCCTTGAAGTCCCAGACGGCCGGATTCTCCGACACCTTGATCAGCTTCTTGCCGCGGAACATCTCCCGGAACACATAGAAGTGCGCCAGCTCGCCGGGCTTGCCGGGGAAGGGGTTCTCGGGTGAGGCTGAGGTGCCCTCGCCCTGCTCCTTGATGATCCCGATCGCGGCTCGCACCTTCTCGATGCTGTCGAGTGGAACGATCTTGTTGCCCTGGCCGTGGCTCTCAAGGGAGAAGTCGATCTGCCGGTCGCCGCTGATCAGGTGCTGGTGTACCTCGAACGCCTCTTCGATCGCGGTATAGAAGGCCCCGATGGTGGCGAAGGTCCCGAACTGGGCGACCGGGTGATCCGGGCGCTCGATCTCGGAGAACATCTCGACCGAGTCCTTGGTCAGCCCCTCCAGGAAGACGATGAGTTCGGGCCGCACGCCCCCCGGCAGCGCGTGCTCGTACTTCGGCACCACCTTGGGATCGGCGAGGACCGGCGTCCCTCCGATGGTGGTGAGCATGTTGCACACCAGTCCCATATGGGTCATCTCATCGAAGATGATCTCCCGGATGTTCTTGGCAACCGCCGTGTTCGATTCTTTGATCGACCACAGGGCACTCGCGTACGGACCGATGGTCGCGATCTCCACCATGATCGCCTGCTGAAGGGAGTTCTTCAGCCACTCCGCATCGCGGTCCGCCGGGAGAACGCCCAGCAGCTCGACGATGGCGTTGCTCTCATACTCAAGGACCTGGGTCATGCCACACCTGCCTCATTTGTATACAGACAGGATGAAACGCTATCCGTCCGGCAAGGCGGGGCGAGCGAGGTGCGGGCGAGCCCCCGGACGGTTCACCCGATCGGGGCAGGCCGCCCAGTTGCTGCCGCTATTGGACGCCGTCCCAGCGATTCGGGGCCTGCGAGGACGCCCCCGCTGCAAGCCCCGGCGCCTGTATGCCGATCGGTGCAACGACTTCGACAAGTACCGGCTCCTGCTGTGGAAGCGTGGCATCAAGTCGATGATCGCCCGAAGCGGCGTCGCACACGGCTCCGGACTGGGCAAGGTGCGCTGGGTCGTCGAGCGCGCCTTCGCCTGGCAGCACCAGTTCAAGCAGCTCCGCATCCGCTACGAACGACGCGCGGATCTGCACCAGGGCCTGCTCGAACTGGCCTGCAGCCTCATATGCCTTCGCCGCCTCCGAACTTCATTCTGAAAGATCAGTAAAGGGCGATACGCCGGAGTCGGTAGCAGGGTAGCGAAGCCGGGTTCCTGCCCTTGGGGGCTGCACTCAGGTGAGGTCGAAGGTGCCGTTCGCGGAGCCGTCCCAGTCCGATGCCTCCGTGAGCGAGAGGGTTCCATTCTCTGCCTCGACGACTCGCACCATGATCCCGCCGCGATCCTCGCCGGGAAACGCAATGGAGAAGTGGGGATCCATCTCCATGAGGAAGTCCCAGCCCTCGCGCTGGGTCGTGTCGAGGGCGTTGGCATGCTGACCGGTTGCCCGCAACCTGCCGACCGCGTCGACAGTGACGGTGATGTCGATGTCGTACATCTCAAGGCAAGTCGAGTGATTGGCCCACCATTCGAGGCGGGCCTGACCCACGAATCGATCCATGAGCACACTATGCACGGCGCCTAGGCCGGACGGGCGAGTCTGTGAAGCTGCCCGCCGTCGTGGGTCAGGCCGCGAGACAGAGTTGCATGGGGCAGACCGGACAGGTCCTCGCTTCAACCGGCTGCGCCTGATATGCCTTCGCCGCCTCCGAATTTCATTCTGCCCATCGGCTCTGTCGGTCGACCTGGCCGGAGGTGCTGGGCGAAGGCAGCCTTGACGAGGGTGGAGGCGCTGAGCTTCTTCTTCTGGGTGATACGGCGGGTCATGAGGGTGATGGCGGCCCAGGTGATGAGGGCTTCGGAGTGTTGGACGAGCCGTTCACAGTCGCGGGCGTGTCGGTGTGCGTGCATGAGCCGGGCCCGCCGAGGTCCTGTGCGTCCTCGACCACAACGGCGAACGCAACCACCTCCGCGCGAGCCCGTGACCATCGCGATCGCCAACGCCCGGGACGCCACGGGTTCTCATGAATGATCAGATGCGAGAGTTCTGCGAACCCCTCCGGGCGGTCACGCTTCCCCAGGTCGCCGTTCGCAGAACCCCTGTCAAAAGCCAACGTGCCTTATCGGTCTTGGACCCTCACCGGGGCATGGCCCCATGAGCGAACGAACGATTGCGCTGGTCACCGACGCGAACAAAGGAATCGGGTACGAGACCGCCGCAGGCCTCGGCGCCCTCGGCTGGAGCATCGGCGTCGGCGCCCGCGACGATCAGCGCCGTACGACCGCTATGGCGAGACTGCGCGCGGCCGGCGTCGACGCGTTCGGCCTCCCACTGGACGTGACCGACGGCGCGAGCGTGACCGCCGCCGCACGACTGATCGAGGAACAGGCCGGACGCCTCGACGTGCTGGTCAACGACGCCGGCATCACCGGCGGTATGCCGCAGGAACCCACCCGGGTCGATCCCGCCTTCGCCGCCTGCGGAGGGACCGATCTCCCCCACGTCTCGGTCGACAAGCCCCCGCAGATCGTTGGCAGCCTCATCGACGAAATTCCCTGATCCACTCCCGGCGCTACCGCACCCGTGGCCTGTCGACACCGCTGACCGTCCGGCGGTTCTACGGACTCTGCGAGCTCGCATGGCTGCGGTTCGTTGGATCGGTCCAGATTGAGGCTGTCGCCTCAATCGTGACCGTTTACACCGCAATGAGCGATGACCGAGCCTCAATGGTTCGAAAGACCCTTGAGATGAGGGTCGCAGCGTCACTCCCGACCGATAGGCAGTAAGGCGTACGCCACTTCACTCGGACCCGTCTCCTTTCAATCGAACATCGACGTGACACTCCGCCACGACTCCCCAAGATCTGTGCCAGAACCCCGTTCTCATGAACAAAGCCAGCGGTGCGGGCGGCGTCTTCAGGAAGTGGAGGGTCGCGTCCACAAGGCGGCCCACCAGGGCACTACCCGAGGTCTGCTTTCAGGAGGTGTCGGCTGTCAGGAGGTTCAGGTGCTGGGCGACGACATGCGCGCCGCCGCTCTCGCCAATCCTCTGCATGCGTCCTGCGCCGATCACGTCCTCCTGTGGGTCCGAAGTGGCGACAGCCGGTCGGGCAGGGCGCTCACGTCACCAGGTGCAGCGACGTTCCCGCGATGCCCAGCCGGACGCTCTGGCCCCAGGTCAGCTCTAGGGCGTCGCTCTCCATTCCGTCGCCGAAGACCACCATCCGGTCCGACTCCACGGTCAGCTGCAGCCCCTGCCCCTTCCCCAACTCACCGGCGACCTTCGTCGTTCCGGTCGTCGGGGAGGGCCAGGCCTCGCGCACGAACCACAGGAGCCGCCGGTCGCAGGGGGCGGGCAGCCCCGCGGGGCTGCCGCGCTCCAGCCACAGGGAACGCAGCCAGCCGGTGGCGCCCGTGCCGGTGCCCACCAGCACCCCGGAGGATGCCTGGGCCTCGCCCGGGCCCTTCTCGCCGTCGGAGCCCAGGCGGTAGCGGGCCGTCTGGTGACCGGGCGAACCCAGGTAGATCTCGTTCAGCGCGAGAAGGCGCTGGGTGTCGTCGGCGACGGCCTCGACCATGGTCAGCTCCTCTGCCCGGCCCCCGGCGGCGGTCGCCGCACGCAGCAGGGCGGCCGCGTCGGCGCAGCGGTGACGGACCAGGACCCCCGGGTTGCGCCCCGGGTCGGTGTCGATGCCCACTACCGGCTGTCCGCGCAGATACTTCGCGGTGTTGGCGACCAGGCCGTCCTGGCCGACCACGACCACCACGTCCTCCGGGGCGAACAGGAAGCGGTCCAGGTCCGCCCGCTCCACCCGGGAGCTGCGCCAGGTGAGCGGCACCGCCGCCGCCACCTCCCGCAGCGCCTGCCGCGTGCGCTCGTGGCGGCGGACCACCTCGTCGATCGACCGGCCCCGGCTCGAGAGGAAGAACGCGGCCTGTCCGTGCGTCCCGTGCCGGGCGAGCAGCTCCTCGTACTCGGTCCTTCGGTGCACGAGCACCACCCGCGGGGCCAGGCTCACGCGCCCGCGCCGCCTTCCGGACGTCCGAGCCTGGTAAGGAGTCCGGTGAGGACGTCGGGAGAGAGCGTGATGCTCTCGATCCGCGGCAGGTTCTCCGCCAGCCGGGTTGCCGCCAGGGCGTGCAGCGTGCCCGTGTCGGCTTCGTCGTGCACGCGCAGCCAGGCAGCCTGAACCTCGGCGCGCGCCGCGCCTGTCTCGCGCGCCGCCTCGGCGTCCGCGCGGGCCAGGCGGACCTTGCGGGCCGCCTCGGTCTCGGTCCGTATGCCGTCCGCCGCCGCCTTCTCCTCGGCCTCGCGGCGGGTGTTGGTGCCGCGCTGGTCGATCAGCTGCTCCTCGCGTCGCGCCAGTTCGATCTGACTGGCCAGCTCGTTCTCGGCGATGGCACGCTCACGCTCGACGGCGACGGCCCGCCGTTCGTAGGTGGCCCGGTCCGCCTCCTGCTGAATCTGCTCGCGGGCCGGGGTGCGCAGGGCGCGCTCCACCTCGGCCTCGGGGCGGATCGCCACGACCCGCACGGTCACCACATCGATGCCGGTGGCCGGGAGCCTGGGCTCGGCAGCGAGACCGGCGGCGACACTCCCCCGCACGGAGGCGACGCCGTCCACCAGGGCGACGGCCAGCGGAGTCCGGGCCAGTACGTCCAGCGTGTGCTGCTGCGCGGTCTCGGTCAGGAGAGTGGCGATCTGCTCCAGGGGGGCGCCGCGCCAGCTCCCGGTGTCCGGGTCGACGGAGAAGTCGAGTCGGTCCGCGGCTTCGGCCGGGTCGCTGATCCGGTAGGTGACGGTGGCCTGCACGGCGACGTCCTGGAAGTCGGACGTACGGGCGTGGAACGCCATGGCCAGCTCCCGGTCGTCGACCGGCACTTCGGAAAGCGCCGCCGACAGCGACCGGTACCAGAAACTGAGCCCCCGCCCGTCGTGGACAAGTCGGCCGCGCTTGTGGTGGCGGATGTGGGCGGTGGGCGCGGAGCGCAGATGACGCCAGCCGAAGCGCCGGGTGATGTCGGCCATGGCAAACCCCCTTCATTTCGTCAATGCGACGATAACGAGACATGCCCATATCGTCAAGAGGACGAAAAGAGAGCTTCCGGGGCGCTGCCCCGGCAATCCGGTCCCGTCATCACCGGCTTCGTCGATCGATTTCAGCAGCCAGCAGGCGGCCGAAGTCGCTGTCTCCTGGGTCCTCGCGGGAGAGCTGACGCATGAGCGGGTAGTGCAGCTGATCGTGCGCGACCACTCGAGCAGCCACAGCTGGATGGCGGAAGCGGAGTGGCTCCACCGCTGGGAGAGGAACCTCCGTGACGCCCTCACCAGCGCCACCGACAGCGAGGAGGGCCGACAGCGCGCGGCTACGGCGAAAGTCACAGCGCTACGGGAAATTCCTGGTTCCGCCGGCCTCGACCAGTGAGCACTGACCCAGTCCTGCAGTTCTGAAGATCTTTGCAGTGCTGCGGCCGGGTCGCAGGTCAAGGGTCGGGGCATGGGCTGCCGAAGATGCCCGGTGGCCTGCGGCCGCTGCCCGTCGCTGAGCGGTACCGGGTCTGGATCGGTCACGGGGGTTGTCGGGCTACCGGGGGCCAGTGGTCCGCGGCCGCAGTCGTTCGCCCTGCGGCCCGAACAAGATCAGGTACTCGACCGGCCCGCCGGGGCCGGCGTTCGCCAGCCCGTGCGGGGTGCGGGTGTCGAACTCGGCGACATCCCCGGCGGCCAGGACAAGATCCTGCTTGCCCAGCGCGAGCCAGAGCCGCCCGTACAGAACGCACAGCCACTCGTAGCCCTCGTGGGAGACCTGCCGGGGCCGCGCGGGCGGATCCTCGACGGCGGGCAGTACGTGCTTGTGGGCGTGCAAGCCGCCGACGTACCGGGTGAGCGGCAGAACCGCCTTGTCGTCGCCGAAGCTCAGCGGCGTCGAGGTGCGCGGCTCGGCCACCGGGGCGGGTGCGGTACCGGCCAGCGCGTCGAGGGAGACGCCGTACTCCTTCGCCAACTGCAGCACCACCTCCAGGGTGGGCTTGCGTCGGCCGGTCTCGATCCGCGACAGCGTGCTCGGCGAGATGCCGGTCGCACAGCCGATACCGGCGAGCGTGGCGCCGTGCTGCTCGCGCGCAGCTCGCAGCCTGGGCCCCATCCCCGCCAACGTGCCGTCCAGGTCGTCGCGTGTCACCGTTCCCGCTCCCTCCGGCCGCACCGCTCCACCGCCCTGTCCTGCGAGCTTGCCAGAATGGCAACGCTGATCGCGTCGGGCGGCCGCCGCGCCGCATGATCGACGGGTACCTGCGTACGCCCGCGAACCGAGGAGAAGCCCATGCAGCCCGAGCCGACAGCCGAGCTCCGCCACCGCACCATCGAGACCCCGGCCGGGCGCCTGCACCTGGTCGAGCAGGGCACCGGCCCGCTGGTCCTGCTCGTGCACGGCTTCCCCGAGTCCTGGTACTCCTGGCGCCGCCAGCTCCCGGCCCTCGCCGCCGCCGGCTACCGGGCGGTGGCGATCGACGTGCGCGGCTACGGCCGCTCCTCCAAACCCGCCGAGACCGACGCCTACCGGATGCTCGACCTGGTGGAGGACAACGTCACCGCGGTACGCGCCCTCGGCGAGGAGAGCGCGGTGGTCGTCGGCCACGACTGGGGATCCAACATCGCCGCCTCCTCCGCCCTGCTACACCCGGAGGTCTTCCGCGCCGTCGGCCTGCTGAGCGTCCCCTACGCGCCGCCGGGCGGCCCCCGCCCCACCGACATCTTCGGCCAGATCGGCGGCCCTGAGCAGGAGTTCTACGTCTCCTACTTCCAGGAGCCCGGCCGCGCCGAGGGGGAGATCGAGCCCGACGTCCGGGGCTGGCTCGCCGGCTTCTATGCGGCGCTGTCCGCCGACACCATGCCCGCCCAGGGCGAGGCCGACCCGCACTTCGTCACCCACGGCGGCCGACTGCGCGACCGCTTCCCCGCAGGCAAGCTCCCCGCCTGGCTGAGCGAGGACGACCTCGGCGTCTACGCCGCGGAGTTCGAGCGCACCGGCCTGACCGGCGCCCTCAACCGCTACCGCAACATGGACCGTGACTGGGAGGACCTCGCCCCCCACCGCGGAGCCCCGATCAAGCAGCCGTCCCTCTTCATCGGCGGCACCCTGGACGCCTCCACCACCTGGATGGCCGACGCCATCAACGCCTACCCCTCCACCCTCCCCGCCCTGTCCGCCTCCCACCTGCTGGAAGGCTGCGGCCACTGGATCCAGCAGGAACGCCCCGACGAGGTCAACCGCCTGCTGACCGACTGGCTCACCGCCCTCCAGGGCTGAACCAGACACGCCGTCCTGCCCCGCCGATGGGTCGTCGAAGGCACTCTTGCCTGGCTCATGCACGCCCGCTGCCACGCTCGCGACTACGAGAGGCTCGTCCAGCACTCCGAAGCCCTCATCACTTGGGCAGCCATCACCCTTATGACCCGACGCATTACTCGGCAGAGGAAGCTCAGTCCCTCGGCCAGTCACAGCAGGCAACCATCAGCTATTGCCCGATAGCGTACGGTTCGAATGCTTTGAACCAGACAGCCCGGTCGGGACTGCAGATTTCAGCGTCCATCGGGATGCTCACGGCCTCCGGGAATTCGTACGTCAGAAATGTCATCGCCCTGCCCGAGGGGAACTTCACCGTGGCTTCCTGCACCGGGGTTGCGTGCTCCGGCGTACCGCCGGTGTAGGCGAAGGGCCCGCCGGCGTTCTCGACAACGCTGACGGTGAGGCACAACCGGTGCGGCTCGGCCGCGCTGCCAACGCCATGCGGAGCACCTCTACCCACGTGCACATGGCCCTGCGGCTTCCGCTTCGCCGCAAGCCCGAAGCACTGCCGGTCCGACGCCCGCTCGCGAATCGACACCAGGCAGTACGTGTTGGCGTCCGGCATCCGGGCAACGTCACCCGTACCCACCGGCTGGCCGCGCCGCAGAACCGCCACCTGGGACGTCGCCGGACCAGCCTGACCCGCGGGGAACAACGCTGCTCAACCTGACAGCCGCGCTACCGCAGACGACGGTCCGCACCGCCACGGAGGACCGGAGAGGCTGGCGACCCGGCCGCCGCACGCAGCCTCCACACCCCCTCATCGAGCACCTAACCCGCGTCATGCGCTGCAGAACAGTCCGCACCTGCCCGGGCATCGAGATGCTCGGGCCGTGCCGTCCACAATCGACTCGCCATTGATCAAGTCTCCTGGCACTCTGCCGCTCATGCACGCAGACCCCATCGAACAAGCGCGACGGCTTGCCCACGATCGTTTCCCCGACGCCCTCTCCGTGGTCCTCGCCGGCTCTACGGCTACCGGACGAGCCACTGCCAGCAGTGACCTGGACATCGCGGTGCTCATCGAGGACGGCGGCGTGACCTGCCGGGAGACGATCCGGTTCGAGGAACGGGTCGTAGAACTCTTCGTCCACACCCGTACCGGTCTCCTGGAGCTGTTCGCCGCAGACGTCGCCGCACGCCGGGCGGTCCTTCAGAACATGTACGCCTCCGGTCTCGTTCTGGTCGATTCCAATGGCGAGGCCGGGCGCGCTCGCGCCCTGGCCGAAGCGGACCTTCGTCAAGGTCCGCCTGCACTGGAACCGGAGACCGTCGATACGAAACGCTACGGTCTGACGGACGCGCTGGACGACCTAACTGACGCGAGTGACCCCATCGAGCGGCTGGCCGTGGCCGGGTACGTGGTCAACGCCGCCGCCGATCTGCTCTGCGACCACCATCACGCCTGGATCGGCGGCGGGAAGTGGCTGCCCCGCCGCCTGATGGAAGCCGACCCACAGCGCGGAGCCGCCCTTCTCGAAGGACACCGCCACTTGTGCCGGTCAGGCGAGCCCGCAGCACTGATCAGCGCAGCGTCGAACGTGCTCGACCTCGTCGGCGGCCCTCTCCGCGACGGCTACCGCCGGACCTGGCACGGCACCATCGACTCGGTTGCCGCGGCGCGCTGACACAGACTCCCAACACCGCAGCGGACACCGGACAGCTGGCAACCCTGTCCATAACCCGGGTCCTCCTATGTTCTCCTGGACCCCGTGAGGCACTGTCAGGGGCCGGGTTGGGCGGAACCTATCCGGAAACCGGGACAGGCCCACAAACGGCCGCGGGCCCTACACAACGCCCACACGGCCTCGACCGCAGCACGTACAAGCCGCGCCCTGCGGAATCCATGCGATGGCGTTGGATGTGGTCGCGGCGTTCGCCGGGTCCGAGCTGGGTGAGGAGGGCCTTGCCGACCGTCCGGCTTGCGACGCTGCCCGCCCTGGCCGCACTCCCCCTGAACACACGAGTGGGGTGTGCGCCTCCATCCAAGGAGCGCATCCCCCACCCGCTGTCCGCGGTCAGTGCACTTGTGCGGCCGCAGCCGGCACTGTTTGCGGGGTGGTGCCGTGCAGCGTGGTGGCCGTGTCGGCGGTGTCGCTCTGACTGCCGCGGCCGATGTGGTTGAAGGCGAGGTTGAGCAGTACGGCGACGACGCAGCCGGTGCTGATGCCGGAGTCGAGGACGATGCGCACGCTCTCGGGGAAGGCGTGGTAGAAGTTCGGGCTGGCCATGGGGATGACGCCGATGCCGAGGCTGATGGCCACGATGAGGATGTTGTCGCCGCGGTCGAGGCCGGCCTGGGTGAGGGTCTGGATTCCGCTGGCGGCCACGGTGCCGAACAGGGCGAGGCCGACGCCGCCGAGGACGGGCTGAGGGACCAGGGCGACGACTGAGGCGAGGAACGGGCACAGGCCCAGCAGGATGAGGATGCCGCCGGCCGCGGCCACGACGTAGCGGCTGCGGACCTTGGTGATGGCGACCAGGCCGACGTTCTGTGCGAAGGCGCTGGCGGCGAAGCCGTTGAAGAACGGGCTCAGCGCGGTGCCCAGGCCGTCTGCGCGCAGTGCTGCGGCGAGGGTCTTCTCGTCTGCGGGCTTGTCGACGATCTGGCCGAGGGCGAGCACGTCGGCTGTGCTCTCGGTCATGGAGACGATCATCACGATGATCATGGAGATGATGGCTGCGGCGGCGAATTGCGGGGCGCCGAAGTGGAAGGGCGCGGGGAAGCCGATGATGTCGGCATCGGTGACGGCGCTGAAGTCCGCGAGGCCGAGGGGCAGGGCGATCAGGGTGCCGGCGACGAGCCCCAGCAGGATGGAGATCTGCTTGAGGAAGCCGCTCAGCACTCTGCGGAGTACCACGGTGATCAGGAGGGTCGCGGCGGCGAGGCCGATGTATTTGATGTCTCCGTAGTCCGCGGCCTGCGGGTTGCCGCCCTGCGCCCAGTTGAAGGCGACGGGCAGCAGGGACACACCGATGAGGGTGATGACTGTGCCGGTGACGACGGGCGGGAAGAACCGGATGAGTTTGCAGAACCAGGGGGCGAGCAGGAAGCCGAACACTCCGGCCACGATCACGGCGCCGTAGATCACGGGCAGTGCGTCATCGGGGCCCTCGGCCTTGGCGATGGCCAGCATCGGGGCCACGCCGGCGAAGGAGACGCCGTTGACGAAGGGGAGACGCGCGCCGACCTTCCAGAAGCCGATGGTCTGCAGCAGGGTGGCGATACCGGCGGTGAATAGGCTGGCGCCCATCAGGAACGCGATCTCTGCCGTGCTCAGTCCCACGCCGATGCCGACGATCAGAGGCGGTGCGACGACACCGGCGTACATGGCCGCCACGTGCTGGAGACCGGCGCCGAGGAGCTTTCCGAACGGCAGGGTCTGGTCGACGGGATGCTTCGCGGCGGGGTCCGTGGCCGGGTCCGGCGCGGGGGCCGGGGCGGGGCTGGGGATGGCGGTGGGCGACACGGGAGGTACCTCCTGGGCTGCTGTGGCACGGCGGTCGCCGGGGAGGGGCGCGCTGGGGAGCGGCCGATGCCTCGGAGGGCCGTGTGGACTGGTTCGATGACGCAGTCGAGCGGGCGGCAGGAGGGCCCGAGGGCATGGAAGTGCCCTGAGGAACGGGGAACGTGGGAGTTGCCCGAGCCGGGGTGTCGCGGGGTGAGCGAGCCCCGATTTTCCCTGCCGAAGACTGCATCAACGGATCATCCACGATGCGGAAAGCAGCTTCCGTATGGCTGGGTGGTTCCAGTGCGCCACGTGAAGGCGACCGTGTCAAGACCTGCCGCCCGGGAGGCTTGTGGGGGCGTCAGGCTTCCTGGGTGCGCAGCCGCCGCCACAGCTGCTCGTCGACCCGGTCGAGGAAAGCCAGCGCCTCGCGCTCGACCGCCTCGGCGCCGGCTCCGGTCCGACCGTGGTTGTCGATCCGCTGGTAGGCCAGGTGGAGCTGTTCCAGGGCACCGCGGATCTCGGCCGGCGCCACGGGGACGATCTTCGCGACGGGCCGTACGTAGTTCGGCCACCACCCGGTGACCGCCTCGCGCAGCAGCACGCGCAGCTGCCCCGTCCTGCCGCACGCGTCGACGAAGCAGGCGGGCGGCGGCCGCAGGACCTCGAACAGCGCCTGGGTCTGACGTCCGGACCCGCGCCATCGGTTGCGCCGTTCCGCCTCGGCGTAGCGGTCGCGGGTCATGCCGACCATCGTGGCGACCTGCTCCACCGTCAGCCCGAGGAGCGTCCGGCACTGCAGGAGCGTGGCCGGCTCGCCCAGCAGATCACCCGGTGAACACCACAACGCGGCTGCCAGTGCGTCGATCTGACGGGTCGTCGGCACCTCCGCGCCCCGCTCCCAGGCCAGGAGCACATCGGGGTGCAGGGGGTGTCCCCGGAAGGCCGAGACGGCCCAGGCGACCTGGCCGTGCGTGAGTCCGAGCTGCTCGCGCACGCGGACGGCGAGGCGGGGATCGAACGGGGGATAGGCGGCGTTTTCACCCTCGGAGAGGCTGTGGAGATCGTCTTGGGATGGCATAGCGGGACACCGTAGGGGCCGCGGCCGCCCCGGCCAAGGCCTGCGGATTGCGCGGGCGCTGGGGGAAGCCAGTTGACGCGCGTTGATCGCCCCTGCGGGTCGCGATTGTGCATACCTCCAAAGAATCTCAGGAATCAAATGGCCTGCCTGGAGGAGTTGACGACCGGGAGGCCCGTTCGTAAGGTCAAGGCCGTCCACAGTGGAAAGTAAATTCCGCAATAAGGAAATCGTGTCCCTGCTCCCGCACCACGGGAATCCGGCACGATTTCCGCATCCCTCCGGGCAGGTCCGTCCACCTGTCCGGCTCGTCCGGCCGTGCTTCGCTCTCAACCGTCCCCGCCGTGCGCCGGCCGGGCGGTCGGTCTCTCGGAGGGTCTGTCTCCATGCGCGCCCCTACGCTCTTCATGCACGATCGCTCCGCCCTGTCCCACCCCGCCCTCCCCGTTCACCCCGCGGACGAAGTGCTGCCCATGCGGCGGATGATCCCCGCCGCCCTGCAGCACGTGGCCAGCATGTACGCGGGCCTCGCGGCACCTCCGCTGATCATCGGCGGCGCGCTCGGCCTGACCGCGGCGCAGCTCACCGTTCTGCTAGCCGCGAGCCTGGTCGTCGCGGGTCTGGCCACCGTCGCCCAGACCTTGCGCTTCTGGGGTGTCGGGGCGGCGCTGCCCATCACCAACGGCGTGTCGTTCGCGGTGGTTTCCCTGTCCTGGCCGCTTCCGCCTCACGGGGGCAGGACACCCTGCCCCTGGTGTTCGGCGCCACCCTCGTCGCCGGGGCCGTCTGCTTCCTCCTGGCTCCGGCGTTCTGCCGGCTCCTGCGCTTCTTCCCGCCCGTCGTCAGCGGTTCCGTCATCACGCTGGTCGGCCTCTCGCTGCTGCCGGTGGCCGGGCAGTGGGCCCGGGGCGGCGACCCCGCTTCCTCCGGGTACGGCTCACCGTCCAACCTTGCGCTCGCAGCCGGAACCCTCGCGTTCACGCTCCTCCTCCACCGGCTCCTCAGCGGACGTTTCCTGCAACGGGTGGCGATCCTGCTCGGTCTCATCGCCGGCACGGCCGCCGCGGTGCCGATGGGCAAGGTCGACTTCCACCACCTCTCCCAGGCACCGCTGTTCGCGCTCCCCGAGCCGTTCGCCTTCGGCGCCCCGCAGTTCGAGGCGCCGGTCATCGCCACCATGCTCGTCGTCATGCTCGTCTCCATGACGGAGTCCACCGCGTCCTTGATCGCGGTGGGATCGGTCGTCGACAAGCCGGTCGACGACCGCGTCATCGCGGGGAGCCTGCGCGCCCAGGGACTGGGCACCGCGCTCGGCGGTGCCCTGGGAGCCTTCGTGAGCTGCTCATACGCCCAAAACGTCGGCCTGGTTGCGATCAGTCGCATCCGCAGCCGGTACGCGGTCACCCTGTGCGGAGCCGTCCTGGTCCTCATGGGCCTCGTGCCGGCCCTGGGCTCCCTGGTCGCGCTCGTGCCGCTGCCCGTACTCGGCGGGGCGGCAGTCGTCTTCTTCGGCTCGATCACCGTCGCCGGAATCCGGACCCTCGCCAAGGCCTCCCTGGCCACCGGGCACAACGGCATCATCGTGTCCGTCGCCCTTGCCTTCGGCCTCATCCCCGTCGCATCCGCCGACTTCTACGACCGGCTCCCCGCGCCCGTCGCCATGGTGCTGGGATCGGGCATCACGGCAGGATGCCTCGTCGCCGTCCTCCTCAACCTGCTCCTGAACCACTTCGGACGCGGCAGCGAGGCCAACGAGAGCCACATCCCCACCGCACACGTCGACGCCTTCGACAGCATCGACAGCGAGGCACACCTCCCCCCACGTTCCGTCCGACAGAGCCGATGAATCAGGGCATGCCGCGCGACCCGTCCTGCGGCATGCCCACAGGCCGGGGAGCGCGCTCAGCCCGACTTTCGACGGCTTCGCCGCGTTCTGCGGCCTGGACGTGAAGATCCGCGGGCCGTGTACGCGCCGGACGAGGGAGACGGATGCGCCGAGCCGGAACTGGAACTGAAACCGGAGGAACCTCCGGAATCTGCCCTCATACACGTCGAGCGACTGATGACTATTGACGAAGCAAGCAGTGTTTTCTACATTTATGGAATAGAAATTCCGCATCATGGAATGATGGGCCGGGCCTGCTCTCGCGGGATCCGGCGGGTGGGCGGCGGTTCCGCCGTCCGCCAGGGTCGTCCCAGCGTCGGTGCTCATCTTGCATCCCGGTCGTCGCTCCCGGACCCGAAGCCATCGGCAGGTGCGTGGAGGGCCCGCACATGAACCGTCACACAGCACTTTTGGAACCTGAGGCGTCACGACACGTCACGGCTTCGCTCACCCAAGACCCCACAACGGTGTCGGCCTGCGTGGAGATCCCCAGCGACATGAGAGCCGCCAGCGCGGCCCGCCGCTTCGCCGCCGCCAAGCTCGACGAATGGGGCTGCGCCGAACTCGAGGACAACGCCGTCCTGATCTGCAGCGAACTGGCCACCAACGCCGTCGTCCACGGCCGCACGAAACCCGAGGGCCACCACGAGCACATCTGCCTCGACCTCACATGGCGGCCTGGCAACGCCCTCATCATCCAGCTCGAGGACAACTCCACCGCCCAACCCACACCACGCGACCCGGCGCCATCAGCGCAATCCGGCCGCGGACTTGGACTGGTGGCCTCTCTCGCCGACCAATGGTCGTTCTGGCCGAACAGGGACGGAAATGGCAAGAGGGTATGGGTCTGCCTCCGCCCTCCCCCGCCGTCCAAGGCCGGTTGAGCTCTGCAGTCCGATGGCCGGGGGCTGTCTCAGTCGCCCGCTCGAAGGCGAGGTTCACGTTCGGGCAGTCAGCCGCATACGTCAACAGCGCCTCACGCCCGGCCTGGTCCACCGCCAGACCCCACGGCACTGCACCGCCGGCATCCAGGTGACGGCCGGATGCGTCCCCGCTGTTGCCAAGTGACCAGGACGGACTCAACAGCCGCCTGCACACCTGACCGACGTTCGGGTGGCTCAGGAGATCGTGGGTGGAGACGTGGCGGTTACGGCGTTGCCGTAGCGGCGGGCCAGGTGCGCGAAGGCGTCCTTGAGCTCGGGCGGGCCGACTACCTCGATGTCGGCGTCGAAGCTGCCGATGGCGGCGGCCAGGGCTGGCCATGACCACGAGCCCAGGATGAGCCGGCAGCGGTTCGGGGCGAGCTCTTCGACGACGCCGTCGCGGGTGTACGGCAACACCTCGGCGGCGGGCAGGTCGAGGATCACCTCGCCGCGGCACGGCCAGTCACCGGAGCCATCGGAGCCCTGGAACCTCGCGGCCACGAAGGCGGCCACATCGCCTCCGGGCACCTCTCGCGGGGTGAAGCGGGGACCGGTGGGGGTCCGCGGGGTGATCCGGTCGGCGCGAAAGGTGCGCCAGTCCTCACGGTCGAGGTCCCAGGCGACGAGATACCAGCGTCCGCCCCAGGTGACGAGGTGGTGGGGCTGCACCCGGCGGGACGGGGCATCAGCGGCGGGCCCGTAGCGAAAGCGGAGCACCTCCCGGGCGTGCACGGCGGCGCTGAGCGCCATGAGCACGCTGCTGTCGACCTGCGGGTCGGGCCGGGTTGCGGGCCGCTCGACGGCGGTGAAGCGGAGGGCATCGATCCCGTGGCGCAGCCGAGCGGGCATGACCTGCCGGACAGTGGTCAGGGCGCGCGCCGCGGCCGCCTCGATCCCGGCGCCGCTGATGGTGGCGATCTGGAGAGCTACGGCAAGCGCGACGGCCTGCTCGTCGTCGAACAGCAGTGGCGGCAGTTCCGTGCCGGCGTCGAGCCGGTAGCCCCCGTCCGGGCCCTTCGTGGTCAGGATCGGGTAGCCGAGCTCGCGCAGCCGGTCGACGTCGCGGCGCACGGTGCGCGGGCTGACCTCCAGCCGGTCGGCCAGCAACTGCCCCGGCCAGTCGCGGTGCGCCTGGAGGAGCGAGAGCAGCGACAGCAGCCGCGCTGAGGTCTTCTGCATGAGCTCCATCCTGCCAGGAGAAGCGGCCACATCCTGTCCGCTTCTCCTGCGACGGTGGTCATCGAGTGATCGGCACCAGCCGATGAATCGAGCGACGAGGAGCTGCCGTCATGTCCGTCAACACCGTGATCCACCTGAACTTCCGGGGCGACGCCCGCGAGGCACTGGCCTTCTACCAGTCGGTGTTCGGCGGGGATGTGGTCGTGGTCACGTACAAGGACGCCGGAAACGTCCAGGAGCCGTCCGAGGCCGATCAGGTGATGTGGGGCCAAGTGGCCGCCGACAGCGGATTTCGCGTGATGGCCTACGACGTGCCCGCGAGCCTGCCGTGGGACCGGGGCGAGAACGCGTTCTTCGTCTCGCTCCGCGGTGAGACGGCCGAGGAGATCACCGCGTACTGGGAGAAGCTATCCGAGGGCGCGACCATCGTGCAGGCGCTGGAGCCCGCGCAGTGGGCGCCCCTCTACGGGATGCTCAAGGACCGGTTCGGCGTCACCTGGGTCGTGGACGTCGCCAACGACTACAACGCCTCGTGAGCACCGGGACCGTCCTCGACAGCAGAGCGCTGGGCCGCGCGACGCTCGCCCGGCAGCTGCTGCTCGACCGCGCCGCCACCCCGATCCTCGCCGCCGTCGCACACCTCGGCGGCCTGCAAGCGCAGGAACCGCAGGAACCGTTCACCGGGCTCTGGTCGCGGCTGCGCGCGTTCGACCCGGCGACGCTGGACGACCAGCTGACCGGGCGCAACGTGGTGCGGACCCACCTCATGCGCCGCACCGTCCACCTCGTCACCGCCGACGACGCCCTGGCCTGGCGGGCCCGCCACGACGCCATGCTGCGCCAGCGGGTACTCGGGACCTACCGCCGCGAGCTCGACGGGATAGACCTCGACGAGCTCGCCGCGGCGGGCCGGGCGGTGCTGGCCGACGGCGAGCCCCGCTCGATGACAGAGCTCGCGCGGGCACTCGCCGAGCGCTGGCCGGCGCCGGGGCCGAGGGCACTGGGAGAAATGTTGATCGCCGCCCTCGTCCCGGTGGCGCAGCTGCCGCCGCGCGGGCTGTGGCGGACAAAGGCGGGAGTGCGCAACGTCCCGCTCTCCTCCTGGCTGGGGCGCGAGATCGACCCGCCGTCCCCGTCCCTGGACGGCTCCGATCCGGTCGGCGAAGCCCTGGTACGCCGCTATCTGGCCGCTTTCGGCCCCGCGGCCTCGGCCGACCTGCGCGCCTGGTGCGGCCTCGCCGGACTGCCGGCTGCGGTCGCCGCGATCCGCGAGGAGCTGGTCACCTTCCGAGACGGGCGGGGCCGGGAACTGCTGGACCTTCCCGACGCACCGCGCCCCGACCCCGACACACCCGCCCCGGTGCGGTTCCTGCCGGCGTTCGACAACGCGATCCTCGGCTACCACGACCGAAGCCGAATCATCGACGACGCCCACCGCGGCCTGTCCGTCGCCGGCGCACGCGTCGTACTGGTGGACGGCCGGGTCGCCGCGACCTGGACCGTCGACCGGGGCACAGTGCTCGTCACCCCGCTGCGCGGCATCACCCGAACCGAGCACACCGCCGTCACCGAAGAGGGCACGAGCCTGGCTGCGTTCCTGTCCGACCACGACAGCAACCGCGTACAGATCGCCGCGTCTCCCCGCTGAGCGACACCCGCGAGGCTTCCCCGAGAACTGCCGATCGCTCCGGATCCCGTTCAGGAACGGGATCCGGGCGTGGCGAGCTCCTTGGTGACACTCGCCCGTGGGCTCGGCGGCATCGTCGGCATGACGGTCTTCGGCTCCGTCATGGCGCCGGCATCCGGGCAACGGCCGGACCGGACGGATACGGGCTGGGCGACGCCTTCGCGGGGCCTTACGCGGCCGAACCGCCCCAAGCGGCCAGCGCTTCGGCGCGGTCCTCGCGGCGGGTCCGCGTATCGGTCGCCCGGGTGGCCCAGGCGATGTGCCCGTCGGGGCGTACCAGGAGTTCGGTCACCCCGGCGAGTTCGGGGTGTCTGCCATGGTCGAGGGGTGCGACCGCGGTGATGTGCGCGGCGCCCGGATCCTGGTATGACGCCCGGTCCCGGGTGAGGTCGAGGTGGAGCGGGCGGCCCTCGTGGAGGAGTTCATAGACACGGGCGGCCGCCGCGCCGGGCACGGTCAGCCCGATGTCGGGGACCCGCCGCCCGACCAGCAGGTCCGCACCCTCGGCCGGGGCCGGGTAGTGGGTGTCGAGGGCGGTGACCATGCCGGCCAGGCGACGGTTGACCTCCTCCACACCCAGCAGCCCATCCAGAAGACGGCGCAGAGCTGCGGCGGGTCCCTGGTACGGGGTGAGGAGCGTCAGTTCCATGAGCAGGGTCTGGACTTCGGTGTTCTCGGTGACGGCCCGCCCGACCGGGTGGCGTTCGTCGTGGTAGCTGTCGAGCAGCCCGGCCAGCGCCCAGCCGTGGATCTCCGCTGCCAGCTTCCACCCCAGGTTCACCGCGTCCTGGAGGCCGGTGTTGAGGCCCTGCCCGGCCGCCGGGAAGTGGATGTGGGCGGCATCGCCCGCCAGCAGGACGCGCCCCGCACGGTAACGGGCCGCCAGCCGGGTGGCGTTGCCGAAGCGCGACAGCCAACGGGGGTCCGCCACAGCGCAGTCGGTACCGCAGATCCGTACCAGTGAGGTGCGGAACTCCTCCAGCGTCACCGGCTCCGCCGCGGGCACCCGCATGCGCTCCGGGTCGATGTATACGAGCCGGGTCAGCCCGTCCTCCAGCGGCGCCACCAGCACGCCGTGCGCACGCGCCCGATTGACGGCCAGCGGGTCCATCGTGCGGAAGTCCCCCAGCATCCCGGTCAGAGTCTCGTCCGTGCCCGGGAAGTCGATCCCGGCCGCCCGCCGTACGAAGCTCCGCCCACCGTCACATCCCACGACGTACCGGGCGGACACGCTCTCGGTACCGCCGGCTCCGTTCAGCCGCAGCTCCACACCGTTCTCGTCCTGGCGCAGGCCCACGGCCTCCCATCCGCGCCGGATCTCGGCGCCGAGCTCCCGGGCCCGCAGTTCGAGCAGCTCTTCGGTCCGGCTCTGGGCCAGGAAGAGGGAGTACGGATGCCGGGTGTCGAGCCCGGTGAAGTCGAGGCGGGTGTCGAGGCCCGCGAAATGCCAGCCCGGCACGGTCCGGCCCAGGGCCAGGAACCGGTCGGCGATCCCGCGCTGGTCCATCAGCTCGATGCTACGCGGATGCAGGCTCAGCGCCCGCGAGTCCCGCTGCCGTTCGTCCCGCCGCTCCACGACCCGTACACGGACGCCCGCCAGGGCCAGTTCGGCGGCGAGCATCAGTCCCGTCGGTCCCGCCCCGACCACGAGCACATCGGTGTCCATCGACTCAACCTCCAGATTTAGTGAACAGCGTTCACGTGAACGATGTTCACTATAGTGAGGGTCATGGACTTCTCGTCAACCCCACAGGACGGCACCGCGGCCACCCGGCCCGCACGCGGCAGACCTCCGCGGCTGGATCAGCGACGCACGGTCGAAACCGCGCTCGGGCTCCTCGACGAGGCCGGGCTCGACGCGCTCACCATGCGCAGGCTGGCCGAGGCGATGGGCGTACAGGCCGGCGCCCTGTACCGGTATTTCGCGACGAAACAGGACTTGCTCACCGCCATGGCCGAGCACATGCTGGCCGGCTGCGCCGAGGTGGCCGACGACGGTGCCGCCTGGGACGAGCAGGTGGCCGGACTGGCCCGCCGCATGCGCGCCGCCCTGCTCGCCCACCGCGACGGCGCCCGCGTCTACGCCGGCACCCACTCCACCGGCACGAACACCCTGGGCTTCGCCGACGCCCTCATCGGACTCCTGCGCAAGGCGGGATTCGGCGCGGAGGACGCCCCACGGGCCGCCTTCACCCTGGTCAACTTCACCACTGGCCACACGCTGGAGGAGCAGGCCGCCCTCGAAGGACCGGGCAACGCGGCGACCGGGCCCGACGCCGACCGCCTCCGCGAGGCGGTGGCGGCCACGCCCGGGCGGTTCCCCCACGTCGAGGCCGCCCTGCCGACCCTCACCAGCAGCGACTTCGCCGCCCAGTTCGAGTTCGGACTGCGCCTGCTCCTCCAGGGCATGAGCGCCCTGAGAGCTCCGGCTCACTCCCCGCTTAGCGGTCACCGCACTGGGCCCGGTCGCCGGCCGCCATGCGCAGGCACGTGGCGTGAAGGGTGAAGGGGTGGCGGCCCTCTTGTGCATGATCCGGCTTCAACGGGCGGCGGTCAGGGCTGTGGGGGCGAGTACCCAGAGGAGGGCTCTGCCGGTGAGGGGTGTGGTGGCGATGAGGGTCAGGTAGACCTCGATGAGTGATCCGTCGCCGGTGAGGACGTCGAGGTCGGCGGTCCATCGGGAGAGGAGGTAGATGACGGCGTCGACGATGAGCCAGGAGGCGAGGTTGGCTCCGATCCACCATTTCCAGCGCGCGGTGACTTTGCGGAGGACCAGTGACTGCGACAGGCCGAGCAGGGGTCCCAGGGCCAGGCTTTGGCTGGCGGCCAGCAGGTAGGCAGTCGAGACCCTCTCGTGCGAGTCCTGTGCGCTGATCACGGCGGGCATGATCACCAGCAGCCATGCGAGCAGTGCCGGACCGACGTTGGAAGTGATCCACACCTTGCGGGGGATGGGGACCCGCTCCTTGACTACCAGCCACTGCAGTGCTCCCAGGACTCCGCCGAACAGTGCGGCCCCCAGGGTCGCGATCAGGAGCGCGATGATCACGTTGTGGCTGGCCAGGTTCATGTGGAGGACGTCGTTGCCCAGCAGGATCAGCAGGAACCCGACGGTCAGAACGGTGATGAACGCGAGCGTGTTGTAGCCGATCCACCGCCAGTACAGGTGAGCGTCCCACCCGCTGGTCGAGGCGGGTTCGTGGCCGGAGCCGGAAATGGTCATCACCCACTCCTCGCGGGGTATGCGGCCGTACGTGCCGTTCTCATGATCGAACACTGATCGAACCGCTGTCGCGCACGGACACGCTGCACTTCGCGATGACCATGTTCAGCACGGCCGGTTTCGGCTCCAAGCGCTACCACCACCCCATCGCCGGGGACCTCACTCTTGGCTTCGAAGCCTTGACGCCCACGGGCGACCCCGACCAGACGCTCGGCCTGTACACCGTCGAATCCGGATCACCCTCCGAAAGGGCCCTGCGCATGCTCGCCGGCTGGCCGACACCGCACACATCCAGCCCCGAAGAAGCCGCCGGACACGAGCACTGACACGGCCTTGAACCGCCTGCGGCGCTGGGGTCGACTGCGGTGGCTCCACCGGAGCGGCGTTGCCATCAACTTGGCAAGGGCGCCTGGAGGACGAGTCCTGTCCAGGCGCCCGACTCCGAACAGTGGCTGGTCCGCAACTGGTCCGGATCTTGGTCTGTGTTGACCGGGTGGCATTCCGAGGGCGTGGAGCTGGTGCGTACCACCCGTCAGGAATGCGTGCTGCCACGGGCGGTGTGCCATGGCACGAACGCGTTGTTCAGCCCCGCGAGGGCCGTGCGCAGTTCCGGGTAGTGGCGCAGCAGCACGGTGATCATGCTGTTGTCGTCGATCCAGGCCATACCGGCCTTGGAGTACACCTCGGGGGTGTAGTAGTCGGTGAAGAAGCGGTCGCTGTTCAGTCGGCGCGAGGCCATCAGGATGAAGATGCGGAAGGCCGTGTCGCTGAAGGCGAATCCGGTCGGTAGCTTCTCCGCGTACATCCCGACTGTCAGGTCGACCTTTTCGATGTCGTCGTCGTAGAGCCGCTTGATCTCCTTGGCCCACACGGGGTTGTCCGTGAGGTCCTCGAAGCTCTCCGCGGGCTTCAGTCGCAGCAGCCGCCGGAATTCGTTGTAGCGGGGGACGCCCAGTTCGCGGTTGCGCAGGATGTCCGTGGCAGCGAGGTCCTGCCGCTGTCCATCGGGTCGCTCGAAGTCCTGGAGGAACTTGGGGAAGTTGTGCAGGGTCACCAGTCCCGGGTGGAGGGTGCCGAAGCTGTAGAGCAGGTTGGCCATCCCCTTGGTCTTCAGTACGTTGAGCGCCTCGGGTCCGGCGATGTCGCGGAAGGTGCAGTCGCTGAGGGTGGAGTCGTCGGTGGCGGAGCGCAGGTGCCAGTCGTCGCGGACGAGCGGGTGCATGCGGTAGACGGCCACGAATTCCTCGGTGAGGGAGTACGGGATGCCGTAGTGGTCCGTCTTGCTGCCGGGGATGCCGCTGACGGTCTCGCTCTCCGTGATCCGGCCGTAAAAGTTGTGGACGCGCTCGCCCGCGATGCCCCACCAGTTGGATCGCAGGGCTTTGACGGTGGTGGGGTGGCTGATTACGGCCGGCGTCCACTCCACCGTATGGATCTTGGCAAGGAGTGCGGCGTTGACGAGCCGCGCCCGCTGGAACAGCTCCTCGTCGTCCCAGGACGGGTAGGCGGCGTGCAGGTGGTCGCAGATCGCGTTGTGCTCCCGTGCGAACAGATTCTGCATCAGGACGAGGCCCAGCCAGAAGCCGGGCGAGCGCGAGGGATCGCGAGAAGGGTCGGACGGGAGCGGGGCCGACTCGTCGTCGAAGAGGTGCACCTTGCCCGCCTTGCCCGTACGCACCTGGCGCTGTTCCGCCTCGTTCGTCCCGTAGATCTGGGACGCGTCCCACCAGTGGGACGAGACGTTGACGCGGGTGTCGGGAGTACCGGCGGGCGACCGGGGGTCCCGGGTCGGGTCGTCCGGTGTCCGCATGATCCGCATCGGGCGTTCCGGCCACGGATCGTCGTCCATGAGGGGTACTTCCCACGGCCGTTCCGTGGGGCTTGTTCCGTGACTGAACCAGTCGCGCACCATGAACTGCAGCCAGGCGGCGACCAGGGAGTTGACCGACTCGGCCGGGATCAGCTCGTGGCGGGTGAGGAGGGCGCGGCTGACCTCGCGCGGGTTCGGCCGTGACAGCACGTTCTCGGGCGTAGCCGGGGCGATCTTGTCCAGCGGGATGTTCCGGCCGAAGCGAGTTCCCGCCATGCCCATGCGCGGTTCGTCGAGGTCGTTGTGGCTGCCGTCGGCAGTCCGGTTGACCCGGTGGCGCTCGGAGGGCGGCGCGGGGTCGGGAAGGTTTGCGGAGGGCAGTCGGGAGGTGTCGTGGAGGTTCTTCTGACGGAGTTTGACGCGCAGTCCGAGAAGGACCAGCAGGCCGGGCGTGACCGCCAGGTTGTTCCAGCCGTTGTGTCGGTCGACGAACTCGGCGATGCGGGTGATGATCCGCCAGGGTAGGGATGAGCGGTACCCGGAGCCGGATCGCCGGGAAACGGTGCGTCGTTGCGTGCTCATCGTGCTGCTCCTAGGATCGGTTCCCGGTCAGGTCGGGTGTCGCTATGCGGCCGCGGCGGTTCGCGTGCGCGACGCATCGGCGAGCATCACGTCGCTCGCTTTCTCACTGATCATGTAGATCGGAACGGCGATGAAGAATCCGGGAATTCGGGGGAAGACCGACGCGTCGACGATCCGCAGGCGGTCCACACCACGTACCCGGAAGCGGCTGTCCACGACGGCCGAGGGATCGTCGGCCCGGCCCATCCTGCAACTGCAGGACGCGTGATGGCCCCATGCCTCGTCCTGTACGAAGCGGCGGACGCTCTCGGCGTCGCCGACCTCCCCGCCGGGCCACAGCTCATGGCGGATCACAGAGCCGGCACTGCGGTTCATACTGCGTACGAACTTCACGGCAGAGGCCATCGCGTCGAGGTCTCGAGCCTCCTCGTCCGTGCCCTCGGCGAAGTAGTGGAAGTTCACCAGCGGGGTGTCCCGGGGGTCGGCGGAGCGCAGCTGCACCCGGCCGTTGGTGTTGTGGGTCCGGCTCTTGAGGATGGCCCATGTGAAGCGGTCCCGGTGGAGTGTCAGGTCGCGCGAGTAGCCGGGGTAGTAGCCGCGGAAGTCGAAAGGGCCGCCGAAGATGAACAGGTCGGGGGCGTCCAGTGACGGGCGGGACTTGCGGGTGATGCCGACGACGGCCCCGTTGGTCGTGTACAGGCCCTCGCCGCGCTGCCAGGCCCGGTAGCAGCGGTCCGGTTCGGCTCCGGGCTCCGGAGCGTGGAAGTCGCAGTCCTTGATGACCGGGAACTCGCGGTCCATCTGGCTCACCACGCCGATCTCGTACCGGTCCTGCAGGTTCGCGCCCACGCCCTGGAGCGGGACGCGTACGGGAATGCCGTGCCGTTCCAGCTCCTCACGCGGCCCGATGCCCGAAAGCATCAGCAGCTGAGGCGTGTTGAAAGCCCCTGCGGCCAGGACCACCTCACGGGTAGCGAGCACCCTGCGCGGGACCGGCAGCGCGAGACCGTCGTGGGTGCCGGGGTCGGCCCGGTAGGCGTGCGGCTGGTCCACGTAATCGACGCCGGTCGCCGCTCCGTCCTCGTCCAGCACGACCCGTGTCACCAACGCGTTCGTCCGGACGATCAGGTTGTCCGGATGGCTGCGCTGTACGGCCCGCACGCGTTCGCGGGCGGCGCTGCGCCGCCCGTCGGCCGTGGAGATCGGGATCTGCCACAGCCCTTGCAGGCCCTCGGTCTGCACGCGCCAGTCATTGGGATCGACGAAGGATCCGAGCCCCTCCAGAGGGGAGAGCGGCCGGCCGATGAAGTCGGCGAGCGTGTCCTGTGCGGCGGACAGGATGACCGTCAACAACTGCTTGTCCTGGATGACCAGTTCTGGGTCGGCGAGGTCGGTCGGCAGCCAGCCGTCGAACCCGTGCCGCGAGTCGTTGCGGTACCGGGCCGCGACGAAGGGGAGAAACTCCAGCAAGGCGGCCAGCAGCCGATTGCCGGGCGGCTTCTTGGGCCGGGTCCGGTACGTACAGCGCTCCAGTCGCTCGAAGTAGCGGCGCATGGCAGTGCTGCGCCACGACGGGTCGCCTGTCTCCCGCGCGATTTCGTCCCAGTCGTGGTTGTACGGATAGACGGTGATCAGCGCGTGATGCGCGGTGCAGCCGCCGACCGTCCCGGCTCGCGGATAGAGGATGCCCTTGCCGGGCACGAGCTTGCTGTCGCGCTGGTGCTGCTGCTCGTCCGCGTAGTGCCGTACGAAATAGTCCCAGCGCTGGACGGGGTCCTCAGAGGCATCGGCGTGGAAGGCGGGCACCAGGTAGTTGTCGTTATCCTCGGCACCGCCCGCGTCGAGCAGCAGGACGCGCATTCCCGCGTCGGCGAGGTTGGCCGCCAGCGGTCCGCCGCCAGCGCCCGCGCCGACGACAATGTAGTCGAAGCCCGTCTCAGCCTCTGGGGCACCGGACTCCGTGCTCACTTCCCTTTCCTCTTCCCGAAATCGGCCGCGCTGGCGGCCAGGGTCGTATTGACCGCCGAGATGAGCGTGGTCAGGGCGGCGGTGCGGGGCGGCAGTTGGCCACGGATGCCGAGCAAGGCGGCGGTCGCGGTGTCACTGCCGTGGATCAGGACGCCCTCTCGAAGGTCTTCCTGGAGCCGCTGGCCGCGGTTGGTGAGCAGGTCGAGACCGAGCAGGATCGTACGGATCCCGAAGAGCCGGAAAGCATAGACGGCCGCCGGACTGAGGTCGCGGTCCGGGTCGAGGCGCCGGATGAGCAGGGTGGGCATCAGCAGTCCGGTGACGCCGTTGAAGAGCCGGATGCCGGCCAGTGCGTAAACCGAGGCCGGACGGCGGGCCGCGCGTGGCTTGGCCATGGTGTCTCCCTGGAGTGCAGCGGCTTCTGCCGCCACAACTAGCCCCCTCGCATACAATGAAACTACCCCGAAAGCCACACTAAACGGATGGCTATGCGCTTGCACCTCGACGCCGAGGCGGGGGCGCGAACTCTCGCACGTATGGTGCCGACATCGACGACGACCTGATGGACGGCACGAGCCACCAACCGCGGTACACCAGGGCCCGGCACAGACGTACGACCGCTCCCACCGACCGCACGCCGACGTGTCGGCGACTTGGCAGGAGCGTCGGATACCGCCCGACCCGTGACCACCGTCCCGGCCCGATCGAACGGGCCGGGACCATGTGCCCGCATCCGCGTCAGACGATGCGCCAGGCGACGGCGTAAGGCTGGGCGAACCGGGTGATCCGCTGAGCGCGGACGACGACCTCGACCTCCCCTGCGGGGATGTCGCGCCAGTGCACCTGCTCGACGTTGTTGACCCGGTCGAAACCGGGATCCGTGCCCATGTTGCCGTGGCGTTCCTGACCGTCCGCGCGGACGATCAGGTTGAGGTCGTTCTGCAGGGCCGCGCCCGGGGGTCCGTCCAGACGAGGGTGACCTTCAGGGTGCGAACCGCCCCCTCCGGGATCGTGATGCCGAACGCGCGCTCCTCTCCTGGTCCAGCTCCTTGGCGTCGCGGAAGCCCGCCCGGCCGGCATCGGTCGGGAGGACGACGGCACGCTGGAGGTTGACGATGCCGAAGCCGGAGTTGTTGTTGGGGGAAGGGCCCGCCTCGCTGGGGCTGTACTGGCCGGAAAGCTCGTCGGCACCGTTGACGAGCATGGCCTTGATGAGCGCAGCGCTGGGCTTAGGGGTGCCGTTCTTCACCAGCGACTCGCGCAGCACCGCCACACAGCCAGCGACCAGCGGGGTGGCCATGCTGGTGCCGCTGTCGAACATGTACGCGGGGTCCGAGGAGACGCCGAAATTCACGCTCGGGGGTGCCACCCGCGAGCGCGTCGACAGGATCGATGTGCCGGGGGCGACGACATCGGGCTTGAACCGGCCCTCCGCGGTCGGGCCGCGGCTGCTGAAGGCCGCCATCCCGGCGGGGTTGTCCGCCATCCTGTCGCCGCGGATCGGCAGGGCGGGGAACCGGAGTGCTCCGTTGAACAACTGATCGTAGGTGCGCGAGATCTCGGGGCGGTTGCCCTCACTGGCGCCGACGGTGATGACGTTCTTCGCCCCTGTCTCGCCGCTGACGGACCTCAGGTTGATGCGGCCGTCACCGTCCCGGTCCGTACCGTCGTTGCCTGCGGCGAAGCAGATGACGAAGTCCTTGTGGTCCCATACCATTTGGTCGGCCTCCTGTGCGGCCGTGCCGTACGGAAGCCCCGGGGTGTCCGGGCCCCACGAGTTGGTGTGGATCCGCACCCCGTCCTCCAGGAAGGGCGGCTCGAACAGGTCGAGCAGGTTGTCCGGGATGCCGGCGAGACTGCCGTTCTCGGCCATCACGGACTGGAAGACCAGTCGCGCCTCGGGAGCCGTGCCGGTGACGGCGCCGCCCATCGACTCCGACGTCCCGTCGCCGAGGACCGAGCCCGCCACATGGGTGCCGTGCCCGGCGGGATCGTCCGCCCGCGGGGGCTCTTGCGTCCCAGGGCGACCAGGCGCTTGACCCGGCCGGCGAAGGCAGGGTGCACATTGGTGGTCGACCCCTTGTCGAAGCCGGTGTCGGCGACGCACACGATCTGGCCCTCACCCCGGAACTTCGTGCCGTTGAGGGACACATGGGCGTGCATCAGCGTCGCCGCCATGGTGTTGTACAGCACCTTCTCGGGGACTTCCTCGATCTGCCGCACCTCGTCGAGCCCGGCCAGCGCGGGCAGGTCCTCCTCACGGATCGTCACACGCACCTTGCCGCGGCTCGGCTTCACGTCGCCGGAGCTGACTCCGGCCGCCGCGGCGATCCGGTCCCGTACTCCGTCCACGCTCACATCGACGTCGTCGTGGAGGACGATGTCGACGGTACGGGTCCCGGCACCCCCGCCTCCAGGGGCTCCGCCAGCACGCCGACACTCGAACGCATCCCGGTCGACTGCAACGACCGTCCGATCTTGAAGCCGTCGAAGTACACATCCGCCCAGGTCACGAAGGGCAGCGTGCGCACGGCGTCCAGATCCGTGGGCCGGTAGCCGCACAGATAGGTGTCCTCCGGAACGTATTCGTGGATCACCACGCCGAGCGCCGAGAGCTGTTCCTTCTCCTCGGCTGTGGGTGGATGCGTGGTCTGCACGAGCAGATAGTTGGACGCGGCGGCGTCCTCGGACACCAGAGCCGCGGCGGCCATCTCATCGGACTGAACCAAAGGGTCCACCGTCACGCCGTTGATGGTGATACGGGCCATGCCGAACTCCCGGAGGATGTGGGTGATGCGAAGGCGCGCACCCGGGCGGCCGTGGCGCGCACCGGCACTGCCCTCGCCGACGCTCACATGGCCGAAGCCCTTCTGAACCGGTGGCACGCCGGGCTGCGTGACTACTTCCGTTCAGCCAAGACGCTAGGCGGGCGACTGTCCACCTGCACGTCGAGCCCGGATGGAGACCGCCATCCGGGCTCGATATTGCTCCGGAGGGTGCTCGACAGCAGCGTCCGCCTGCGCCTCCACGTCTGCGCGGGTCACGCCGGGCGTGCCGGCAACCGGGAGGCAGCAGCACACGTTCCGGGCCGTGGTGGTCACGCGTGGACGCCACCGACGCAGACGTGGACCGCTGCTGGCGTGCCTTCTTGCGCCGGTTCCACATCGAACGCACCTTCAGAATGATCAAACAGACGATGGGCCGGACCAGGCCGAAGCTCCGAAAACCGGAGCTCGTCATCGCCGCATGGCCGCGGTCGACCTGCGACGCCCCTGGGAGAGGGCACCGGGCCCCACCTCCATGCCTCGATGGTGACCGGCCCCGGACAATCGCCCTGACCTGGGAATGCCAACCGTCCCGCACTACGCTGCGGCCATGATGTCCACCTCCCGCCCCAAGCGTGCGCCCCGCGACGCGATGGCCGCGGCCATCGCCGCGGTCGCCGCCCTCGCCGTCTGGCTCTACCAGGACCAGACGCAGCAAGGCGACTTCGCAGCGGATCCGCGTCCCTGCTCACTCGTATCGGCGGAGACGGCCGCCCGGCTGCTGGCCGGGCCGACGGACGGGGTGGAGGCGATGTCGTACTGCAGCTGGGCGGGTCCCGGCCTCGGTAGCGACGCGCAGCCTGTCCTGCAGGTGCAGGTGACCCGGCTGGGGGTGCACGAGGCGCAGGTCAGCTTCCAGCGCACGAAGGAGGAGTCGGAGGGAAAGATGGGCCCGATGACGACGGACTTGTCGGACTTCGGCGACGAGGCGTTCTCCCGCGTCCGGTATCCCAGCGGGGGCCGGGTGACCAACGAGGTCTTCTTCCGCCGGAGCAATGTGGTGGTCGCGGTCCGGTACGCACCGGTCGACGGCGACATCGACCAGGCCCATTCGGGCGCCTACGACGTGGCCACGGAGGCTGCGGCCACGCTCGGCAAGGGGAATTGACGGCCGCGGGCCCGCGCGGGCCCGCGTACGCGGCTCAGCCACGCACGCCAGATCGCACGGGCTGCCGAAGGCTTGTTACACCGAGGCCGTCACCCAGGTCCTCGTAGCCGACCACGCCGTCCGCTGACACCATCCACTCTCCTGGCCGTCCACGTCGATCTCTGCGCGTGGTCGTCCATCCACCAGGACGCCGAGGGCCGGCGCCGCCTCCGCTGCGACGGCGAGATCCTCGGCCGCGCCTACGGCCCCGGCGTGTGGCGGCTGCCGGGTCTGCCCGCAGCCGTCAGCGCCACTGGGGCTGGGAGCAGCGACCTTCCCGTTGCCGCGAAAGCCGGTCCTCGGCGTCCACCCGCGGGACGACGCGCGACAGCTGATTCCGGGTCCGGTCGGCCGTGCTCGCCCGTACCCTCGACCATCTCAGACTGCGATCGTCGTCGGCCGACTGGCGGCGAGTTCCTTCGCCCGGGCCGGACCTCGTCGACCTTTAGGCGGGAGGGATCTGGGTGGGGGTGGGGTTCCCCCGACGGAGGCCTGCTGTCGTTGCCCTGCCCACTGGCTGACCTGTTCATTGCCGACCTCTTCAATGGCGGCGAGCAGCTGTGCCCGCGCTTCGGCGTCCCGCTCGGCCACCGGGAGCAGCCGATAGCGGTTGACCGCGCGGCGCAGGGATTCACGGGCCTGGGCCGCCAGCACCCAGCGGGGGCCAGGGGCGAAGATCTGACGGAACCCGGTGCAGAAAAGGGTGCCCCCGGCAACGATCGTCGTCACCCATGCCGGGGCGTGCAGTCCTGCCGCTACCACCGTCGCGGATGCACTGGTCAGTGCTCCGAGTTCGATCGTGCGGTGCGCGCGGCGCGAGGCGTCTCCGCGGCGCTGATAGAACGCCAGTTCTCGTTCGGCCAAGGCCAGCAGCGGGTCGGGGGCGGCGGCCCAGGCATCTGCATCCGGCGGGGTCTGTCTGCGCATGCCGAGCATCATCGTCACCGACGCAGGACGGTGTCAGCCGATTCACCCGACCCGTACGGCGCAAGCCGATCACCACCGTCCCGACCGCGCCGCCCTCCCGGGCCCCCGGTCCCGACTGGGTCCCCAGCCCGCTCCGCCAACCTGCACAACCTCAGGTCAGAAGCATGACGACTGCTCACCTTCACCCGACCGGCGACAGTAGCGGCTCGGCCGCGGCGTCAGCCCCGTGCGGCGACCGCCGCCTCGAGGAAGGTCCAGCCGTCGACCTTCGCTTCCCGCCTCTCCTCGGTACCCATCCGCCGGCCAGCGCCATGTCGAGCAAGAACCGTACGGTGCCCGGCTCGTGCAGGTTCGAAGCGCCGAGGCCGACACCCCCCACCTCCCCCGACCCCGTAGTGAAACCCGCGACGTACCGACCGGGGCCCTCATCGAAGACGAAGCGGAGCAAGCCGCCGGTGCCCGACGGGTGAGAGCGCAGGGTGAGGGTCTTGCGGCAGCCGCCGTCTTCCAGCACGCAGTGGCCGTGGCGAACCGTCCACAGATAGGTACGCCCATCGGCAACGAGCCGACGGGACTTCCTCGAAGAGCGGGGCATACGGCCGAGCGTACGCGGCCGAGCAGGACGACTCCCAGGGGATATTCTCCTCGCCGAGGCGATACTCCCCGGAGTCCTCGACACGGCCATCGGGCAGCGGCTCACCGACATCCGCAGGCCCGGCGGACTCAGCAAAGACCCGGCCTGCGCCCGCCGACGAGGCGACCAGCTCGCCCGGGTCGATCCGGACTGGAACCCGCGCGAGCACGGGTGGACCCGTGGACTGGCAGCGGCATGACGCCTACCTGGGCGCGGGCTGAGGGCTGCTTCTGGGCATACGCCCCACTTCCGGCCGCGCAATCAATGCACCTGCGCCTAACGGCACTTGCCGGATATGACGCATGGTCATCGGCCGCCACCTGATGGGGCAGGAGAAGCGCGGCCGGACCGTGCGGGCCACGGCAGCCCAACGGACGCGGGCCTGCCCGCCGGCTGGTGCCGGCCGGTGGACGGGCCCGCGCCGTCGCTCATCGCGGAAGGGCGGTCAGAACCATGTAGTTGGCCAGTTTGGCCAACTACAGCGCTCAGGACATGGAGCACCTGTCGGCTACCTGGATCGTCCGCGTCTGGCCGAACTGGAAGGTGGAGGGCGCGAGCGGTTCAGGAGAGCCAGTCGGCGTAGCGGGTGGGGGCGAGGTAGGCGTCCTTGTCGGTGAGGACATCACCCTTGACGACGGCGAACATACCGGCGGTGGGGTCGGTGACAACGGTGCGGCCGTCGCCCTTGTGGGAGAGGGTGATCCGGCCCAGCTCGTCCAGAAAGAAGACCTCGGGCCCGGCGATGTTGCGAATGCCCCCAGCGGGGCGCCCGCGGCGACTTCCGCCACTGCGTCGGCCACGTCCTTGGAGGCGATCGGCTGGATCGGCGTGGCGGGCAGCCGGACGGTGTCGCCGTCGGCGGTCCAGGACAGGACAGCGTCCATGAACTCCATGAACTGCGTCGCGCGTACGATCGAGTAGGGGACCGGCCCGGCCCCGAGAACGTCCTCCTGGAGCACCTTGGCCCGGTAGTAGTCCAGCTCCGGCACCTGGTCCGCGCCGACGATCGAGAGAATAACGAAGTGGCCGACGCCGCCCTTCTGGGCTGCGGCCAGAAGGTTGTCCATCGAGGTCTGGAAGAAGGCCGGGGAGGCTTCGTCGAAGGTCGGGGAGTTCGTCAGGTTGACGACGACGTCCGCCCCCGCTACTGCCTCGCCCAGTCCCTGGCCGCTGACGACGTCGATTCCGGTGGACTGCGAGTGCGGCACCGCCTCGTGCCCGGCGGCGTTCAGATTCTTGACAACCTGCGACCCGATCAGCCCGGTACCGCCGATGACCGCAAACTTCATGACATGCCTTTCGTCAGGAGACGTGTCCGAAATATGGCATAAAATCCCTATACGGGCGTTTGGTGTGAGGCCAGGGTCGTACATCCGGCCAACGTGTTGCCCAACTGGCCAACTGGCCAAGGAGCTGTTCGCCGGTGGGCTGGTAGCCGTCAAGTTGCGTCGGCATGAGGCTTCGAAGTAGTCCTGTTCGGCGCGGTGGAGTGCGTTGGCGAGGGTGCGTCGGATGTGCTGAAAGCGTCGGCGGAGCCGGTGAGGATGTGTTCGCTGGCCGGCTTGGTCTGTGCTGGCGAGCAGCTGGGGACTCGTGCAGCGTCCGGTTGCCCGGGGTGGAGGATGGGGAGTGTGATCTCCAAGGAACGAGCGGTCGAGCTGGTCGAGTCCCTGCTGGCGCGGGAGCGGCGGACCTGGGCATGGGCGCGGTTGATCCCGAACCTGGCCGTCTACCACGTCGAGGAGCGGTCGGTCGGGTGGCTCTTCTACTGGAGCTCGGCGGAGTTCGTCCGCAACCCTGATCGGCGCTCGAATCTCCTCGGCGGCCCCTACCTGGTCGACCGGGAGGACGGGAGCATCCACTTCGTTCCCGGCACCGCCTGGACCGAGGACTGGGAAGAGCTCTACCTCTGGCAGGTCAAGGGCATCAGAGCAGCCGACCCGCTCGCCGCGGCCGTCCGCCGCCTCTCGGACTCCGCCGGCACCGCCGCCGCCATGCAGCACCTGCGCAAACAGGCCCCGCGGATAAGCCTGCAGGAGGCGAAGGCATACGTGACTATCGTCAGGGACGGGAATCAACCACCCGAAGAGCTTACGAGCCTCACCCGCGAGCCCGATCCCTGGTATCCGGGCACGATCGAGACACTGGCCGGCCCGGTTCAGTAGCCTTCCGACTGCACGGCCGGACGGCCGGACGGCTACCGAACCGGTCAGAGGCCGTACTCGTGCCGCACCCCAGGCAGACGTGCCTTCGGACCTTCGGTTCGTCGGCCGACTGGTGTTTCACGGGTTCTGGCTCAGGTCCTGTGGACTGGCCACACTGAGTCACGGATCGGCTCGACCTCGGGGACCCGGGCTCGGTGGCGGACCTCTTCACGCAGGACGGCACCTGGGAATGGCCCGCCGGCGACCGCCGCATTGCGGGTCACGACGCCCTGCGCATCTACTTCGGCAACCGGCCCGCAGACCGACTGTCACGCCGTATATGCACCAACATCCTGGTTACCGTGACCTCTGCGGACACCGCCGCCGCCACCACCTACTTCACCACGTACCGTGTGGACGGCTACAGCGAGGGCCTCGTACCGCCGCGGCCCCCGGTTCAGGTGGGGCACTACGAAGACACGTTCCGCAAGGTGGACGACACCTGGCTGCTCACCATGCGGACTCTCTTCCTCTCTTTCGCCGGTCCCACGGAACGCCTCGACGGGCCCGGCCAGTCATGAGAACGGCTCCCCAGCCGACCGGCCGTCAAGGGTCCTGCGCCACGGGGAGTGACACTCCACAGAACTTGAGCCAGAGCCGTAACTCGCTGACAAAGCCACCCACGGCGAGGCCGTCTCCCTTGAGGCCCAAGAAGACGCTTTGAACCGGGATCAGCGGCAGATCGCGGAAGAGAAGCGCCCTACCACGTTCCGCTACCCGCCGTTGATCCGGTGCTGTCGGCGCTGTAGCGTCTCAGAATGAGTGACCTTTCCTCATTCCCAGTGGCCCCTGTCTGGCCCATGAGCCACGGAAGTGAGACGAACGGGCGTCCATTGGCCGCCCGCCGCCTGGCCGGCGTCGATCTCGTACTGCATCACCCAGCGCCGCACGGACTCCCGGGAGACGCCGAGGGATTCGGCGACCTGGATGTGCGGTGCACGCTCGGAGGAGTACTCCGCACGATGCTCTGTCACCAGCCTCACGGCCTGGCTACGAAGGGTTGCGTCAATCTTCATGGGCACGAGACCCATCCTCCCTGATAGCTCACAACGGAGCGGCAGAGAAGTCAGAACGGTTCAACTTGGCGAAGTGGCGCTGCAGTCGAGCGGCCTTGGTGGGGGCCGGCTTTGATCCAGAACGCTCCGGCAGACTGCGGCGCTGGCACGTCTTCTGGCTCGTGCATACGCAATGCCAGAGGACCGCTGTATCGGGTGAAAACGAGCGAACGCCCGTCGGCCGAGGTCGCTGCGCTGTCGAAGGCGAGCGATGCCCCGCAGACGCTGAATCCCGTAGATGACCTGGACTTTCTGAGACTGGGCATTCGCCCTGTCCGAGGTTCGACATTCCTTAATCACACATCTTAACGGCTGATTTTATTAGGAATTGCACTATAGAGCGTACAAATGTCGCTCTATAGTGCTGCAATGTCTGGCTGCTGCAGGCGGGTGGCCGCCGTCTCGTGAATCGAGACGTGTTCGGCATGCGCTAATGCAGGGAGAGGTCTTCGCATGACGTCCGCACGCGGCTCGAGCGGGTGCTGGGGAACCTACCTCTTGGGAGCGCGACCGGCCGGGATGCCGGCGCTGCCGTGGTACTCCGCAGCCACGCAGGCAGCCACGAGTGGTTCAGGGCCGGTATGACTCACCGCAACGGCAGCATCGGGACTCAGCGGCGAGGCGCGATCGTATGGCTCACTCGCCGTGCGCGGCTTGTCCTGACCGGCAGCGCCCCGGATTTCCGACCGGCCCGGTGCGCGTCGTGCCTCGGCGCCCCCGTTCTCGGCTGTGGCGGGTCTGCCCAGCCTCAGTCCTGGCGGTGCGGCCACGCGTTGTCCTATTGGGCGAGGTCACCTCATCGCCCGCCACGCCACCGCGGGGTGCCTGTTGCGGGGCGTCGATCAGGAGGCGTGCGGGCGCCGTCTGGCTGGTCCGGCGGACGTACGGCACCGCAACCCTGCAGGAGTTCCGCTGACAAGCCCTACGTATGCCCGGCCCCGGTGTCGAGGGAGCCGTCTTGGCGGCCTGCCTCGGCACCGGGGCTGTGCGAGCACCCTGATCCGTCTGGGGTCAGGGCGCCATCACCACCATCGAGGAGCACGGATGCACCTGATTCCCTCAGAGCAGGAAAAGCTGCTGCTGAGCGTGGCCGGGATGCTCGCCAGCTATCGCAAGGAGCGCGGCATCAAGCTGAACTACCCCGAGGCCGTGGCCTACATCAGCTGCTGGGTCATCGAGGAAGCACGGGCGGGCAACTACACCGTCGACCAGATGATGAGCGATGCCCGCCTTCCCCTGGAAGACCGGCAGGGCGACACCCGGGGCGAGGGAGAGAGCGTCCTCACGCGGGCCGACGTGATGGAGGGGGTGCCCGAGATGCTCGACATCCTCCAGGTCGAGGCGACATTTCCTGACGGCCGCAAGCTGGTCACCCTCTACAACCCGATCCGCGACCCGAAGCCCGTCCCGAAGCCCGTTCCGAGCAGCTGAGGACGAATCCATGCCCTACTTCCAGCCGCTGTCCACGAATCCTGAGCCGCCCTTGTATGCGGTCAGTCAGCCGGTTCCCACGCCGCCCGGTCCTGGCCTGAGGCTCGAAGAGCCCTTGCCCAAACCCTCTTCCCTGGATCCGGGCACGGTCTACGCCTTTTCCGAGTACGAGGTGGGGGAGTGTGGGTCAGGGATCCGGATGCGAACCACGAGCTCAACTCCCAGGGCGCCAAGGCCGTTCTCTACGTGATCAACGTCGGTGACCGCGACATCCAGATCGGTTCGCACATCCATCTGGCCGATGTCAACGAGGACCTGTTGTTCTTCACTGACAAGAACGCTGCCGCTCAGGCTGAGGAGGCTCTGACGGACCGACAGCTCTCGCGGCCTGAGCAGATCGCCGAGGCCCGCCGGTTCGCGCACGACCGGTCGAAGACGCCGGGAAGGGCCCCCTGGGGATTCCGTCTCGATGTGGCTCCGGGGGATTCGAAGCGGTTCAGCCCCGAGAACGCTCCCAGCGACAAGATCGAGGTCGTGGAGATGGGCGGGAAGCGCCGCGTTCCGGGCCTGCGCAAGGACAAGCCAGCCAGCGACGTCGACCTCGACTGACCGGGCCTCGCACACCCAGCTGGAGGAAAGAAATGACGATCATCACCCGCGGGAACTATGCGAAGTCCTACGGCCCGACCGTAGGCGACCAGATCCGCCTGGGCGACACCAACCTCTGGATCGAGGTCACCCACGACCTGACGTTCGGCGGCGACGAGGCGGTCTTCGGCGGCGGCAAGACCATCCGCGAGTCGATGCTGCAGGGCACCACCACCAGTACGGAGGGCGCACCTGACACCGTGATTACCAACGTGGTCGTCCTGGACGTTGCCCCCGCCCAGGACCTGGCAAGCCTCGTCCCGGGTGAGAGTGCCAGCAAGAACGCCATTGTGCGTGCTGACGTCGGCATCAAGGACGGCAAGATCGTCGCGATCGGCAAGGCCGGGAACAGCGACGTCATGGCTGGGGTTACCCCTGGGCTGGAGATCGGGCCTTCCACGGACGTGATCTCCGGCGAGGGCAAGATCCTCACCGCCGGGGCCATCGACACCCACGTGCACTACATCTCCCCGTCCGCCGTCACGGAGGCTCTCGCTACAGGGACGACCACCCTGGTCGGCGGCGGCGTGGGCCCCTCTGAGGGCTCCAAGGCGACCACCGTGACCCCCGGCCCGCAGCACCTGGTGAACCTGCACCGCAGCTTCGACGACCTGCCGGTCAACGTCATGTTGCTGGGCAAGGGCAACACCGTCAGCGAGGACGGCCTGGACGAGCAGGCGCTGGCGGGTGCCGGAGGCTACAAGATCCACGAGGACTGGGGAGCCACCCCGGCAGCTCTGGACGCCGCGTTGAAGGCCGGGGAAAAGTGGGGCCTACAGGTCGCCCTGCACGCCGACTCCCTCAACGAGGCCGGCTTCAGCGAGACCACCCTCGATGCCATCGACGGACGCGGCATCCACGTCTTCCACGCGGAGGGTGCCGGCGGCGGGCACGCCCCCGACATCCTGAAGGTGGCCGCCAAGGAAAACGTCCTGCCCGCTTCGACGAACCCGACGCTGCCGTACACGGTGAACACCGTGGCCGAGCACATCGACATGCTGGCCTCCGCCCACCACCTGGACCTGGCCAACCCGAACGACCAGGCGTTCGCCGACTCCCGCATCCGCTCCACGACCATGTTCGCCGAGGACGTACTGCACGACATGGGCGCGATGTCCATCACCTCCTCCGACGCCCAGGCCATGGGCCGCATCGGCGAGGTCGTAACCCGCACCTGGCAGGTCGCACACGTCATGAAGGAGTGGAGCCACAAGACCTTCAACGGGGACGCGAACTTCTTCTACGGGGACGAGCAGGGGAGGGCGACAACGCCCGTGCTCTGCGCTACGTGGCCAAGTACACGATCAACCCCGCCATCGCCCACGGCATCGACGACCACGTCGGCTCGGTGAAGGTGGAGAAGCTGGCCGACCTCGTGCTGTGGGACCCGCGGTTTTTCGCCGTACGGCCCGAGGTGGTCATCAAGGGCGGCGCCATGGTCCTCGGCAACCTGGGAGACCCGAACGGTTCGGTGTCCACCCCGCAGCCCACCTTCCTACGCCCGGCGATGGCCCACGCGATCGCCTCCCAGGTGTCCTACGCGTTCGTCTCGGACAAGGCCCTCAACCCGCCCGCCGGCAATGACCCGTACAGCGCGGTGAAAGGCAAGGGCGTGTTCAAGGACTCGCTGACGGCCACCCTCGGTCTGCGGCGTGAGCTGAAGGGCGCCAAGCCGGTCAAGAGCGTCACGAAGAAGGACATGGTCTTCAACGACAAGTGCTTCAAAATCGACATCAACCCGACCAAGTTCACGATCGCGTTGGAGATCCCGGGAGTCGACCCGGCGCAGGGACACAGCCTCACAGAGCACACAGACCTCAAGGGGTTCTGGTACCTGGACCAGCCGAACCCCCCGCAGAACCTGCCGCTCACCCAGCGATATCTGCTCTTCTGAGGCGACCCGTGAGCACCTCTTCACTCCTGCTCGCCCTGTTGGGCGACGCCCGGCTCCCGTCCGGCGGACACACACAGTCCGCCGGTCTGGAGCCCGCCCTGCGGGCCGGCACGACACCGGCCGACGTTCCCGCCTACCTGCGCACCCGGCTCCGCACGGTCACCCGTGTGGAGGCCGGAACCGCGGTCGTCGCACGGGCGGTGGCGGCCGACGGCGGCGACCTCGGCGCGGTCGAGGCCGCCTGGGCCGCCCGAACCCCCAGCCAGGCGCTGAGGACCAACGGGAGACGCCTGGGGCGCGGGTACCTGCGTGTCCTGCAGACGCTCTGGCCCGGCCCCCTCGACGCTCGCGCACGGACCTGGTCGCGCCCGGTCGTGCTCGGCCTGCTCGCCCACCGCGCCGCGATGGACCCCGCCGACCTGGCCCGCCTGGTCGGGTACGACGACGCCCAGACCGTGACGGCAGCCCTGCTCAAACTCGAACCACAAGACCCGCTGCTCATCACCGCTTGGGTGAACGACCTGCTGCCGGACATCGACGAGATGGCCGGTCATGTCGCCCACCTGCACACCCCCGAACAGATCCCTGCCCACGGCGCCCCTCTCATCGAGCGCTGGGCCGAAACCCACGACACCACCACAGAAAGACTCTTCAGTGCCTGAGAACACCACCGCCCCCACCCGAGCCATGCGCCTGGGCGTAGCCGGTCCCGTCGGCACCGGCAAGAGCTCGCTGATCGCGACGCTGTGCCAGGCCCTCTCCGGTGAACTGCGCCTGGGTGTCATCACGAACGACATCTACACCGACGAGGACGCGCGCTTCCTCAAGAGCGCCGGGGTGCTGGACCCCGAGCGGATCCGCCCGGTGGAGACGGGCGCGTGCCCGCACACGGCGATCCGCGACGACGTGACCGCCAATCTGCTGGCGGCCGAGGACCTGGAGGCCGACTTCGGCTCCCTGGACCTGGTCATCATCGAGTCCGGCGGCGACAACCTCACCGCGACCTTCTCCCCTGCGCTGGTCGACGCCCAGCTGTTCGTCCTGGACGTCGCCGGCGGCGGTGACGTCGTACGCAAGGGCGGTCCCGGCATCGCCCGCGCCGACCTGCTCGTGATCAACAAGACCGACCTGGGCGAGCACGTGGGCGTGGACGTCGAGCGCATGGCACGCGAGGGCCGCGAGGCCCGCGCCGGCGGCCCGGTGGTCGCACTGTCCCGGCACGACGCGGCGTCCATCCGGATGCTGACCGGCTGGGTCCGCGAAACTCTCGCCCACTACCGCACCGGCGACCACACCCCCGTCGACCCCGGCCCGATGGCCCCGCACTTCCACGCCGGCCAGAACGGTCACCTGCACACCCACGCCGACGGCACCACCCACTCGCACGACCACGCTCCAGCGGAAGCCGGGCAAGGCACGTGACCGGCCCGACCCGCCTGAGTATCACGCCCGGTGCAAGCCGCAGCCACGTCCGCCAGGCGACCGGGCACCTGACTGTTCGGACCATGGACCAGGACGCCGACGGAGCCAGGGTGGGCCTGATCGCCACCCGGGCGCTGCTGCTATCCGGTGACGACGTCCGCATCGAGGTGAACGTCGCTCCCGGTGCCTGGCTCGACGTCGTGGAGGCGACCGGCACCGTCGCCTATGAAGGCGCTGCTCCGTCGTCCTGGACCATTGACGCCGACGTGGGCGACGGAGGTGTCCTAACCTGGGCAGGCATGCCGTTCGTGGTCTCGGACGAGATCGCCAGCCACCGTGGCACGCACCTCCGGCTGCACGGCACCGGCAAGGTGTTGATGCAGGAGAAGGTCGTGCTGGGGCGCGCCGGGCAGACGGGCGGGGATCTGTCCACGTCCCTGGACGCGAGCGACGACACCGGGCCGTTGCAGGTGGAATACCTGGACCTGGGACGGCAGACCCGTCAGATGCCAGGCGTCTTCGGGAGCCTTCGTTCCATGGACACGGTCACCGCCCTGGGATGGACGCCCGAGCCGTTCGGGGCACCGGACGCGGGCAGCACCGGACCCGGAGAGACCTACTTTCCCCTGGACCGGTCCGGGGCCGTGCTGCGGTGGATGGGAATCGGCCGGTTCCGTGACGAGCTGTGCGATCCCACCTTCGCCGCCTGGCGCGAGGACGCCATGCGCGACTACCGACGCCAACGCGCTGCACAGCGCCTGCGCCGCGAAGCAGAGCCCTGCCGCGGAGAAGACGGTCACGGCCCGGCCGCAGCCATCACGGCATCCGCGGCCGAGGCAGACAGACGTGCCCGGCGGTCCGTGGCCCCTTCAGCCTGACGCTTCGAACCGCCCGCCAGCCCTCCGACTGGCGGGCGCGAGCGATCGCTCGAGCTGACGCCCTGACAAGACGCCCCCGCAACGACGAACGCCCTATGCCCCTGTGGGCACAACTCTGGTTGCACTCACTCCTGCCCGCCGCCGCACGACCAGAGCAACAGAACCCATACGCACCCCGCAGGACACCCAAACGAACATGTGTCGAGAGCGCCCAATCGGAGCGTTGCGCTGACCGAGCTTTTCGACGAGTTCTCATACCCGACTGCACCATTAGACGGGGAGGCATCCTCGGACGACACCCAGCGCCTGCTCCGTCGTGTACAGCCAATCCACCCCCTGCGGATCGACGAGGTCTGCTTGGTCCACGTCCATGCGGACAGCGCGGCGCCCGGCCGGCGGCGGGCCGGGGTCAGGTGGCGGTCACGCGGAGCACGTACGGCTCACCGCTGCTCATCGCCTGCGCCTGCACCCACTGGCTTTGTTCACGAGAGTGGGATCTGACTCAGCTTCTGTGGACCTGGACCGACATCGCAGTGCGTGCGCTGGACAAAGTTCCAGGTCGGCTGCGGTGCCGACGGGATTTGAACCCGCGGACAGATAGGGGCAAGCCCGCCCCGTCTCCGTCAGTCGCCGTGAGCGGGACATCGCCCACGTCGATCGCAATGGGCCGCTCTGCCACGGCACCGCAGCCTGCGAGAATGCGCGCCATCCCGCTCCGGCTCAAGGTAGAGGATCGTCCTGTGCGCATCGAGCCGTTATCCAGCACCGACAACCGCTCCAGCAGGACCACAGAAGGTGAGCCAGAACCGATCAGCCCAGATCAGCCAACTGGCCACTGATCACAAACACTCCTCCCGTACATCACCGCGCTCGCCGAGGCAGGCGTCGACTGGGCGCCGTGAGAGGGCTGGTGCTGCTCGCGCTGGCGTCTGCGCAGTCGGCCAGCACGAGGAGCTGCGCTGTACCGCCGGAAGCCGCGTCGGGGATCCCTGATGCTGCGGTTGTCGAACGGGTCGAACCAGGCGGCCTGTCGCCCACACGGCGAACGGTCCCCCGTACGGGCGGCTCGACGGGCGCCAGCCTCCGGACGGCCGGAGGATCAGTACGGGGACACGCGACGGGAGCCGATCAAGGATGCCGAACACCGCCGGTCGCTCGAAGAGGGCGCGCATCGTCCTGGCAGGTGTGCTGCTCCTCGCCGGGGTCGTCTCGACCGGGTGCAGCGGCGAGGCCCGCGACGCCGGGCGGGGGCCTGGAGCAGGGCCCCGCCCCCAGGCGGCGCGCTCCGGCAGGGTCACCGTCGTCTACGAGGCCCAAACGGTCAAACCGGCGGACCGGGAGGCCGTGGCACTGATCCGGAACTCCCGCGTGCTGGAGCGTACGGCCGACTGGGTGAACAGAACACTCACCCTCCCGCACGACATGGTCGTGAAGGTCACCGCCGCCGTGCCGCCCGGCGTCACCGACGCCGTCACCCAGCCCGACGGCAGGACGATCTTCGTCCCGCCACCGTTCCTGACCGAGATCGAGAAGGCCCTCGCCGACGTCGTGAAGACCGTCGAACGGCCCGCCCCGTTCCCCGCGTCCGAGTACAACACCAACGACCTGACCGTGCTGTCGACCGAATTCATCTTCGGCCACGAGATGGGCCATGCCCTGCAGCGCCAGCTCCTCCTGGCGAACCTCGGTCTCGAAGAGGACGCGGCGGACGGCTTCGCGTCCTTCTATACCGTCAACGAGGTCGGGCCGGGCCCGTCGCTGGCCGCCGCGATCCTCTTCGACGAGATCGCACGCAAGGAAGGCACGCCGACCCTGGAGGGCATGTCGAGCGACCACCCCGTTACCCAGCAGCGGGCCTTCAACTTCCTGTGCTACCTGGAGGGCAGCGACCCGAAGAAGTACCAGCAGTCCCTGGTCGACAGCGGCTATCTCCCGAAGACCCGCGCCCCCTCTGCCCGCAGGCGTGGGCAATGCTGGACTACGGCTGGTGGACCCAGCTCCAACCCCACTTCAGCGGGGCGTTCAGGGACCAGGGTGCCGAGGAGCAGAAGAAGGCGCACGGGCGGCTGGTCGCGGAGACACAGGATCTGGCGAAGCGCATCGACGAGATCCGCAGCGGTCAATGAGGTGAATGACGCGTACCCCGTCGATCTCGTCCGCGTAGTCGCGCAGCAGGGTTCCGGGGGACTATCGCGGGATCGGCGCCGAGGCGGTGTGCAACGCTCCACCAGCAAGATCAATATCCGCACACCGGCGCCGAACAGGGGAACGGTGAGTGTCCGAGACTGCCGTGCCCATCAAGTCCAACAAGGCCGTAGCCGACGGCTCCAAGATCACCATCTCCGGCATCAGGCGCGGCTACACGACCGGACGCACGTTGGAATGTGGCAGCGGGGCCGCGGCCGTTGGTGCGGTAGCGGCGCGCGTGCCTCTGGCCGGAAGAGCCCAGGGCTCTGAGATTGTTGACGTGGGCTGGCGCAAGACCGCGACCGTGTACCGCGTACCGCCTTCGTTGACCGGGAGAGAAGTATGACCATCAAGGACATCGGGCCGGAACCTCAAAGTTTCGACCTCGAGAAGGCGACGCTCGAGAACACGGACTATCGCGCGGTCGCCTGGTCTGGGAAGTACCTTCAGTTGACCCTCATGTCGATCCCGGTGGGTGAGGACATCGGCTTGGAGGCGCACCCGGAGACTGACCAGTTCCTACGACTCGACGCAGGCCGGGGCCGCGTCCAGATGGGTCGCACGAAGGATCGACTCGACTTCGACCGGGAGGTCGAGGATGGCTGGGCGATCTTCGTGCCCGCCGGCACTTGGCACAACGTCACCAACATCGGTGATGAGACCCTGCAGCTCTACGCCGTATACGCGCCGGTCCACCACGCGTCGGGCAAGATCCATGCGACAGCCGTCGAGGCGGAGCGCGACGAGGACTCAGGCAAGGACGAGCCGCCAAGCTGGTCGGTCCAGCCTGCCCAGCAGCCATCGGACGAGCACGCCTGACCAGCGAGGGCTTATCGCGACAGTAGATATGGGCTCTGACCTGGCCTTTCGGGCTGCTGGAGTGACCGTTGTGCGAGTCCTGCTGCACCCGTATTGACCGCTGATGACCGCTCTGTTGGGGCACGGGCCCGTCGGTGGGGCTGACCGAGGGCGCATTTTCCCGCTCGGCGGGCTGGACAGCAGGCAGGGACGGTGCGCCAGTGAGGGCCCTTCACACACGCAAGGGATTCGTCAGGGCCGGAGGCGGGCAACGGTGTCGCGGGCCGCGTCGATGGCCCCGGCGCGGGCGGCCTGTCGGTCGTCGTCGCTGCGGGTGTACGCGAGCGAGACGACCAGGTTGCTGCGGCGGAAGGTGACCTGCGCGGTGATGCTCGTGCCGGGGGTGGGGGCCGGAAGCGGAGGAACCCCACGTCGCCGAGGTCGCAGATCTTCCACCGTGTCCTTCTCCCAGCCCAGTTCGTCGTTGGCGCGCATTTCCCGCATGTCCTCGCGAGCCAGGTCGACGATGAGACGGGACGCGAAGAGGTGGACGCCGGCCCGGTACTTGCCCTTCTCGCACGGGGCCGCCCATGTACAGGAGGCGATGTCCTCGCGTCCGCCGTACGACTCGGGTACGAGTCGGTGGATCGTCTCGGAGGCGACGAGCTCGCAGAACTTCGGATCGGAGCTGAACTCGCCCTCCTGCGACCGGTCCCACCACTGCCAGGAGAGGACGGCCGCGATCACGATGGCTACCAGCAGGACCGTGCCTATGAGGCCGCGCCGTGAGGGTCTGGCGGATGTGGTCACCGCCGCAGTCACCGCCGCAGCATCGAGGCGGCGGCCCGGCCGTGGCCCGGCCTATCGACCGCCGATCCGCCGGTGGGCGGCTCCCGAAGCGGGGCCGGCCACCGTGGTGCGGGCACGCGTCAGGCGCCGGGGTCGTGGGCAGCGCGGCGAGTTCGCTGTCGGAGCGTAGGAAGATTTTGAGGAGGTCGGCGCGGCTGATCTCGGGCGCGGGCCCGCTCGCCGGCCAGGGCCGGCGGGCGGACCCGCGCCGTCGCTCTCAGCGGCCCGGGGCCGCGGGGGTCAGAGCATGTTCTTGTAGATGTTCCACCCGGTGCCGAACTTCACCCGGGGGGCGAAGGTCGCGGTGCCGGTCTTGCCCGTCGAGGTGTACGTGTACACGTCGCCTCCCGGGAGTCGGGCCATCAGGTCGCCCTTGCTGTCGCCGTTGATGTCACCCGGGACGAACAGCGTGTCGTACTGGTTGAAGCCGCTGCCGACCTGCTCCCGGGCGGCGAACGGCGCGCTGGCCGTGCCGGTGCCCTTGTAGAGGAAGAGACCGCCGGCGGTGTCCCGGGCGAGCAGGTCGGGCCGCCCGTCCCCGGAGTAGTCGCCCGCGCCGACGAGCGCGTTGTAGGCGTTCCAGCCGGTGCCGACCTTGATGCGCGTGCCGAACTTCGTGTACGGCAGGCCGTCGCCGGGGTGCAGCCACAGGACGCCGGCGGAGTCACGGCTGACCAGGTCGCCCTTCCCGTCGCCGGTGAGGTCGCCGGGGCCGGCCATCATGGTGTAGTTCCACGACGTACTGACCTTCACGCCGCGGACGTAGAGGTCGGTGCCGATGTTCTGCACGTAGCTGGCGTGGTTGTGGCTGTTGAGGCCTGTGGCGTACGTGTTGCGGGAGCCGGGCGTCTCCTTCCCGACCTCGTACGGCGGCGAGTAGTAGGCGCTGTTGGCCAGGGCGTGGTACTTGACCAGGACGTTGTCGGCCTGGGTCATCACGTTCTGGCCCTTGCCGAAGAGCGATGTGGTGCCCGCGCCGACGATGAACTTGTTGAGTTCGTAGCCGCTGCCGAAGTAGGCGGGTGCGGCGAACTTGCCGCCGCCGATCGACTTGAACCAGTACTCCACGCCGTCGTGGTTGCGGGCGAGCAGGTCGCTGCGGCCGTCGCCGTCGCCGTCGTCCGAGCCGGTGATCACGTTGTACGTGTTCCAGCCGGTACCGACCTTGACGGCGGGCTTGAGCGGGGCGGTGGCGCTGCCGGCTCCCTTGTGGAACCACAGTTCGCCGGCCAGGTTGCGGGTGAGGACGTCGCCGATGCCGTCGCCGTCGACGTCGTTGGCGCCCACGACCTGGTCGTAGATCCCCCAGCCGGAGCCGACCTTGACCCGGGAGTTGAAGGGCTTGCTGACCGTCCCGGTTCCGGTGTACAGCCACAGGTCACCGGCGGGGTCCCGGGCCAGCAGATCGGGGCGGCGGTCGCCGGTGATGTCGCCGGTGGCGATGAGGCGGTTGTACTTCTGCCAGCCGCCGCCGGACCACAGGGGCGCCGAGGTGTTCTTCACGCCCGCCTCGTAGAGCGTGAGCACGCCGTCGAAGGTGAGAGAGGAGTTCGGGCTGGGTGGTGCCGCCGACGTCGCCCACCGGTAGGAGGTCCTTGAACGAGGCCTCCGGATCCGGATCGGTCTTGATGATCGTGTAGTCGCTCCAGGCCCTGATCGACGACAAGTAGACGGCCGTGACCTGGTCGTACTCCATGACGATCATGTCACTGACGCCGTCGCCGTCGACGTCGTGCCGCGGCTTGGCGGCAGCGGCCACCTGGGCCGGGACCCTGGCCGGCATGACGACGGTCGGGAGCCCTTGGCCTCCGGCCGTTCCGGTCACGGCCGACGGTCCCGGCGCCGGCACGGCCGGGCTCGGCACGGCCAAGCTCGGCGCGGCGATACTCGGCGCGCCCAGGCTCGGCGCGGCGACGCTCGGTGCGGCGGCCAGAGCGCCGGCGGCCAGGGCGAGAACGCTCCCGGCGGCCAGGGCGCGCAGCCGTCTGCGCTGCGGTGACGTGCGGTGCGATGTAGTCAAGATCCCCCTGAGGATCGAGCCGTGGGGCTCTGCCCTGGCACACGTCATGTGTGTGTCCGGGATCACGCGTCCGTGCGTGAACGGCCCCCCGCTTCCGTCCGGGCACGCTAAGCCCCGTCACCGACGTTCACGTCGGCACGATCGCTCCGGTTCCCGTTCCCGGCACATCAGTTGGGCTTCCTGCACCGGGCATGTGAGGACGACGTGCCGGCGCGTCGCCTGCTCAGGGGCCGGCGGTCAAGTGCACGCGGACGGTCTTGCCGCTCTCGGGGACCGGCCGGACCTCCACCGCGTCGGCCAGCCGGTTGATCAGCAGCCAGCCGTACCCCTGCCCGCCGTCGGTGACGCCGTCAGCTGGCCGGCGCCGGCGCGGCGGGACGGGCGTCATACGCGGTACCCCGGTAACGGCCGCCGGCCCGGCCGGGCCACGGGCCGCCGCCAGCGGCGTTGCGGTGCGTGCGGTGCGCGCCGGGCCCGGCCCAGGCGGCGGTGCGCCGGGCGCAAGGGCCGCCGGGCGCAGCAGCGCAGATCAGCGATGGCGACGAGGCGGTCCCCCACGGGGACTTGGTCCCCGACTCACAGTTCGGTGGGCGGGCAGTCCACCCCCACATGCCCCGGCGGCACCCGCACCGCGTCCCGCCCCGCGCACGTCTCCGCCGGTGACCTCGAGTACCGCGTCCGCGGCCTCGGGCCAAGCGGCGCCCGACCAGGACATACCCGGCCCGGCGCCGAACTGTGGCTTTCCTCGGTTCCAGCGGTACACCGATGCATCCGCTCAAGAGTCCCGCGCGAACCGCTACGGCGTGATCAACCAGCCGGCCAGGTACGGCGACCAGCACCGATCCGGCTCGTTGCGTTAGCCGTTGTTACGCAAGACCGCTTATCGGGCGAGCGAGCCATTCGGGGCGTCGGAAGCCGACTGCCACGCCTGCATACCAGCTCTGGACGCCTCCTTGGCCTGCCTCCACTTCATGGCCGCCTGATGGGCCGGAGGCACGTCCATCCCGCGGATCATGCGCCGGCCTGCCGCGAACACGGCGAGGGCCGCGATGGCCATGCCGGTACACGCCACTGCGGCACCGGCCGCGGTGAGCACAGCACCCGTCGTGACGAGCCGGGTGTCGATCTCGATCTTCCGGTGGGACTGGTGGTGATGGTTCATGACCCCACCATCCACCGAAAGGGGCCCACCTTGCATCCCGGCCAGAAGCTCTGGATGCCGTACCACCCGAGTGGTGGTACGCACAGCCGTGGCGGCACGCGAGGAGGCGATCAGGTGATGCGATTGGAGCGGATCACACCTCGTGCAGGTTCAGCAGGGGGTCGCCGACACCAGAGGAGCCGCGTGCTCGTACGCCGTACCTCGGCCCATTGGATGGTTGGGCGGCCCGGTGCCACTACCACCAGAGCGCTCCGGTCACCGGGCCTCGCCCGCGCACGCCCCAGGCGGGCGAGGGTTGACGCCCGACGCTGACACCGGCCAGTCCCGGCCCCGGCGTCCTGGCGGGCTGCCTCGTGCTGGACCAGGTCCGACGAGGCCGGTCACAGGCGGGTGCTTCGGGGTCGGTGTCGGAGCGGATCAGTGTTCGCGGGGCTGTGTGCTGACAGGCGGTGCCGAGGGCCGGAGCCGGACTGCTGCCGCTCCGCTGCAGCCCTAGCGGCTCACACACCACAAAGACACCATCCTTCTCACATGCTGCCTGCCCGCGCGGATTGTCGCAGGCGCGGCGCCCCGGACATACAGGGCGCAGTACAGCTATGGATCGGCGCCACAGCCTGGACTCGTGCTTCCAGCCCAGCGGGCCGTGCTCGAGGGACGGGGGTTGGTGCGCCGTCGCTCGACGCTCAGGCACTGGCTCTGCAGTCCCGGATCGTCCTCGAATCTGCAGAGGGCCGCTCGGTCGCGGAAGCGTAGCGCCGTCTCGGGATCGCTCCCGAGACGGTCCGCACCCGCGTCGGCGCTTCCTCGACCACGAGGCGGCAACCCACGCAGTGGCCTGTCGCCGCCACCACACATCACAACTAGCCCATCAGCCGGGACCATCCTGCGGACCCCGGTCGGCCCCATGCTGATGCCTCGCGGCACGGCGGCTCATACAGTCGGGCTGACAGCCGTCTCGACGGCAAGACGCAACAGCAGGACTGGTCGGCAAGACTCGACGGCACAAGGGAGTACCACATCATGAGCGGCTCCGAGAGCGCGGATCACGTCAGTGTCCATCTGAGCAGCTGCGAGCACCAGGACGCGGGGACGGTGTTCCGCGCCCTGGAAGCCGCGTTCCCGGAGGGCGCCGGGCCCCCGCGCAGCGAGGTGAAGGCATCGGCTACGGGGCAACCCATGGTGTGGTCCATGGCCGTCGATGCCCGCACCCGGCGCAAGGCGGGTGCGGGCCCGGCGGATCCCCTGGCCGGTCCCGTCGACGTCGACCTCTTCGGCGCGGCCGATCCCGTGCGCCAGGTCAAGGAGGAACTGGCCGCGGCCTTCGCCGTGGAGGACCGCGGCACAGTACCGGGCGAGCACGAACTGGAGGTCAGCCTCCGCCTCACCAGCTGAGCCCGAAGCACACCACTTCATCAAGATCACATCGCCCGAAGGTGTTCCCCTCCCGGAGCCGTCACCTCGCTGGCCAGAGCCCCCACTCAATGCCCAGCTGACCCTCACTACCTGTCCACCCGACGCCGCCCTCGGAGGGCTCGAGTGACCAGGCCTTCCTCGCTGCACCAGTGGACTGGCAGCAGACCCTGCCAACCCCACTATCGAGAGGACGACTCCGTTGCGCGACCTGCCTCAGCCCGTGCTCAGTCCGCTGACCGCCGCCTCGCTCTTCCTCGTCCTCACCGTCGATCCGGGCGGCGAGCCCGTCGTCCGGGAGCTGCTCGCCGACCTCGCAGGGCTGCAGCGCTCGGTCGGTTTCGGCTATCCGGACGGGCGGCTCAGTGTCGTTGCGGGCATCGGCTCCACGGCCTGGGACCGGCTGGTGGACGGTCCGCGCCCGGCGCAGCTGCACCCGTTCCGGGAGCTGCGCGGCGCCCGCCATCACGCCCCGGCCACCCCGGGCGACCTGATCTTCCACATCCGGGCCACCCGCCAGGACCTCTGTTTCTCCCTCGGCTCGGAGATCATGACTCGGCTGCGGGGCTCTGTCGCCGTCGCCGACGAGGTGACCGGTTTCAGCTATCTGGACCAGCGCGACCTGCTCGGCTTCGTCGACGGTACGGAGAACCCGGTCGGGCAGGAGGCCACCGGCGCCGTACTGATCGGCGTTGAGGACCCGGCCTTCGCCGGGGGCTCCTACGTGATCGTGCAGAAGTACATGCACGACCTCGACGCCTGGAACCGGCTCCCCGTCGAACGACAGGAGCAGATCATCGGCCGGCGCAAGCTCACCAACACGGAGCTCGACACCCCCGGATCGCACGTCGTGCTCAACACCCTCACCGACCCGGACGGTACCGAACGGAAGATCCTCCGCGACAACATGCCTTTCGGCAGCCCCGGCCGGTCCGAGTTCGGCACCTACTTCATCGGCTACGCACGCTCGCCGGACGTCACCGAGGAGATGCTCCGGCACATGTTCCTCGGCGACGGCCCCACGAGCCACGACCGGATCCTCGACTTCTCCACGGCAGTCACCGGGACACTCTTCTTCGTGCCCCCGGCCGGCTTCCTGGACGACCTGGCCGACGAGGACGAGCTGCCGGCCGCATCCCAGGGCTCGGCCGACGCCTGTGACCTGAAGGGCCCTCAGGCCGACTAGTCCTTCTCCAACCCGTTGCCCGGATTCAGCTCCCCACGCAGCTGCGCAGCCTCCACCGCCTTGCCCTCACGCTGGGCGACATCCGGCACGCCCCAGGTCTCGCAGCCGGTGCCGGTCCGGTCCGTGACCGGGTGGGGTTGGGACGGCTCGTGCTGGACTACATGTTCGGGCACGGCATGGAGGTCTGGGCCGCGCAGGGGGACCAGGACCGGATCGACGCGGCAGACCTCAGGAGGAACTCATGACGACGCCTGCGTCACCGCCTTCGTGCAGAAGACTGACTACCAGGTGAAGACCAACGGCCCGTACCCCGAGGGCGGCTGCTTCGAACCGCGTGCCGGTCACAGACCGACCGCCGGCCCGTTGCGGGTCCGCACGGCGCGGTCGACGGCGCTCCGGCCGCCTCGTCCGAAAAGCACGCGCCAGCCGCGAAGGGAGCGCCTCCGTCGAGGCGCCCCCGTTCAGGTTCTCGGCACCGGGACCGGCCTGGCCAGCACCTGGTCCAAGACCTCGGTGAGGAACCGCGCCGGATCCGTCGCCGACGCGGTGGCGCGCATCGCGACGATCCCGTCCGGACGGACGAGCAGGGCCCCTTCGTCGGGGAGCCACGAGACCGCGACGCGATGCGCGGGGAGTCCGACGTCCGCCGCGGCGGTGAGCCAGCGCTCGCCGGCGGCGCCCACCAGCAGGGTCCACCGGGACGCCACCAGGTCGAGCGTGGAAACCCCGTCGATCCACGCGTGGGGCACCCGTGAACCCGGCGACCCGTCCAGCACCAGGTCCACTGTGGACGGGAGTTCCGGCCGCGGGTCGACAACGGCGGCCGAGTCGTACCTCTGACCGAGGTGCACGACCGGCGCCGCCCACACCCCCGCCGCCGCCCTGGCGGCGTCGGCTTCGGGTCCGCGTCCCCAGTGCAGCTCCGGGTCGGCGAGCCTGCGCATCGCCTGGTCCAGCGTCGCCGCGGCGACCGGTTCCCGTTCGTGCGCGTAGGTGTCGAGCAGCCCGGCACCGGCCTCGCCTTGGTGGACGCCGGCCAGCTTCCACGCCAGGTTGTGCGCGTCGGCGACCCCGGTGTTGAGGCCGAAGGCGCCCAGGGGCGACACGGTGTGCGCGGCGTCGCCCACCAGGAACACGCGGCCGACGGCGAAGCTTTCGGCCGCTGCGCTCCGGGGCCGCCACGGGAGCACGCTGCGCACCTCGACGTCGAGGTCGGGATCGCCGACTGCCAGGCGGACGAGCGCAGCGCAGCGCTCGTGCGTGAAGTCCTCGGGCCGTTCGCCGCCGTCGACGTCGCAGGAGACGTGAAAGACCCAGTTCGTCTCGCCGTCCACGGTGGCCAGCAGGCCGGGCGCCTCCGGCGTGGTGATCGTGCAGGTCGCGAAGGACATTCCCCGCAGGTGCGGTCGCAGGTCGGCGCGGAACAGAATGTTGATCATCGACTTGCCCAGGTCGCCCGGCCCGCAGGTGCCCACACCGAGCGCGGTCCGCACGGTGCTGTGCGTGCCGTCGGCGGCGACTACGCGCGTGCACCGCAGCGAGTAGCGGCCGTCGGGTCCCTCCAGTTCGACGTCGACCCCGTCGGCGTCCTGAGCGATGCCGACCAGGCGGGTCGACCAGCGCAGGTCCGCTCCGCGGCGTGCCAGGTCGGCTGCCACGACGGCGTCGAGCCGGTCCTGGGCGCAGACGCCGCGCAGTCTGAACGGCGTCACGTCCAGTTCGTCGGCGGACGGGGTCGGCATGGGCACGGTCGCGACGTCGCCCGCGCCCATCTCGACGACGGTCCGCGCCACCGCCTTGCCCACGGCGCCCCGGAGGTCGACCGCGACGGCGTCGACGGCGGTGTCGAGTCCGAGTTCGCGGAGGACCTCGACGGTGCGCGGTCCGATGCCGGTGGCGCGTGGGTGCACCGACGGCCCGGACCGGCGTTCGATGAGCACCGCGGGGACACCGTGGTGGGTGAGCAGCGCCGCGGTGAGCAGGCCGACGCTGCCGCCTCCGACCACGAGCACCGGTACGTCTGGATACACTGTCTCCGTCATGGATACACCGTAGCCAGAAGGTAGGATGCGGGTCAACGAGGAAAGGAACCGCCCCGATGACCGAACCCGTTCCCTCGTCGGTGTGGACCCGGCCGCGCCCCGAGCCGCGTCGACGCGCGCCCGGGGTGGACCAGTACGTGGCCGCCGCGCTGGCCGTCGCGGACGCGGAGGGACTGGCGGCGGTGTCGATGCGGCGGGTCGCGGGTGATCTCGGTTCCGGGACCGCCTCCTCTACCGGTACATCACCAACCGCGACGAGCTGGTGGACCTGATGGTCGACGCGGCGCAGGGCGAGGATCCGCTGCCCGAGTCCGCTGAAAACTGGCGTGCCGATCTGGGGGCGGTCGCGAACGCGCTGCGTGCGACGCTGCTGCGGCATCCTTGGTTGGCGGGTGAACTGGCGGGGAGGCCCGCGCTCGGCCCCAACTCGTTGCGGCGGTCCGAGTCCGCGCTGCGCGCCGCCGTCGCGCTCACGCCCGACATCACCCTGGCCTCGCAGGCGCTCGGCGCCGTGCACGCGTACGTGCTGGGTTCGGTCGCCGCCCAGCAGGCCCTTCGACGCGCGGAGCAACGCACCGGGCTCAGCGAGGAGGAGTGGCAGCGCAGCGTCGGCCCCTACATCAGCGAGGTCCTCGCGGCGGGCGAACACCCGATGCTCGCCCGCCGCGTCCTCGAAGCCGAGGAACTCGACCCCGACGTCGAGTTCGCGTTCGGCCTGGACTGCGTGCTCGACGGGCTCGCGTCCCGGCTGGGTCGCTGAGCGGTCAGTTACGCGTAGCGGTTCAAGGTCTCCGGGTGGAGGACAAGGCGGACCTGCTCCTCGGCCAGGATTCCGGCCAGGTCGGCGGCGCGGGTCGGGTCGTCGAGGTCCCTTGGCGTCGGGCAGGACGCCGCCGATGCCCGGCTTGGCGCCCTGACTGATCTTCAGCTACACGCACTTGACCTGCGGGTGCGCGGCCTTCTCGGCGAACTGCCGCTCGTCGAAGCCCCCGTCGTCGGTGCGGCACCCGAAGTATCCGGTGCCGATCTCCCACACGAGGTCCCCGCCGGGGCGCAGGTGATACTCGGACAGGCCGCCCTCGCCGGTGTCGTGGGCGAAACCCCCAGATGCGCACCGGTGTTGAGGGCGAGGACGGCATTGGCGGACAGGGAGCCGAAGCTCATCGCCGAGATGTTGAGCAGGGCCATGTCGTACGGCTGGGTGCAGTCGGGTCCGCCGGCCCGGATCCGGAGCGGGTCGGCCCGTACCGGGTGCGGAGCCATGGAGGGGGTGAGGTACTCGCTGCCGGGTCGGTGGAGGTCGAGCTCGGTGCGGAACGGCTCCTCGACGTCGGTGCCCTTAGCCCGCTCGTAGACGAGGCTGCGGGTGTCGCGGTCAAAGGGGCGGCCGTCGAAGTTCCGCTCGATGAAGTACTGCTGGATCTCCGGCCGCAGCGCCTCCAGGGCGAACCGGAGATGCCCGAGCAAGGGGTAGTTGCGCAGGACGGAATGCCGGCGTTGCAGGAGGTCGTATGAGGCCACCAGGCCGAGCAGCGGCAACGGGCCGGCCACGGCCCACCACCAGGGCGGGACGAGAACGGCGGCGACCGCGGCGAACGCCGCCACCGCGCCGGGCAGGATCAGGGCGCGTGTCTTCAGCACGCCCCGCTTGTGTCCCGACGACCGCGCGCCAAGCGCGTGGTGGCGGGGTTCACGCCGCCGGCGCCTACTGCCGGGCGCGCGCGGCTCCGGCAGCTCCGGCGGCGTCCGGTGCGGGCGCCTGTCCCGGTGCCGGTGCATGTGCCGGTGCCGGTGCATGGCCCGGTGCCGCTCCCGGTGCCGGATCCAGCAGGATGCGCGGCAGGGCATCCGGGTGCTTCTCCGCGAGCCAGGCGACCAGTTGCTCCCGTACGGCGCAGCGCACCGTCCACAGGTCGTCGGGGTCTTTGGCCGTGACGATGACCCGCACCACGATGGTGGAGGGCGTCGTCTCGGTGACGGCGAGGTCCCAGCCGCGGCCGTCCCACTCCTTGCTGTTGTGCAGTACCTCCTCGGCCTTGTCGCGCAGGAGGTCCACGGGTGCGCGGTGGTCGCAGTGGAGGAAGACGGTGCCGGTCATCTGGATGCCGCCGCGCGACCAGTTCTCGAAGGGGCGGGTGGTGAAGTACGAGACGGGCATGGTGATGCGGCGTTCGTCCCAGGTGCGTACGGCGAGGAAGGTGAGGGTGATGTCCTCGACCACCCCCCACTCGCCCGCGACGACGACCGTGTCGCCGATGCGCACCATGTCGCCGAAGGCGATCTGGAAGCCCGCGAAGAGGTTTCCGAGGCTGGACTGGGCGGCGACACCGGCCACGATTCCGATGATCCCGGCGGAAGCGAGAACGGAGGTGCCGAGCGCGCGGAGGCTCGGGAAGGTGACGAGCATCGCGGCGAGCGCGACGACGGCCACGAGGACCGTCACCACCCGCATGATCAGGGTCACCTGGGTGCGGACGCGGCGCAGCCGGGCCGGGTCGCGGGTGGAGGTGGCGTAGCGGGCGTACCCCGACTCGACGACGGCGGAGGCCACGGCCACCAGCAGCCAGGCTCCCGCGCCGATCAGGGTGAGGGAGAGGACCCGTCCCACGGCCGCTGCGTGGTCCTGCAGCGGCGGCCATGCGATCTGCCGGTAGGCACCTCTGAGCAGCGCCGCGAACAGCACGATCAGCAGGGCGCGGCGGCACCGGCGCAGCAGGTTCCACAGGGGCGTCTCGGGGTGGCGCGCGTCGGCTCGGCGCAGCAGCAGGTCGACGGCCCAACCGGCCGCGAGGGTGAGGAGGATCGAGCCGCCCAGGACGGTCAGCACACGAAGAGCGCTGTTCATATCTCCTCAACGGATGTAGGTGACATGGACGTTCACGCCCCTGCCCCGTGCGAGGGAGCTGACACAGGAGGGACTGGGTTCCCTTCCGTTTCTGCGCAGCACGGCGAAATCCGACGGGAGCAGCTGCTCATGATCCGGCCCGTGCGGGGAACATGGCCGTCACCGACCGAAAGGGGCATGGACATGCTCGGCATCACCGCCGCAGTGCTGTTCTTCATCGCGTTCCTGATCAACGCGGCCACCATCGGCACCAATGAAGTGTTCAGCTCCACCAACTTCATGCTGATCGGTCTCGCCGCGCTCGCGCTGCACGTCGCCGGCATCGGCCATGGGTGGGCGGCCCGCGGACGGGGCTGGGGTCGTAGGCGCTGACCCGTGGCATCGAGGAAGGACAGGAGCGGGGTCCGGCACCGCGGCGCACTGCTCGGGCGCGATCTGGTGCTCGCCGTGGGACTCGCCGGGACCGCCGTGGGCGGGCTGGCCGTCTTTGTCAAGGTCACCGCGGCGGCCGGGACGCGGATGCCGGTCCTGCCCGTGGCCGCGGCGGCGGTGGTACTGCTGATCGGCGTGGCGTTCGCCGGATGGAGCGTTTCCCCCGTCAGGCGGCGCCCCACGGCACAGCCCGACCCGGGCGTGCGCTCCGCGAAGGACGTGCGGCCGTCAGCAAGCGTGCGCCCCTCGACGGATCCACCGGATATGGGAGCCGACGCGCTGGACCATGCCGCGGTCGATGCCGACGGCTTCGAGCACTGCGTCGCCGCGCTCCGGGTTGTGACGATCACGTCGGCGCCCAGGTCGCCAGCGCCGCCCACCACTTCCACCGGGGTGCAGTCGTCCCGTACGCAGACGGGCTGCGCGTCATAGTGCAGTGCAAGCACTACGCCGAGGACAACCGGGTCGGCTCGCAGGACCTGCAGCGTTTCGGCGGGACGTGTTTCGCCGTCCACGACGCCGACGTCGCGATCGTCGTCACCACCGGTTCCTTCACCGCACCGGCCCTCGACTACGCCGCCACGTGCGGCATCGTCTGTGTCGACGGCGAGGCCCTGGCGGCCTGGACCGATCCGGGCGTACGGCCGCCGCCCTGAGAATCGGCCGCTGTCCACTCCGACGGCGCCACCGACGGCGCCACCGACGGCATCCAAGCCGTCCGATGAGCGGCCGCCGGACACCGGGCGCTGGAGTGAGGTCGGACGGGCGAGGCATCGGGGAGGCGACAGGGAGGGGCTCGGTCGGAAAGAGCGCCTACCGAGGCAGCGTCCGGTTTCCGTACGCCGCCGAGGGCAGTACGTCGTGCCCCTGGTACGGACCCCGGGGTACGCAGGAGCCCGGCCGCGTGATGGCGGGGGATGCCACCACGCGGCCCGGGTCCGCTGGGGAACCCGCGCCGCTCACCGTCGCGGACTCCCGTGACCAGGCTTATGGCCGGTCTCCGTCGGCCCAAACCGTCGGAGCGCAGTTTTTTCTCGGAGTCAGCGGGCGGTCCCGCACACAGAGGAGGGGGTGGAAGCGCGGGTCTCTGGGCAGGCGCGCCATCGACGGAGGTCCCTCCATACCCGGGGCCACGGGGATGGAGGGGGCCACAGTTCCGATCGAAGGAGTTGTTTCGCATGACGGAGAACGTCTGGGCCTACAGCGTCGGCGTCGACTACCTCGCGGTCGACCTCACCAGCTACGGGGTCGAGGCGCTCGACGGCAGCATCGGCAAGGTCGACAAGCACTCCGACGAGGTCACCGACGCCTATCTGGTCGTCGACACCGGCGTGTGGATCCTCGGCAAGGAGGTCCTGCTGCCGGCGGGTCTGGTGACCCGCATCGACCATACGGCGGAGAAGGTCTACGTGGACCGTACGAAGGACCAGATCAAGGCCGCTCCGGAGTTCCGTCGGGACGAGCACCTCGGGAACGCGGACCATCGCGAGGCCCTGGGTACGCACTACCTCTCCGGTATGCCGTTCGGCGTCCCGCCCGCCTGACCGGATTCCCGACCTGCCCGCGCGGCTCACGTTTGCGGGGTGCGATCGGGGTCAGACGCGAAGAGCAAGGCATTTCCCGCACCCTCAGGGAGTGATCAGCTGTGTCGACGAATGAGAAGGGCCGGGCCAAGGCGGAGCAGGCCAAGGGCAAGCTCAAGGAGACGGCCGGCCGCGCGGTGGGCAACGAGCGACTGACTGCCGAAGGCCGCGCCGAAGGGGCGAAGGGCGATGCCCGCGAGGCCAAGGAAAAGATCAAGGACATGTTCAAGCGGTGACCTGCCGGTGACCTGACCGCACCGCGGATGCCACTGCCGCCCGCGGATACCGCTGGTGCGCCTCGGTCCCGAACCCCTCGACGGGTTCGGGACCGAGGCGCACCCGTACGTACCGACCGGCGCCCTGAGCTCACTCGGCCGGCACGATGCCCAGTAGTCCTCGCGCACCACTCGGCGCGCAGGGGATCAGCCAGCGCGGAGAGTGCCGGGCCCGCCGCGTGACCACCGTGCAGCTGCCCCTCGGACCGGGCCGGTCCCTGCAACCGCCCTGCAGGAGGCGGCACTCGGGCTGACCTGGGAGAGCGGGCAGGTCCGGCCGAGCGCGTTCACGACCCACTACGCGGAATGCTTCGCCGAATTTGGGGGCGGCGGCGCCAACCCGGATGCGATGTTCACCGCCATGCTGGCGGCCAATCAGCTGCGCGATCTCGGGGTGCGGCCGGAATCCGACGGCGTCGACGCGCCTTGGTCCCGGGCGGCGCCTGTTCTGCCTGAGGGAGTCTCAGGACGCCGCTCACTGTCAACCGGGGGCGTTTGCGAAGAAGTCGACGGGTAACACGCGGGATGACGAAAGCCCACACCGTGGGGGTGAGGCGCTTTCGCACCGGGCCGCTGCCGCGCGGCACCTCCCCCGACGGCACGCGGCAGGGGCCCGGCCGCACGACGGGCTGCCGCCAGGATCCGCACGGCACCCGGCTGCCCCGACTCCCCTCCCCCGGCAGGATCAGGGCAGCCGGCGAACCCCCGGCGACGGCGCTTCAGCTGCCGCCCCCGGGCTGCGGGCCCGGACGGCAGCACCCTGGCCCCGCGCGGCCGCCCGCCGTCCGCCAGCCGCCGGGCCGAGAGCCCGGTTCAGCCCTCGGCCCCTGTCGTGCAGCGGCCAGACCGTGGCCACCAGGTGGAGCCGGCCGGTGAGCATACTGTTCTCATGGGCCAGTGGAGGACGGTTGTCACAGGTGCCCGTGCGCGGCTGGGCGAGGCACTGTTCCTGCGGGTGGCGGGACCCGAGCGCCCGGCCACCCGGGACCGGATCCACCTCACGCCCGGTCCGCGCTGGTTCGGGCCGGACCATCCGGTGCGGCGGGTGCACGCCGACGCGGCCCTGTTCGTCGGCGGGATCGGCGCCCTGCTCCGGCAGTCCCTGCACCCTCTGGCGATGGCCGCCGTCGCCCGGCCTGCATCGCCGCCATCAGCGCTGCCACCCTCGGGCAGGGCGGCGGTCCCTACGTTGCGAGGGAGTCCCAGGGGGTCAGACTGTTCCCGGACCACGCATCATCGAAGCGCGCCCAGTTCGTTGAACACGCTCGAAGGACCATCGACGTGTGAAGCCAGCCGTCGGCCCCGGCATCCCAGGTGCTCAAATTTCGGTGGCACGCGCTCAGACTTCGATGGCACAAGACACGGGGGTCAGGGCCGGAGGTAGCTGTCCTGTCTCAACGAAGCCAGTCGTCCATATGCCGCCTACCTGCGTGGACGGTACTGGGTGAGACGTGTGAACTGAACTCGGTTCGTTGAGAGGGACAGCGACAGACCGTTCCGGCCCTGGAGTCCTAGCTCAGACACCAGCCGCAAAGTAGCGATCAGGACTTCGTGACCGCGGTCTTCTTGGGTTGGCGGGGCACGGTCTTGGTCTTGTCGAGGTACCCGTACACCGTCGACCTTGGCACGCTGAACATGTCGGCGATCTGCTGGACGGTCTTCTCTCGCTCGTCGTAGAGCCGTTGGGCGAGCCCGGCCTGGTCCTCGGTGAGCTTCGGCCGGCGCCCGCCAACCCGGCCCCGGGCGCGGGCGCGGGCGGAGGCAAGTCCGTCGTTGGTGTTCGCCACGATCAGTTCGCGCTGGAGCTCGGCCAGCACGGACAGCATCCCGAACATCGCCCGTCCCTCCATCGTCGACGTGTCGATGCCCTGCTCGATCACGTGCAGCCCGATGCCGCGCTCGCGCAGGTCGGCGCCGAGCGTCACCAGGTGGAGCACAGAGCGGGAGAGCCGGTCGAGCCGGGTGACCTTCAACGTGTCGCCCTCGCGCAACAACTGGAGCACGAGGTCGAGCTTCGGCCGGGATGCCTTCGCGCCGCTCGCGGTGTCGACGTGGATGTTGTCGCGGTCGACACCGGCCCGCAGCAGGGCGTCGATCTGATGATCGGGGTTCTGGTCGGCGGTCGAGACCCGCGCGTAGCCGATGAGCATGTGTCGGAATCTCTCGGGTGCACCGTTCACCGACGTTGTCTTCCGACGCGAGTTGCCGACACTGCCCACCTGCGGGTTCTTGATCACGTCCCCAAGTGTCGGCAGGCGATCGTTGCCGACACTGAAGATCGGTCTGGTACATGACCGGATCAGCCTGGGTGTGTTCGGCGGTGCTCAACTGTTTGTGTGTCGAGCGGGTGCCGCCTGTGGTGTTGGTGCTTGCGCCGGGCGTGAGGCGGTCGTGTCGTCTCCTTCCTGGTGGGCCGGCCGCCGGGGCAGCCGCGACGCGGGCAGCAGGCCGAGAGCGGCGAGTGAGGCCAGGATCAGCAGAGTGGAACTCATGGTTGGAACAGCCGAGCCGGTTGCGCTGGCCGCGACGGCGATGCCGAAGGTCGGCCCGATGTTCATGGCGGTCTGCTTGAGCCCGCCGACGACTCCGGCGTACCCGGGCGGCGCGTCACCGACGACGGTCCCGGTGGCGGTGACCATCACGGTGGCGAACCCGGCACCGATGGCGGCAAAGACTGCAGCCATGGCCATCCATGTGCTGGCGGGACCGAGCCGGGACAGCCCCGCGATGCCGACCACGACGAGGACCGTACCGGCGATCGCGGTGCGGCGCGCACCGTACCGGCGCAGTGCGGCGACCGCGGCGGGTGAGCCGAGGACCATGAGCACGGTCAGCGGGAGCACGCGCAGACCGCTGGCGAGTGGGTCGAGGCGAAGTACGTCCTGGAGGTAGAACGTGGCCATGAATAGCGCGCCGAACACGCCGGCGGCGGTGACCAGCAGGATCGCCATCGACGCCGTCACCGGTACGGACCGCGCTACGGCTGGTGGAACGATCGGGTGCGTGGTGCGGCGTTCGTGCCAGGTGAGCACCGTTGCGACGCCGATGACGGCGAGGAATTCGAGCAGCGTCGGCGTGGCGGTCCACCCCCGCGCGGGTACATCGGACAAGGCGTGGACCAGGGTTGCGAGCGCGACCGCTAGCAGGCCCGCGCTGGTGAGGTTGAGCCGTGGAGAGTTGGCACGTTGAGGTGCCGGCGTCCGTACGGCGACGGCGAGAACGGCGATGACGAACGCGAGGGGCACGTTGACCCAGAAGACGGCGTGCCATCCCAGATGAGCCACGAGAACACCGCCCAGGAGCGGACCGGACCCTGCCGCTACCGCGATCGCACTGGTGCGGATGGCAATCGGCGTGCCGAGCCGGTCCGCGGGATACGCCAGCCGTAGCAGCGCGAGCGTCGCAGGTTGCAGGAACGCGGCAAACCCGCCCTGCACCGCGCGCAGAACGATCACCCAGCCGACGGCCGGCGCGAGCGCGATCCCGGCCGAGGCAGCCCCGAAACCGAGGACGCCGACGAATAGCAGGCGCGGGTGCCCGTACCGATCCCCGAGGCGCCCGGCGACCACGAGTAACGCGGCCACGGCGACCAGATAGCTGGTGCTCGTCCACTGGATCTGCGCCACACTCGCGCCGAGATCACGCTGCATGCCGGGCTGCGCCATGAGCAGGATGGTTCCGTCCAGTGCGACGATCATCGCGCCGACCACGCTGACCAGAAGTGCAATGTGCCGCTGTGCGGGTGCGGTCATGAGGTCACCGGGCCGAGATGGGCGTCCAGAACTGCCGCGATGAGCCGGTCGCGTTGGTTGTCGCCGGGGTCGCCGTCCAGCGGTGGGGCGCCGAGGGCGAGCTGCAAGCTGCCCCAGGCCCACAGCTGGGCGATGCCGTGCAGGTTTGACCACAGGGCGGCAGCGGTCACCGCAGGCGGCGGTGCGGCCTCGTTCGGCCCGTCGGCGTGTCGCGCGGCATCCCGCTCCGATCGGCATCGGGCGACGAGTCCGGTGAAGTGTCCGAACAGCGGGAGGGTCGACTCGCGCAGCCTCGGTTGGTCTGAAGCCTGCGCCGCGCCGTCGAGCAGGTCGTGCCGCCACATGAGTTCGAACATGCCGCGGCGTTCCATTGCGTACCCGACGTACGCCCGCGCGAGAGCCTCCAACTGGCCGCGCGGTGTGGTCGTGCCGGCGACCGCGGCCTCGAACATGGCTGCGAGATCCTCGAAGCCGCGACGGCCGATGGCCGAGAGCAGCGCGTGGTGCGTGGGGAAGTACCGACGCGGCGCCCCGTGCGACACCCCCGCTCGACGGGCTATTTCCCGTAGGCCCACGGACGCGGAGCCCTCGGTCAGCACAAGGTCGACCCCGACATCGATCAACCGCTCCCGAAGGGAGCTCTCATCACTCATAGACAGTGTCTACCATGCGCCGTAGACACTGTCTACTAATCTTGGTGAGTGATCATAATCCTCAGCGGGTGGCGGGGGGCGCCTCGGCTCGCTCGCTCACGGCGGCACGCTGACCGGGAACGGTCACGCCCGACAGGTCCAGGCGCTTGTTCATGTCGAGGCGGAACGTGCCGTACGGGTTGATGTTCGACCAGAACAGCGCGGTCAGCCCACGCCGGTCCTCGTCGCTCAGCTTCTTCGCCCAGACCGGCTCGGCGAGGACCTGCTGAAGCAGCAGTGTGTTGATGTGTGCGAGGCTCGACTGGAGCAGGTGCAGGGCGGGCATCGACGTCTCGGCGTGCTCTTTGTCCGGGCCGGTCAGGGCGCCGTCCTTGCCGTAGTGCAGGACGGTGTTCGCGCTGTTCCAGTGCTCCACGACCTGGAGCCCGCCGTGGATCTCGCGGCGCAGGCCGGGGCTGGCGAGGTAGTCACACGCGAAGATCGTGCGCACCGCGCGGCCGAGCTCTTCGAGGGCCTGGTAGGTCGGGTGCTTGGGGCCGCCGCGGGTGAAGCGCCGCAGCACCTGTTCCGCCTCTGCGGTGCCCCGGCGCAGGGCGGTGGCGTACTTGACCATCTGGTCGTACTGCTGGGCAATCAGGTCCCAGCGGATCGAGCGGGTCAGGGAGCCGCCGAGCGCCGGCCAGCCGGGCGGATCGTCGTCGGGCCGGTACAGGCGGACGCTGCCGACGTTCTTCAGCCGGGGCAGCAGCCGGAGGTTGAGCAGCTCAGTGAAGGCGAACCCGACGACGCTCGCGCCGTGGGTGTCGACGTAGTTGGACTCGATCTCGGCGTCCGTGAAGTGCCGCAGCAGGCCCTCGATCATGGCCGCGACCTCGGACGACGAACAGCTCTTGAGCTGGGAGTAGATGCAGACGTTCTTCCGCTCCACGTGCCAGTAGATCATCACACCGTTGCCGCCGTAGCGGGCGTGGTATTCGGTCATGAAGTTCGAGGACCAGGACCCGAACTTCTTCGAGTCCGACGCGCATGCCGTGCCCTGCCCTGCCCCCACCATGCGGTGTCGCGGGCCGCGAAGGTGGCGTTCACCAGTTTCGTCACGGCGGCGCGCAGGTTGTCGACGGTGATGAAGTGCCGGCGCACGTGCCGCAGCGCGGCTTCGGTCTCGCCGTGCTCGCCGGTCGCCACGATGGCGCGGATGCCCATGTTCGTACCGAGCGCGAACAGGGCGAGCAGCAGCCGACGCTGGAGGACGGCGCGGTCGATGCGCTCGTAGGCGGCGACGGAGGCGAACTCGTCGGTGAAGCCGGTGGCGAAGTCGGCGTTCTTCACCACGTCCAGGAGGTCGAGGACGCCCCAGCGTCGTACGACCTCGTCCTTGAGCGCTTGGAGGCCGGTGGGCTCGTCCAGCTTCTCCAGCTTGGGAACGGTGATCCACGGCTCGCCGTGCCGGGTGGTGACCTTCACCCCGCCCGCGGAGCCGTCCGCGAGCGCGGCCGACAGCCGGTCCAGGCCGGCCGTCATGCGCTGCTTCAGGTCCGTGATAAACGCCTGCGGGTCCATCGGCCGGCGGATCGCGGCGTAGTTCACGGTGCGGGTGGCCTCGAAGTCGCCGGGCCAGCATGGTCAGCAGCGGCGGCAGCATCTGCCGGTAGTACGAGCTGTACGAGGAGCGCAGCGTGGTGCGGACCTTGGCCTTGAAGACCTTCTCGTTCGCCTTCGCCTCGGCGACCAGGTCGCGCAGTGGCTTCTCGCCGACCACGGGGTACAGGGCCGTGCGCACGATCTCGTCCGGCTTGCCGATCGCGGCGTCGGCCAGCTTGAAGAGGATGCCTTCCTTGCCGCGGACCTTCTTCTTCCAGTCGCTGTCCACCGGTGTCCAGCTCGCTAACAGCTCTTCTGGCGACCACTCTTGGCGCACGCCCCGCCCCTCACTCGCCGACCCTCGCATCACTCGATCAGCCCAACGAGGCGCCCAAGGCCGGGAAACGGGGCTATCTCACGACGCGCAAGCCACTCGACGGTTACCTTGCGGCGGGTGTCTGAGCCAGGACTCCGGGGCCGTTCCAGAAGCCGACGGGACGGGCGAGGCCGCCCACCGACTCGTCCAACGCCGGCGACCGAGGGAGCGAAACGCTGATGGCAGCCTCAGCCCTGCTGCTGACGCGTTTGATCGCCGCGGCACCGGAAGCGGCTCGACAGCTCGGCCCGGGTGGGCTTCGCACATCTTCGAAAATTTACGCAGCCCGAGGGAACGTTTCGCGTGCGCGGCTCCTCAACAGACCGACGGAAACCCTCGCCGCGTAGGAGGACCCATGCTGTACCGGCCTGCCACCACCGCCCCGACCCGCGCCGCTGCGCTCGTCGCCTCGGTGCTCACCGTGGACGCTGTGCTCCACCTTTACTGGACGACGGGAGCCACATGGCCCGCAGCCGACGACAGGAGCCTCTCCCAAGCTGTTCTCGGTACAGACGTGCCGTTCACACCATCGATCCTGCTTCCTCTTGTCGTCCTGCTCCTCACCGCCGCCGCCTTCGTCCTTGCCCACTCTCGCCGACCGCGCCACCTGCTACTCCGCTTCGGCACCCTGGCCGTGACAGCAGGCCTCTCGCTGCGCGCCCTGGCGGGGATCTACTGGCTGTTCGCCAAAGAGACCGGCACTGCCTTCTACTGGCTCAACCTCATGCTCTACACCCCACTGTGCGCCGTCCTGACCGTCGCCGCTCTGCGCGTGGCGCGGTGGAAGGATGCGGACCGTGCCCGATGAACGATCCGGTGACCGGACGGTCCGCCTCGTGCGAGCCGCCCAGCGTGGCGACACCCTAGCCATGGCCGAACTCCTGGACGTCCTCGCCCCGTACGTGGGCCGCGTCTGCGCGCCCATAGCCCTGGGCCAAGGCGCCGACGCTGCGCAGGAGACCCTGGTGTCGGTCTTCAAGTCGCTACGCACCCTCAAGGACCCCGCTGCACTGCACGGCTGGGTCCGTGCCATCGCCGTACGGGAGGCGGTCCGCACCGCGCACCGCGCCGCCCGCACCGTACCGGCCGATCTCAGCGCGCTCCCCGCCCGTGGCGACCCGCAACTCTCCGCCGACATCCGGGACGTACTGGAACGGCTCTCCCCCGAGCACCGCGCGGTGCTGATGCTGCGTGACGTCGAAGGCCTGGACGAGCGCACCGCCGCAGCCTTGCTCGGCGTGCGCACGGGCACTGTCAAGTCGCGGCTGCACCGGGCCCGCGACATCTTCCGGAAGGCGTGGACGTCATGAACGAGCCCTGGCCCATCACCGACCTCGACCCTGTACGCCGCCTGCACGCCTTGGCCAGCGGTATTCGCGGCGCCCACGTGACCGAGGCGCACATCGACACCCCCTTCGAACGGGTCTGGGACCTGCTGGGCGACCTGGAGGGAGCGTTCGGGCAGGTCGTGCCCGACATGGAGCAGCTGCGCGTCGTCGGTCGGCACGGTGAGCGCGTAGAGGCGACGGTGCGAAGCAGGTACGGGATGCGGGCACGACTGCGCGGGGTGCAGCGGCCCGGCTGGTGCTGGCTACAGAGCCGGTTCCTGCTGATCGGCGTGGCGGCGGCGCCAGAAGGCCCAGGCACTAGGGTTGCGTTCACTGGGGGCGTGCGCCTGCCGACCCATGCCGCCCTGATCCCCTTGGGCGTACGTCGTGAGGGCAGCCGCAGCGTTCAGCGCCTGACGGCCCTGCTGTGATCGAGAAGTCACCGGCTCCGGAGGGGGCGGAGCCGGTCCTCGCCCCGAAGCCGACGTGCCGGCCGGTCTTCGGCCTTCGAGCTGCCGGCCTCATGACGTAGCGGCTGCCTTCGGGCAACAGCTCCGGCACAGCGAAAAGGCCCCTCACCACCCGGAACAATCGGGGTGGTGAGGGGCCTTCGTGTATGAGCCGGTCACCGTTCTAGCATGAGGTCGGGCTCTATACCGGGTCCGGTGACCAGTTGGTGGTCGCCGGGGTGGCCCGGCTTCCTGCCGCGGCTTGGGTTTCGACGGGCCATCCGGGACCAATTGCTCCCGGATGCCGGGTGGGTGGGGGTCAGCGGGTGGCCGGGACGAGCGTGGTCTTGTGGCTGTCGCGGTGCCGGGTCTGCGCCGGCTCGGCGAGGACCCCGAGGCTGTGGGGGTCACCGACGAGGCCGCAGGCGCTGCACACCACGGCGTAGGAGCGGCGGCCGACGCATCCGGAGGCGAGGTCGCGGGGCTTGCCGGAGGGGCTGACCGCGTGGTCGCACTCGGTGCTATCCGGGTGGAGCGGGGCGATCTTCACGCTGATGCGGGCCGAAGCGCGCGGGTTCCCGGAATCCTGAACGTTGGTAAGCCGGAACCTGCGTGCCAGTTGATGGCTGCGGCGGTGCCACGCGTGCGGGTTCCGGCTTGGCTGACGGGATCTGATGTTCCGAGCGTTCGCCGTGCCGCATCCAACTGGCTAGCCCGCAGGCCAGTGAGGGTTCGGCACGCCGTCATCGCTCATGTGCGCTCGCTGCCAGATCCCGTTCCAGCTGAACGGGATCTCAGGCACGAACCGGTGTCGCTGCCCGCACGGACATGGCGCCAGCACCCACGCGCACCGACGGCACAGTTCGAGCCAGCCGTGCCCGGTCGAGCTCAGCCCCCGCGGTCCTTCATCCCCACAGGCCGGGCAGCCGGGGGGCTCGGCGCCGTCCAGAATCGCGTTCTGTCTCCGGACGTACTCGGACAGTCGTAGTGACGGGTGACGAAACGGGTCTTGGTGCCAGGCGCGGTCCGGGCCGTCCCACCTGCTCCGTAGCCACCACGGTCGCGGGTTCGGTACAGCACGCCGCCCGGCCCGCTTCTCTGCCCGGCGTTGCGCGGTGTACTCCTCCGCTCGCGCAAGCCACAGCACCCGCGCCTCATGTAGTTCCTCCACCGCCCGCACCAGCGCGCCCGGGTCCGCCTCCAGACGCCGGGGAATCGCGGCGCTGAGCGTGAGGTGGTGGTACGTCGCCCGGAAGCCGTACGGCGCGAAGAGGGTGATGCAGGTCCGCAGCGCGCTGTGCCGGCGACGGAGGGGGAGTCGGGCATCGTGCACGTGCGCTCGGTGGGTCAGGAAGCTGGTCATTGTGTGGGCGCCAGGTCCAGTGCCCGTGCCAGGGCGGCAGTGACGGCGGCGGCGTGTGCCGGAAGGTGTTGTTCAGCCCAGGTTCCGGCAAGGCTGAGGAAGTCCTGCAAATCCTGCTGGGCGCCGGCGACGAGCGTGCGCACCTGGTCTACAGGCAGCTCGATCACCGGGCTGCCGTCCGTCCCGTGGGCGTCGAACGTCAGCCGGACGATGTCGCCGACGCGTTCGGCCATCGAGGACGGATCGTGGCCGAAGTAGGAGCAGCCGGTGGCGTCGAGTACCTCCAGCCAGTCCCGCCAGGTCTCCAGGCCGTTGCAGCAGCCCAGCTCGACGAAGACGGTGTTGGTGGCGTTGTCGGTCACCCGGAACCCGCCGGCGGCAAACAGATCAGGCATGGTGAGCAGCCCGTGCAGGTATGTGCCGAGCGGGTCGGTCGGGCATGGCCCGTGCTCCTCCTCCGGCTCGAAGTCGTTGCAGTCGGCGATTCGCATAACGGCCGTGCCGACCTCAGCCGGAGTCAGCTCCCCGTCCAGTACGAGGTAGCCGTACGATTCGTGCTCGCCAACCGGCCAGAGCGCGAAGTCGTCGACAGCAACGATCTCCAGAACGGGTTGCATCACGATCACACGGGGATAATGCCGGATCCGCTGCCACACCCGCCACGGGCTTTAGCTGCGGTATCGGGCTCAGGGTGGGCCCGCAGCTGACCAAGAGGTGGGGATTGGCCGAGGCCGGCCACCGGCGATGGCGGTAGGCGCTCCAGTCCGCGGCGAGCTGGTGGGTGAGCTCCTCCAGGTAGAGGGTGTGCGCAGCAGGCCCCGCCGCCCTTCCAGGGTGCCGCGGGACAGGTCGAGGCCAACTGGACTGCAGGGTCGGGATCTCGCTGCCGGGCAGGGCGTGGATGGCGGCCAAGGCGACGACGAGCCGGGCCGAGCGGTGTCCTGGCCTGGGTCGAGCAGGCCCATCAGTCGGTCGGAGGGGATGGACCTCGGGAGGCCGGTGAGGTCGCCGACGGGGAGGTAACGGGCCGGATTCTGGAAGATCACCCGCCGGCTCTTGAGCGCGCGGAACAAACTGCGCAGGACGGTGGCAGACTTCGGCTGGCCATACCGGACAACTCCGCCACGGCGTCGTCGACGTGGTCCTTCGTGACCTGGCGCAGCGAGCTCACTCCGACCGTCGCGGTCCAGTGGGTGAGGACCGGCTGGAGACGACGAGGTAGCGGCGGATGCCGTCGTACCCGCGCGGCTCTCCTTCGCGTCGCCTGGCCCTGCGCCTCACAGCCCTCGGCATCCGGGTCGGCCCGGCCCGCAACGCCTCGCTGATGGAGCTCGCCCGGGAACTGCCCGCCTACGTCTTCAGCCGGCTGCTCGGCTTCGCCCAGCAGACCGCCGACAACTGGACAGCGGAAACCGGCACCGCCAGCTCCTACGCCGCCAACCTCTCCCGGCGGGCTCCCACCGGCGGACGACCAGCCGGCACAACCAAGACCTGACCGGTTCCAGGCTGACGCCGGAGCCTGTGTCAGTCGGCGACGGCCGCAACGGTGCTCTCGGCCGGGGGCGCGGTTGCCGAGGCGCCGGCGTTCGACGCCGCAAGGCGGGGGCCATGCGTGTCTACGTCCCCCTGACCCTCCGGGTACTGAGCAGGGAGCGGGGGGTCTGCGGGGCACGGTGGGGTGCACACCCCCACGGTGGAAGAGAACGGCTGGACCTCCAGCCACTCCGTCGTCGAGGTCGTCACCGACGACATGCCCTTCCTCGTGGACTCCGTCACCAACGAGCTGTCCCGCCAGGGCCGCGGCATCCACGTCGTGATCCACCCGCAGGTCGTCGTCCGCCGTGACTTGATCAGCGCGATAGCTCCGATGACGTGATCAGCGCGATATTCCGGAGGGGTACCGAAGCCCCTTACTCACCGGACACATCCGGCGCGTCGCAGGGTTCGACCGCCCCTTGCCGAGTACACATCGTGGCAGGTCGGTGCCAAGCGGGATACCTCCAGCGCTACTACCTGCACACCGTTGGGGGGCCGACGCGTTTACCTCCAGCTATTACCTGCACGCCGCCCCGATCAGCCCCTTTGTAGCTCAGCAAGGTGGGGCAGCAACGCGCCGCGCTGGCCAAAGGGTCAAATTGGAGTCCCCGGATTGCACACAAGCTGACAGCGACGACCCCGGGGGCTGGCAGTAGCCTGAAATCGTCCTCAGGGCGATACGTCGCGGGGCAATACAGCCCGTTGACGTGTGCTTGGACAGGCTCCGTGCCTAGGTGACCCCGCTGCTCAGCGTGCTCCAAACCCCCTTTGACAGCATCCGAGTTGGCCGCTTACGCCCCGGTCATCTCTCATGACTGCATAGCGTCGATGGCGACCCACCCGCGTCGTCGCATTGTGCTCCTTCCCTCACCAACGTCACGCAACGACGCGCGACAGGAGCCAGAGGACATGCAGACCAAGCAGGACAAGGCCCGAAAAGAGGACGCCAACATGAGTGTCAGAGCAGGTAACCACACTGCGCCTCCAGCCCTGGAACTACGCTGCGGTGGACTCCACTTGACCATTCAGCGCGTGCCCACGTGGCTCGTCTCGCTGGTCACAACCGCCGGCGGAGTGGGGGCCGCGTGGTGGGCTCATCAATGAGCGGGGTGGACGGATTCGAACCCTCTCTACCGCTGCCTTCTGCACCGACGAGCCCCTCAACCTCCGAGGAGAGCTAGAGGTTGTTGCAGAAGGTCCGATTCGGGCAGGCCTGAGTGGTGTTTGACCTGCTGTTTCACCGTGCCAAAGCGAGGTTGTGCATGGTGGCGACGGCCTGGACGGCGTGGTGGAGGCCGTCTCCCTTCTGGCGGCAGTCGCGGAGGATCTTCCAGTTCTTCATGCGGGCGAAGGTGTGCTCGACGCGGGCGCGGACCCGGCGGGGCTCGGCGTTGTCCTCCTCCTGTCCACGCAGGAGGGGACGTCCGGCCCTTCTGCGGTGCGGGACGATCAGACCGGCGCGCAGGAAGGCGCCGTCCGCGATGACCGTCGTCCCGGCCGCCGCGGCCGGGAGGTCCGACTCCCGCCAGACGTGGGCGTCGGCCTTGTTGCCCGGCGCCGGGCGGGCGCCCGCGACGACCAGACGGATGCCGACATCGATGATGACCTACACGTTCGCCGAGAACCGGTAGTTGCGGAAGGAGGCACCTACGGCGCGGTCGCGGACGAGGATGCCGTCCACGATCCACAAGCGCTCGACGTCGGCAACGGGCCGCGGGGCCGGCTCCAGCGCCGGCAGCGGCCGCAGCCGACCTATGAAAGATCCGTGGCTTCTGTCATCCAGCGGGCCGCCAGCAGCGTGCAGGGCGCAGGGCGCAGGGCGCAGGGCGCAGCTAGTCTTACGATCATGGCCTTGCGACCCGATGAGTTCTACGACCACGCACGTGCGGCTGCGGATGATGAGTTTCGGCTTCCGTTGGCAAGAATGACCGGATGGGACATCAGCCCCTTCGAGGCGGATGGACTACGCGTGTCCGCGCTCCGCCCGCCCGTTGTGCCCGAGCCGCGGCGGCACGGCGAAGACCCGGCGGACTGCGATGAGTGCCGCTCCCGCGACGAAGGCATCTGGCTCAACGACCGCTGGCGACTGGCCCGGATACCGGGCGTCGGTGTGCCGCTGGTGCTGATGCTGTACCCACGCGACCACTACGACATGGCCGACCTGCCCGACGAACTGGCCGCCGAGCTGGGCGTGCTCACCGCTCACATCGTCCGCCATGTGCAGGCACTGGCCAACATCTGCCGAGCCCACGTCTACCGGATCGGGGACGGGTCCGCACACCTGCACGTGTGGTTCTTCGCCCGGCCGGAGGGACAGACCCAGCTGTACGGGTCGTGGCTGCCCGTCTGGGACGACCTGCTGCCCGAATACCCGGCAGACGTAGCCGACGCAGATGCAACCACCGTTGCCGAAACCCTCACCGCCTCGTACGGAGGCACCGCGCAGACACCGATGGGCCAATGAACCCCTGACCCCCTCACAAGTCGGCGAGTACCACGCCGGACCGCCCAGCCCGCCTGCCTCGCACAGCGCCCGGTGAGCGGCCCGGTGGTACTGCTGCTCGCACAGCGCATCTGGGCACCGGGCCTCACCCGCGCACGCCATATCGGCACGGGCTGCCCGAACCCTAGCCTCACTGCCTGAGGGAGCAGGGCGGGTTGCTTCCTTCACTCCATAGGGCGGGCCCCGGCGCGAAGCGCCTCCAAAGGGGCCCGGCGTGCAGCGCCTGCCCTCAGGGCAGGCGCTGCCCTGTCTGACTCGCACTCCGGCCAGGACGGTTCCCCGGGCTGCTCCTTTACGCTCCACCCGTAACGGGTACTTCCCGTACGAGCGGCAGGAAGGCTTCGCGCGCCTCAACCCGCCGATGATCTCCGCCGCTCTCCGGCGGGCGTCATGACACTGCGGCGGTCGCTGCCCCGGCCGCGCGCCGCGCGAGCGTGTCGGAGGTCCTGACGGTGACGTAGAGCGAGGCCGCGAGGGTGAGGACGAGGACGGCGCCCATGGCGAAGACGCTGCCGCTCGACACGGCCGGGGGGCTTCCCGCCTCGGAGCGGGCCGATCCGCCGAGGAAGGGGACGATGGCCAGGACGGCGATCCCGAGGGCCACCTCGGCCCAGACCACCTTCGGGAAGTGCCGCAGGGTCAGGTGCAGGAGCGAGGACGTGGCATCCTCGCGGCGGGCCCGGGCGATACGGGGCATCAGCCAGAACTGGTTGACGCCGCCGGCCGTGACCATGCCGAGGACCAGCAGGATCTTGACGAGCAGGAAGAGTCCGTAGGTCGTGGTCCAGAGCTGGCTGACGGAGCCGACGTGCTTCCAGCTCATCCACAGGCCGGAGGTGAACACCGCACCCACGCAGATCAGGGCGACGAAGGCGAAGCGGCGCCAGATGTCGGCCCACAGCGCGCCCGCGTCCTCGCTCAGGCGGCCGCGCGCACCGGCGAGGACGGCGAGCAGGACCAGACCTCCGACCCAGACCACGCCACTGACGATGTGGGACTGGACGAACACCAGGTCCAGCCACTTGTCCCCGTCCTTCGGCTTGGTGGCCGGAACCGCGCCGACGAGCGTCACCGCGAGCGTCAGGGGCAGGGCGGTCAACACGACAGCGTTCAGGTGTCGGCGCGCCCGGGGAAGGAACAGGGAGATCAGGACCGCGGACGCGAGGACCAGTACGACGTTCTGGACCAGGTAGATGGTGCCCTGCGCGATCCAGGCCCCCTTCGCCACCGGCGCCATCAAGAAGTCCCAGATCCGGCCCGGCGCGAGGGCGTCACCGAATGGCATGCCCTTACCTGCCCGCGCCAGGCGACCGGCGAGCTGGAAGTAGCCCGCGACCAACAGCACGACCCCCGCCCAGGCGAGGTAGCCGGCCGTTCTTCGTCTCATGACGTCGACGTCGCCGCGGTCGTTCTCCGGTACGCGCAGTGCGGGGCGGATGGAGGCCGCGTAGGTTACCGTCGCGCCGATGGCTCCGGACAGGCCGATGAAGTAGCCGGACTTGGTGAGGATGCGCCACAGCGGCGGCACGGCGTAGCCGGCCTCGGCGGCCAGAGGTATGGAATGCATAAGGGCAGGCTAACCTAAGCATCCCGCCGACTCCCGACAGCCCTGGACATGACGTTGAATCCGTTATCTCGGGCCTCCCGTTGGCTGCCAGGTCTCGATCTCACCAGGCGAGAGAGCTGCGGACGCCGGGGTGATGCCCCAGCCCACTCCTGGGAATCGGCCCGCAGCGATGGACAACCGGCACGCAGGGATGGCCAGGAGGGACGTGGCCGAACCACAGCGCCATTGGATAGTTCTGCGATGCCGTTGGCGAGCCCCGCGACTCGGGGGTCGTGTGCTTGATCGGGATGCTCCGCTCGCACCGGCCAAGTCGACATCGACCCTTGGGAGGGGACCGCGTCCGAACCATCCCCGCGGGCGCGGGGTCGACCACCGGGCGCAGTGCGGGGACCCCGTCAGGCAGATCTCGGCGAATTCGATCGCGGCTCCATTTGCCACGTCGGCCTCTACGCGGGCTCCGGCCAGGTCTCCACGCACCCCGAACTGGCCGCCAAGTCGAGGTCGCCCCGCTCGACTCCGCCATGCCCGCCGCCGATTACCACGGCGCGACCCGTGCGTAGGCGATCCCAAAGAGCCGGTGGCGCGGCGAGGTCACGGCTTTGGGCCTACGGAATCATCCCCACCGAACACTGTGCGAGCTCCCTGGGCGCGCCATAGTAGCGCGCGTTGCACAGAATCCCTGCACACCACGCACACTCGTGGACCTCGCGTGAGCCTAGATTGATGCGCGGCGGGTGGTTGTCCTGGAGGCGTAGAGGCTGTCCTGGCGCCTGGCTTGTGCAGGCCATGTCGGGCGCCTAACGAATATCACCACCATGATCAACTTACCTGTTGGCGGATGCGCTGTTAGTGAAGTAGGTAATTGATGAGCACAGGAAGAAGCTTGCCAATTGCCTTTTGCGAGAATGGGCGATGACGGAAGGTCGAATTTCGCTATCGACTTGACTCAAGATCGTTCAGCTTGTTGGCTTTGCATTTCATAGCTGCGGGGCAGTTTTTTACGCCTCCGTCATTCTATTCCCAAGGGGGAATCCATGAATTCCATTGCGTCACGCATAGCCGGTTCGAAGGTTGCCAAGGGTGTTGTCGTAGGTGCCCTGGCAGCTGCCGCCATCGGCCTGACGGCTCCGATAGCGAGCGCGTCCTACGAGTCAACCTGGCAGCAGGGATGCCGGGGATACTGGTACAGCACCTCCGGTCACGGCTACTGCTCCAGCGCGTCGAACTACCCGTCTTACACGTACATTACGCAGTATGACTGCAATGTCGAGCTCGATACGGAGCACTGGGACCACCTGCACAGCGGATACGTGGGAAAGTATGACACCCACGAGTGCACATTCAAGATCAACAAGACCCATGTGACTTACGCTGTCTAGTCAGCTAGTCAGCTAGTCAAGGAGGGCCCGCCTGAATGGCGGGCCCATCCTTTATTTCAGGGAATTCTGCCAATGACGACATACCCTGTCGCTCGATTGACGACCCTCACGCAGGGTTACAGCGGCCGAACCATCATCGAGAATCTCGACCTGTCCATCCTGCCCGGTGTCACGGGCTTGCTGGGCCCCAACGGCGCGGGCAAGACCACGCTCTTCCGTACCCTCGCGACCATCGCGCCGCCACAAAGCGGGCAGCTGGAGTTGTTCGGCAGCCCCGTCACCAACGAACGGCAAGCGCGGCATGTCCGCCGTCGCATCGGCTATCTCCCGCAGGACTTCGGCTACTACCCGGCCTTCTCCATAACGGACTTCGTCCGCTACTGCGCCTGGCTGCGTGAGGTCCCCTCCAAGAAGGCCGACTCTGCGACCAAGGAGGCACTGGCGGCTGTGGGCCTGGCCGACCGGGCCCGGGACCGCATGAAGTCGCTGTCCGGCGGCATGCTCCGCCGGGCCGGAATCGCCGCGGCCATCGTCGGCTCCCCCTCCCTGCTTCTGCTGGATGAGCCGACCGTCGGTCTCGACCCCGCGCAGCGTCTCGACTTCCGTGAGCTCATTCGTTCCCTCGCCCACGCAGGAACGGCCGTCCTCCTCAGCACGCACCTGGTTGAGGACGTCGGCGCCGCCTGCGACACCGTCCTCGTGCTGAGCGACGGCCAACTGCGCCACAGCGGCACACCTCAGCAGCTGGCAGAGTTGGCAACCCCCGCAGCCCCAGGCGACAGCCCCCTGGAACGCGGCTACATGACGGTACTCGGCAACCGCCGACCCAACGAGGGGGCCGCATGCTGAATGCCTACCGCATCGAGCTGCGCCGCTCGCCGCTGCTGACAGCTTTTCCCGTGATGATCGCCGTGGACTTGCTGGTGCTCTTCGGTCGGTCCCGGTACTGGATCGGGGTATGGCCCGAAGCCAGTGTGGCAGCCCAGGTCGTCACACTCTTCCTGGGGCCCGTCCTCGCCGGCGTCTCAGCCTGGCAGGCCGGACGCTCCTCCCGCGTGGGAATGCCCGAGACCGTGCTTGCGGCCGCCCGACCAATCTGGCGGATCGAGGCCGCACGTCTGGCCGCCACTCTCACCCTCGGGTTCCTCGCCTACGCGGTCGGATGCCTGACCGCCGCGTTCATCTCGTTCAGCGAGGCGGGCCCCGGATTCCTGTGGCCCTCCTACCTCCTGCTCGGCGCCTCGACCCTGATCATCTTCGCGTCCGTAGGCCATCTGGCCGGCCGATGGTGGCCCTCCGCCACCTTCACCCCCATCGTCTGCGCACTGGGCTGCTTCATCAGCATGCTGGCGCTCCCCTTCAAGTTCAATGTCCTCGCGGGGCCGCCGGACCAGCACCTACGCCCCTTCCAGTCACCGTGAGGCTGCTGTTTGCGCTCGCCCTCGCCACGCTGGCTGTGACAGCACCGCGACTGCGGAGCAGCGCCGAGCGCCAGATGCCGCGCCGGGCAACGTCCCTGCCCACCCGCACTGCCGCCATCGGGGCAACAGCAGCCTCCCTCATCGCACTGGTTTTTGCGATGCCAGCCAGCGGCGAACTGCGGGTCGAGCGCCCGGCGTCGGCGACAGCGCCCCTGTGCGACCGTGCCGAGGGGGCGCGCCACAGGTGTGCGTGTGGCCCGAGCACCGCAAGTACCTGCCCGAATTGACGGCCATGGCCCAGCGCTTGGGCCAGCCCGACCAATCCTGGTTGAAGTCACCCGAAGCGTTCTACGAGTTCGGGCTCCGGCGGACCAAGTGGGGCGACCGAGGATTCGACATCGCCGAGGGACACGTCCGTACCGCAGCGATCGCCATGGCCGACCAGGTGTTCACCCAGTCGCTGGGCCTCTGCCGCCCTCCGCAAGAGGAGAGCCGGGCCTGGCAGGCGATGGACAACATCCACCTATGGCTCGAGTACCGCTCCACCGGCCAAGACCCGGCTGTAGCCGACCAGGGACTCCACATGGAAGGTGTCTCCGCCGCCCAGCGCGAGGCGACCAAGGCTGCACGGATGCCCGCAGCCGAGCAGCAGGAATGGCTCGCTGAGGAACGCAGCCACATTATTCGAGACCCTTCCTGGTGCAAGCCTGATGACCGGTTCTGAATTGCTCCGTTACGCAAGAGTGCACCGGGGCATAGCAATCCTCGCAGCGACGGCCGCTATTGCCCTCCTCTCGGCCTTCTTTGGCGGCACCCCTATCGCGCTGCCTTCCATCGGCAGCGGAGGAGTCACCACCGGTGTGCCCTTCCGACACGAACTCCCGCTTCTGTCAGCCGTCTTCCTCACTGCGGCTCTCGACGGAGCCATGTCGGAACATGACGAAATGGGTGCATCCGCGATGCACCGGTTCCGCCTCAACTACTGCATTGGCCTGACACTGACAGCTTGCGTCTTGTCCTTCATCACTGAGGCACTCGCCGTCAGCACGGAAGCTGGGGTCGTCTTCATCCGATCCCTCCTGATCTGGCTCGGTCTCGCCCTGCTGTCGGTGAGGCTGCTCGGCCACCAACTTGGCTGGACCATTCCCCTGGCCTCGGCCTTCTTTTTGATCTGGTACCCCCACAATTGGTGGGACTGGACGTCAAACTCGGCGACCGACCGCTTCAGCTGGGCTGTAGCGGTGCTCGCTTTGTCCCTCGGCGTGACTGCAACCGCAGCCACCCCGTGGCGAAGAAAAACCTTCCTCCGAAGGTAAATCTGCGAGCAAAACCCCAGATTCCTAGGTAGGCGCACTTCGCATGCCGGGATATCCGTTCACGGATATCCCGGCTCCGGAATGTGGCCCAGCTTGTTTCGGCACTTCAAGCGTCGCGTGGTACTGCGCTGATGGCGGCTGTCGCCGGATCCGACGGCAGGACGTGGCACTTCCCGTCTGATTCGGCCGGGGGACCTACGCGGCATGAGCCTTTCGGATAGTCATGCCCTCATCCTGCCACGCCCGTGATCTTCGCGGTCAAAAGAGTCCCTGTAAGGATGCCCCGATCCGACGACAGCCGTAGCCATCACGCAAGCGCGGTCACAGCCGTTTTCAAGAATCCCCATCACCTGCTCCGCAGGCCGCCAACAGCGGTGGGCCGGCTGGTCGGACGGGCCCTCTTTACCGGGTGGAAGGCAGTAGGGGCCTGCGCTGGCAGTCGTACTCCGTCGAGTCCACGGGGCTCCCTGTCGAGACTAGAGCCTGTCTCTTGGAAGTGCGGTGCGCAGGTGCTGCATGCCGGATCGAAATCCTGTGGCAGCAGCGCTTGCCCCGCAGCGGCTGATCGAGCGGGTCGTGGGCCTCGACCAGGCGGCAGCGCTGCTGCCTGGCTTCGACCGGGCCTCCCCCGCCGGGATGACGACGATCGATCCGCTCCACGGCTGGATCCACGGCGGACGCGGCCGGGGCGGCGGGCGTGGCGTCGGGATTTGTGCGGGTTGTCGGGTGATGATGGCGCAGTGCAACTTGATCACGTGTCCTATGCGGTGGCCCGCGACAGCTTCGTCTCGACCGTCCAGTGGATCGGATCGGCCCTCGGCGCCGGGTTCGTCGACGGGGGCGTGCACCCGCGATTCGGCACCCGCAATTTTATTCTCCCGCTGAGCGGCGGCACCTACGTCGAGGTCGTCACCACACTCGACCACCCCGCCGCCGACCGCGCACCCTTCGGCCAGGCGGTCGCGCGCCGCGCCGCCGAGGGCGGCGGCTGGCTCGGTTGGGTGGTCTCCGTCGACGACATCGCTCCGGTCGAGGCCCGCCTCGGCCGCGCCTCGGCCGAGGGCCACCGTGTCCGCCCCGACGGGTTCGACCTGAGGTGGAAGCAGATCGGCCTGCTGGAACTGCTGGAGGACCCGCAATTGCCCTACTTCCTTCAGTGGCTGGTCCCCATCGAGGAGCGCCCGAGCGCCGACCCGCGCACCTCCACCACCATCCACGGGGTCTCCATCGCCGGCGACGCCGCCTCCATCGCCGAATTCCTCGGCGAACCGGCCGACCACCCCCTCGACCAGATCGACGTCACCTGGGTCGAGGATGAGGAACCGGGCCTGGTCTCGGTCGAGTTCGCCACCGCCCACGGCCCGGTCACGATCTGACCAGGGCCCGACTGCCCCGCGGGAGCAGCCGACTGGGGTCTCCTGGCCAGGACCGATCCGGTCCGTGGACGGCAGTGGGCTGATCACCGCCGAACGCTCGAGGCCATCGCGTGGAAGTACCGCACCAACTCGCCCTGGCGGGACCTGCCCGACGGGCTCGGCCCGTTCCAGACCGCCCACAAACGGCTGATCAGATGGGCCATCGACGGAACCTGGCAGAACATCCTGACCGCCGTGCTGGCGGCCGCGGACGCCGATGACGACATCGGCTGGACCGTCTCGGTCGACTCCACCGTCGTCCGCGCCCACCAGCATTCCGCCGGAGCACGCAATAGGGGGCCGAAAGCCGCAGCGAGCCCGCCGACCGTGCACGGCCCCTGGCCCTGACCGTCACCGCGGGCCAGGCCGGCGACGCACCCGCCTTCGAAGCGGTCATGGCCCGCATCCGCGTGCCACGAAGCGGGCCCGGCAGGCCCCGAACCCGGCCGTTGGCCGTGCTCGCGGACCGGCCTGCTCCACCTGTGCCATCCGGTCCCACCTGCGACGACGCGGGATCCGCGCGTTGGGCGTGGTCGATGTTCTGGCGCACCCGGTGGGTGATCCCGAGCGCCTCGTTCACGACCAAACCGCGTTCACGCGACCCCAGAGCAGCAGGACCGCCCCGCCGGGCGGGACTCAGCCAAACCTCCCCGCCCAACGTGGTCACGGAGTGGGTCCGAGGCCTGTCTGCAGCCGCCGGCGGTCGGGTCGGCCGACGGCGTCCCCGTCGGTCAGCGGGTGCGGAGACTGCTGGTGTACACGTCCGTACGGTTCTGGGGTGCGTCGGAGTTGGTTTCGGTGAGCACCGCCCGCACCCCTTGCCGTCTGCGACCAGGCCTTGGTAGTCGCCGAGGAAGTAGCCCCCGGCGAACGGCGCCTGCAGCCAGTCGAAGACCCGTGAGATCCGTCGTTCGGTCCGGAGCTCCGGGTTTCCGTGCGGCAGGGTGGCCAGCTGGTAGGCGGTGGGCAGGGTGGTGGTGTCGCCCGGCTTGAGGAAGCGCAGGTCGTAGTAGGTGAGTGCGACCGTGCCCCGCTCGTCGACCGCGATCGACGGGGAGAAGGCCGGCACGTCCTCAGGGCTGATCAGCTCGGGGGTCCCCCAGGTACGTCCGCCGTCGGTGGAGCGCACGAGCTGGACGGAGTCGAACCTGCCGCCGGAGAAGTCCGAGCCCTCGTAGGCCATGTACAGCGTGCCTGACTTGGGGTCGACGGCCGGGCTGGGCAGGGTGGACGCGGCGCGCAGCAGTTTGGTGGGGTCGTTCGGGTCGACCTCCGGTACGGAGGTGTCGCGGGCCACGGTGGCCGGGGCGCTCCAGGTTTCTCCGGCGTCGGTGGAGGTGACCACCTCGTAGTGGGCTTCGGTGACGGTGCTCAGGTCGTCGGAGTAGGTGATCCGGTCGTAGAAGTCGTACAGGGTGCCGGTGCGCCGGTCGACGACGATCACATGGCCGATGGTCTGGGTGTTGGGCACGGCGCCGGTGTCGACGAACCGCCGGGCCTCGCTCCAGGTGCGGCCGGCGTCGCGGGTGAGGGAGATGTAGCCGGGACCGTCGAGGGAGCTGGGGCCGGGCGGGTCGTTGTCGAGGCGGTTCCAGACCTGGTAGGCGGTGCCTTCGCGGATCGGGTCGGCGGTGAGCGAGGGCTTGTCGTTGAAGAACGGCTGCTCGTCGACGTGCGTGGTGGTGAGGTTCTGCCAAGTGCGGCCGCCGTCGCGGGAGGTGGCGGCCAGGAGGGCGCTGCGCGTGCTCTTGGTGAAGTCGACGCCTTCCCCGCTCGCATAGACGGTGCCGTCCGGTCCGGTGCTCACCCAGGGGTCGGAGGCCCGTTCGTAGTCCGCGCCGCCGGGGGCGCACAGGCTGAACGGCAGCGGGCTCCGGTGGAAGGTGTGGCCGTCGGTGGTCCAGGAGGCCACCAGGCCGCGGGCGGCGCCGTCGTTCCAGCGGTCCTGCTGGTACACGGTGACCACGCGTTTCGGGTCGCGCGGATCGACGGACAGGTACGGCTCGACCTCGGTGCCGGGGTAGACGATGCTCTCGGGGGAGATCGCTCCGATGGTGCAGTCCGCGTACGGGTCGCCGTGGGACACCTTGACCAGTGGTGTGCCGTCGGGGTTCCGGTCTGCTGCGGCGGGAGTCACGCCGGTGACCGTGACGAGCAGGAGCGCGGCGGTGGTGACGGCGGTCAGGGGCAGGCAGACGCGCATGCGGGATCTCCTCCGGGCCTGTCGGCCGGGGTACGGGACCGCCGTCATCGGGGCGGCCTGGGGCGCGGAGGCTTACCGGAACGCGAGGGTGGGGCGACTCCACTTGGTCCTTTTCGGCGTTGCAGCCGGTGCCCTTGATGGGCCGAACGACGGAGTCATCCCCGGGGCCGTCGAGGAGCACGGCGGAGCCGACCGGCGGGTGCACCGTGCCGGTCGGCTCCTTGGTCGTGCTTTTACGGGGCCGTCTCGTAGGTCCCTGGAGAGGGCCGTGGGCCGCGTGCCGGTTGGCGATGCCGGCGGGGTCGGCCTTGGCTCAGACGGGTTGGTGGAGCGGGATGACCTGCTGGACCTCTTCCACGGTGGGAATGAGTCAGGGCATCGGCAATGGGCCACGTCAGTGCGCACAGCGGCGCGATCATCGCCCGCGCCAGAAGGAAGACTCCATCACCGTCGGCACATCCAGGCTCGAGGCCGGCGGGACTGCTCGTTCTTCTGCGCCTGTTCAAGACCTGCCGAGTGTCAACGATGCTCGTGATCAATACAGCTGGGAAATCCGAAATCAATACAGCCAGGAAATGCGAAACGACCTCGTCGGTCAATGTATGACGACATGGCGAGGCCGTTCAGGACGGCGGCGAGCACGGTGTTCAGGACGGCGCGGACCGTCTCGAAGCGGTGACGGCCTTGGCTTCGAGACGGTCGGCGTCCACCATCGCGAGTGCCGCGGTGTCGAGACGGGCGCGGGCGATCCACCCAACGGTGGACCGGGGGCGGTCACCCCATACGCACCGCGCCCGGTGCACCGGCCGGACTGGTTGCCCAGCCGTGCGCCGACGGGTCAGGTGATCGCCGGCCTGGTCCCGTCAGGCAGCGCGCAGGCGTCGCTGGCGTAGGGGCGTGAAACGATCTGTCCGCCGGCGGCCGTGCACTCGTCTCTGGAGATGTTCGGAGACGAGGCGGCCCCGGCGCTGACAGCGCCGACGGCGCTCGCGCCGGCAAGGGTTGCCGCGGCCAGGGCGAGGCCCAGGATTCTTCGCATGCGCATGACTTCCTCCTCCTCTCAGGCGCCTTCGTTCGGCCTGCGGGAAGGACAAGTCTCAAGACGACGGCGCCCTCTTACTCAGCATGGGCGCTCCGCATGAGGCCCGCGAGGCGAGGCTGGGCGCCGCGCCCGGGCGTGACTGCCCGGCCCCGGAGAGGTATGACGTCACCGACCTCGACCGGCCGCATCGGTACGCCGCGTGCGCGCCGATAGAAGCGGGGCGACGTCGATAGAAGCGGGGCGACGTCGATGTCCTTGGCGTCGAGACTGCCCACCGGAGCCGCGTTGTTTCCGGGCAGGCCGGGGATTGAGGAGGAGACGGGCCGTACCTGCCTCCGACCGGTGGCGGCGGGCGGCTGCCGCGCGCGGTCCTCTAACGCGGTTCGTGGGCCGCCGCCCGGCAGGCACCGGTCGCGGCGCCGCCCGCCACTCCGGCCCCGGTCAGCCCGGTCACACAACTCTGCAGGTCTCCGGCCACGCCACGGCTGCAGGCCGCTGTGACGGAGTCGGAATCGGTGGCACCGGCCAGTTCGGCCATCTGTGTGCAGGCGGGGATGTCCGCCCGGACCGCGGGAGCGGCGACCGCACCGCCGAGGGTGAGGGTCAGGCCGGCGAGGGCACCGGCGATACGGGTCGACGTGCGCATGGGACGCACCTGCCTTCCGGGTTGGTCGCGCGGTCCTGGTCCCGGCGGGCCGGATCCACGCGGTAAGGCCGCCTGGCGACTCTCGGTGAGTGGTGCCCCCGGCCGACGGGCTCACAGACTGACCGCACGATTCTGCGTCGCATCCATTGAGCCGCACCGGGACATGGTCGCCAGGCCGAAGGAGAGGGCCGCGGACCGGATGGGACGCACTCGGACCTCCACTCGCGGGCCCTCACTCCAGCGTCGCATCCTCTCCCCCGCCCGTCCTGGGCACCCGGGGGGGCGGCCGCGCTGAGTAACTGCGATTGCGCGAAGCGCGGTAGCCGGCCCGTCAGGCCGACCAGGTGGATCGGACGGCCCAGCGTCCCGCCCGGCCTGTCCCCTGCACACCGCCGGGCGCGGCTCGGCCGGGGAGGCGGCCGGCCTTCGCTTCCCCCGAGGTGCTGGGCCGCCACTGCGGTGGCACTTCACGGTGAGCGCCGATGGGAGGCCAAGGTGTCGCCGGGGAGAGCGAAGCCCGGAAGGGCCGCGAGGGCGGCGCGGCCTATGCATGTCTCCGGCATGTCGCCACACCGGACCGGGACGCTGTGGGCGCGGGCGTGTCGCGGGTACGGCGGCCCCCGAGGCAGGCGTCGACGGCAGCGCCCCTCCCCAGCGTCCCAAGATTCGGACCATTTCCGGACCAGCCCCGGCTCTTGGCATTGGGCCGGTTGCGAACGCTGCCGCCTCCGGAACAACGAAGAGACCACCCATCCGGCCGGGTGGTCTCTTCGTCCAGGGCCTGTCCGACGGGTCGCGTCACCGCACCCGCACCCGACAGCACTGTCACGCGAATGGCTCAACATGACGTGCCACCCACATGGGTGAGAAACTAACTAGTGCCCCAACTGAGGCAATCCGTGAAAGGGGAACCAAATGCGCATTCGACGAATCCTCGCCGCCGTCATCGCCACGGCAGCCCTCGCCGGATTCGGCCTCACAGGCGCCGCCACCGCCGCCACCGCACAGGGTGCCCCATCCGTCGTCACCCCTTCCGAGTGCAAGCAGGGCGGCGGAACGCCCGCGGTCAATGAGGCGGGCAACTACTGCAAGGGCGGTATGTACGACGGGGAGCAAGTCGACTAAACCCCACAAGGCGCCCCGCAGCCACGCGCCGCGGGGCGCTCCCGCGCGAGCGTAGCCGGGAGAGTCGCAGGGACTGTGCCGACCCGTCGGGCACGCTAGGTCCGAGTCGGCCCGGAAGCACGCGGGGGGCGGGAGCTCCTGAACGCCGTCGCACGCGAGCGCAGCGAGCTGCCAGGGTTTGCGCGGCTGTAGGCCGCACCTTCTGTTACTGAGGCAAGAAGCCGGGGGTTCCTTGCCCAAGCTCGCGGAGGCGAGCGAGGTAGTCCTGAGCGGCAGGCTCGGCCGCGTATCGGTTCCTCATCTCGGCTGCCAACTCGCGGCTCGTCATGATGAGCGCGAAGGGACGGACTGGCGCTCGCCTTCGAGGGCGCGCTCGCCCATGACGAGCGCCTGTTCCGAGTCGCCCTCCCGCGCGGCAGTCACTTCCAGCGTTACCCGCGCCTCGGCGTTGCGCATGGGTGGTGAGCGCTCCGTGCCGTCGAAGTCCGTGCCCGCCCGAAGGACTTCTTCCGTGAGCGCCCGGGCTAGCTCGTCCTCGCCGACCAGGCGGTAGCAGTCCATGGCGTAGAAGTCGAACTTCGCCGGGTACACCCGGGTACACCACGAAGTGATTGTCGAGGTTCTCCGGGTGCGGCGTCCCTTCGAGCAGGTTGCGCCCACGATCGAGCGCCACCTCGACGCGTCGGCGGTCCCAAGTCGGGCCCACGCCTTCGCTTCCTGCCCGGCGAGCTGTACAACCACGCCCTGGTGTGGGGCCACGCCAGTCCCCACCTGAGTCGCCGCGACACTCGACCGCCACCCTGCTCCTTAAGCAAGGCGTCGATCTCGTCGTCATCAAGGAACTACTCGGCCACGCCCACATCGGCGTCACCGCCGGCGTCTAAGAACTCCTAACGAAATGATCTTCGAGGTGGTTGGATCACTCCAGGAGCGCTGATCCGGGGGTGTGGGGTGGCTCGGCCGAAACCGTGGGAAGTCGATGACGAGTTCTGGGCGGTGATCGAGCCGCTGCTGCCCAAGGTGGAGCGTCGGCCTCGGCATCCGGGTCGCAAGCGGCATCCGGACCGGCTGGTATTCCAAGGCATCCTGTTCGTGCTGCACACGGGGATCGCCTGGGAACACCTGCCGCAGGAACTCGGCTTCGGCTCGGGCATGACGTGCTGGCGCCGCCTGGCCGAGTGGACCGAGGCCGGCGTGTGGCCCCGGCTCCACGAGGAACTCTTGGCCAAGCTGCGCGGCGCGAACGCCCTGGACTTCTCCCTGGCTGCGGTCGACGGCTCCCACATCCGAGCGTTAAAGGGGGTCCAAGACCGGACGAAGCCCAGTTGACCGGGGCAGAACGGGTAGCAAGCACCACCTGATCACCGATGCCACCGGCATCCCGCTTGCCGTCACCCTGACCGGCGGCAACCGCAACGACGTCACCCAGCTGATCCCACTCCTCCAGGCCGTGCCACCCGTGCGGGGCAAGCGCGGCAGGCCCCGGCGCCGCCCCGACGTCGTGCTCGGCGATCGTGGCTACGACCACGACAAGTACCGCCGCCTGGTCTGGGGCCTCGGAGTAAAACCACGGATCGCCCGCCGCGGCACCGAACACGGCTCCGGACTCGGCACCCAACGCTGGGTTGTTGAACGTGCCTTCGCCCACCTGCACTGGTTCCGCCGCCTGCGGATCCGCTGGGAGATCCGGGACGACATCCACGAAGCCTTCCTCAGCCTCGCCTGCAGTCTCATCTGCTGGCGCAGGTTGAAGGCACTGCTGCTGTCCTAGCTCTCGGTGTCCGGGGCACCCCGAAAACCACGGTCCTCGATGACCGCGAAGGCTTGCTCAGCACTGGCAGTCCACACATCGATCCGAGCATGGGACGACCTGATGGCGTTGATCAGCTCCTCCACCACGTCAAACTTCCGCTGGTGGACGTTCAGCCTTAGATCCTGCATCGACACCTCGCTGTACGGCATGCTCAGTTGCCACCAGAACCGCATGAGGTAACGACACTCCTGTGGATCACGGTCATCTGCCAGGCGATCATGAATGACCGCCCGGACTCGCCGTCTCTGTTCGTCGTCACGAAAGCCGTTGCTGAGGTCAGTCAGGGTCACGCCCGGACACTAGCAACCACGTGCACCACCCATCACAGGGGCCGTGAAGACGCCGAGCGAGTCATTCTGTTAGGACCTCTAAGAGGGCATCTGATCAACATTCATATGGTTGTGAACGGGATGTCCGTTTCGATTCGCCAGGTTGGTGACGATTCTCCGGTGAGCTCACGGCTCATTTTGTTAGCCATGGCCCAGTGGATCATCGTGCGGGATCTCTGAGGTAGGGCTTCGTAGTCACGTGCCAGGCGGCGGTGCTGCATCAGCCAGCCGAAGGTCCGCTCGATCACCCACCGCTTGGGCAGCGGCCGGAAGCCCTTCACGCGCGGTCGCTGCACTACCTGAACATCGATCCCGAGGCCGGCGCCGTGCTGGATCACGCTGGTCTGGTAGCCGCCGTCGGCCCACACCCTGGTCACGCTCGGATGGGCCGCTGCCAACTCGGTCAGAGCCTGCTTGCCGCCGACGGAGTCGTGGACCGAGGCGGCGGTGACGAGGACTGTCAGGACCAGTCCGAGGGTGTCGGTGATCAGGTGACGTTTGCGTCCTTTGATCTTCTTGCCGGCATCGATGCCCTGACTGGCTTCGGAGACATTGCTCGAGGTCTTCACGCTCTGCGCGTCCACCACGGCTGCGGACGGCTCGGCGCTTCGAGCGTTCGCCCGGCGGGTCCGGTCACGCAAGAGGTCATGGACCAGCTCGGTTGTTCCGTCCGCCTCCCACTTGGCGAAGTAGTCGTAGACGGTCTTGAACGGCGGGAAGTCGTGGGGCAGGTACTCCCACGGAATACCGGTGCGGTTGACGTACAGGATCGCGTTCACGATCTCTCGCAGGTCGTGCACCCGCGCTGCGGTACCGGGCCCTGATCTTGCGGCCCGCCAGGCGACGAACACCGGCTCGATCAAGGCCCAGCGGGCATCCGAGACGTCACTGCGATACGCACGCCGAGCACTCATACCCCAGGCAACGACCACCGGCGCGTGCAGTCACAAGAACATCCCAAAACACCAACTACCTAGATCAGATGCCCTCTAAGCCCACGTACGCCTCCGCCTCCAGCGGCAGGCCATCGACACCCTCGGCAACGCACTCTGCCTGGCAGTCATTGAGGCTGGAAGATTCAGCACGGATAAATCCCTGCTCGCCGAGTCCTGGGCCCGTTCCCCCTGTCGCAGCTCCCGGCGCCAAGTGGTCGTACAGCAACTACGGTTACAACCTGCTCGGCCGTGTCGTGAAGCTGGCCGGCGGCCAGGATCTGAGCACCGCGGTCCAGCAGCGCATCACCCGGCCGCTCGGACTCCACCGCACCCTGCTCCCGACCTCTGGCAACGGCCTCACCACACCCTTCACCCACGGGTACGGACTGGGTGATGTGTGCCCCACCTAGGCACCCACCGCTGCCGATGACGCGACGGCCATCCCGGCGTCGTGCCTATGGGCGCACGGAGCCATGGTCTCGGCGCTCTCCGACATGCGGCTCTGGTCCCGCGCCCTGGCGACCGATGCGCTGCTCAAGCCCGCGGTCTGGGCCGAACCGACCAAGAACCCGATCCCCTTCGTCTTCACAAGGAACTACAACGGGCCCGGCAAGTGGCGGTACGGACTGGGCTTCGTCGAGTCCGGCGGGTTCATCGGCGGAGAAGGCAGCTTCGCCGGCTACGAATCCACCACCATGTACTCGCCCACGCTTCGCACGGCGATCGAGGTGGTCTCCACCAAGAACCCCAACGCCATCACGCCTCCCCCGGCGTTTCAGGCCCTCGCCACGGCGGTCTACGGCACCGGTCTCGGCTTCGGTCTCACGCCCGAACAGGCGCTCGCGCCGACGTTCATCGGAGCGGCCGGAGTGCCGGACGCACGGCTGAAGCAGTAGGCACCGCCCGGTGCGAGGGGGCACCGGTGACCGGCGCCGGTGATCCCTTCGGTGGTGTCGCGGCGGCGGAGCCTGAACCACCCGCGGAACCCGAGCCGGTAGGGCTTCCGCTGCCGCATCCCCTTCACGAACCGACAGCATCGTGGTCAATCGGTCAACACCAAACCTTGGGTACAAGATGTCCCCGCCTTCAACGCCCGGCCCTGACAGTCAGTCAGGGCCGGGCCTCCCGGGGAAGGAGGCGCGCCCGCACCTGGACGCCGGCGTCGTGCAAGGCTCAGTGCAGACGGCGTACGAAGAGCTCCGCTGCCTCCTTCCGACGAACAGGCGGAGGGCCGTACCGCCGCGAGGCGGCTAGGGCCTTCTCAAAGTCCGGCTCATTTGATCTTGTGGCAAGATCGCGGGATGCTACGACTAACCGATTTCATTGTCGATTGCCCGGATACGATGAAGCTGGCAGCCTTCTACTCTGAGGTGACGGGGCTCCCGGTCAAGGAGGGCAGTAACGAGAACTGGGCCGGTATCCAATTCGGCGAGATCGAACTGGCCTTCATCCAGGTGGAGGACTACCGCGCCCCGCAGTGGCCCGACAGCGAGCACCCCAAGCAGTTCCACCTCGACTTCGAAGTCGACGACATCGAGGCCGAACAGCGCCGCGTCCTGGCCCTCGGCGCGACCCTGCAGCGGGACTGCATCGGCCCCGACGGCTACGGCTTCCGCGTCTACGCCGACCCCATTGGCCACCCCTTCTGCCTCTGCCGCAACAAGGGTGTCATCTGGACCGATCAGGGCCCCATCTGGGCCAAGCGCGACCAGTAGGCCGCGTTTCGAAGTGAGCTGAGCGGCGGCGTGTTGATCGGGAAGGAATGAGGTCTCCGGTAAGGGTTCATCGACCAAGAAGAACCAGACATCGGAGACCTCGTGGCCTCCCTAGCGGTGACGCGGCGGTTCGATTGACCGACGCACAGTGGGCGATCCTGGAGCCGTAGTTACCTGCTCCCAGGCGGCCGGGTCGGCCCTCGAAGTGGACCAAGCGGCAGCTCATCGACGGCATCCGATGGCGGGTGCGGGTCGGCGCGCCGTGGCGGGACGTGCCCGCGTGCTACGGCTCCTGGCAGGCGCCACCATAATGCGCGCGCATCAGCACGCCGCCGGCGCCCGTCGGCAGCCGGATGCCCAGCGCGAGCCGCCCGGCGGGAGCACACCGGATCCGGGCGATCACGCGATGGGCCGCTCCCGCGGCGGGCTGTCGACCAAACTGCACCCGGCCTGCGAGCACGGGCAAAGGCCCTTGTCGCTGGTCCTGAGCGCCGGGCAGGCCGGGGATGTCCCGCGCCTCGAGGCGGTGATGGCCGGTATCCGCATCGCCCGGCCGGAGGTCGGCCGGCCGGCCGCCTTCGACCCGATCGACTGCCGCGGCCGGCATGCCGTGGAGTGCGGCATCAACCGCCTCAAACGCCACCGGGCGGCAGCCACCCGGTTCGACAAGCTCGCCGTCCGCTACCTGGCCACCGTCCACATCACCGCCATCAACCTCCGGGGTGGGTGCCCCGTCTGAGGTGCGGGACCCGGCGATCTCCGGCTGCGCCGTGTGGATGCGAGTGACCGGAAGCGTTGCCGCAGGCAGGAAGCGGGCGGAGCCCGAGGACCCCGGCTGCGTGCCCGCCGGGACGGTGTGTCAGATCATGGCGAGCCGGTCCACCAACAGCTCCACCCTCGGCTCAGCGTCCTCGGGCATCAGGCGGCCCGCTCGGGTCAGGGTCGCCAGGCCGTGCAGAGCCGCCCAGAACACCTCGGTGAACATACCCGGGTGGACGCCGTCGCCGGCGACCTCGGCGAGGCACTCGAGCAGGGCGGCGAAGGCGTCCTTCAGCGGCTCGGGGGTGTCCTCCTGCGCGTACGCCAGGCCGCCGTCGAGCTGGAACAAGGCGTCGTAGACCGCCGGGTTGTGCTCGGCGAAGTCGAGGTAGGCGCGAGCGAGGGCGGCGACCCGCTCGCGCGGGCTGTTCGCTCTGGATGCCGCGGCACGCACCGCCGCGGCCATCTCGGCGGCGCCTTCCAGGGCGACGGCGCCGATGATCTCGCGCTTGCCGCGGAAGTGGCTGTAGAGGACGGGCTGGCTGTATTCGATGCGCTCGGCGAGCCGGCGGGTGGTGACTGCGTCCCAGCCCTGCTGCTCGGCGAGTTCGCGGGCCGTCGCCACGATGAGGCGCTCGCGCTCCGCCCGTTCGCGCTCCTTGCGTTCTTGTACCGACATGATTCGATCCTAGCACCGCTAGACATCCGAGCGTTAGTAGTACTAGCGTTGCCTCATCATCTAGCAACGCTAGTTCACGGAGGGATCGTCATGCTCGACGCACTCGAGGTCGTCACCACCGTCGTCGTCGGCCTGATGGTGGGGGTGGAGTTCTCCGTCGCCTTCATCATGAACCGGATCCTGGACGCGCTTCCCGAGGACAGCGGCCAGCTCGGCCACGCTCACGGCGGCCGGATGCTCGGCGCCCTGATGCCGTTCTGGTACATAGGCTCGCTCGTCCTCAGCGCGATCTGGGCCGTCGCCGGATGGCACCACCACGGCGCCGGACTCGTCGTCACCGCCGCCGGACTGCTGATCCTCAGCGTGGTCATGTCGATCCTGCTGCTCGTCCCGATCAACAACCGAAACAAGACCTGGACCCCCGAGAACCGGCCCGCCGACTGGAAGCAGCAGTTGCACCGCTGGGAACGCTTCCACTACGTCCGCGTCGCCGTCATCATCGCCGCCTTCACCCTGCTGGTCGCCGCCCTCGCCTGATACCACCGCTGCCCCGACATGCACTGGTGCGCCCCCTGCATATCGACGGCTTTTGCCCTGTCGGGTGGGCCGGAGAGGGCATCGGATTTCCGACCCCGCGGGCCGGGGCCGCGCCGGTGGCCAGTCCCCACTCCTCGGGGGCGGCTGGCCACCGAAATCCCGACATTCGGGAATGCAGCTGCCGCTCAGATCCCACAACTGCGACCCCGGCAAGCTGCGCCCTCGATCGGCCGCGTCCACGCGGCCTGATCAGGCTGCACACGACTCGGCAGGCTCCACGAAGCTCACCAATCTGACGAAGACTCGCATGGAGAAGATCAATGTCGCTGAAGAAGATCAACACCGTCCTGGCCGCCGCCTTCATCCTCTTCATCCTCTGGTTCGGGACGGAGTACATCCTGAGCCCGGAAACGACAGCGCCGGGCTACGGCCTGCCGAGCTGGCCGTCCGGCGACGGCGACGGCTTCCTGATCATCAAGGGAATCCGCGACGTCGTCATGGCCCTGGTCCTGGGCATCCTGCTGGTGACGGGTCACCGCCGGGCGCTGGGCTGGGCGCTGCTGGTGGAGGCCCTCGCCGCGTACGGCGACATGGCCAACGTGCTGGCCCACCAGGGCTCCGTGGCCACCGCGCTCGGCGTCCACTGCCTGACCGCGACACTGATGGTGGTCAACGGCCTGCTGATCATGCGCGAGACCCGCAACGTCGCGGCCGCTCCGGAAACGCCCGCCCCGCAGCCCGCCTAGCGCGGATCGGGCCGTGATCAGTCCGTGGTTTCGCCCCGTTCCAGGCCCTATCCCGGTAGACCGTCGTGCGTGACACGCGCGCAACTGACGGACGAAGACTGGGAGTTCATAGAGCCGCACCTGCCGATCGGCGAGTACGGCCCGTAGATGCCGAGCGAGTTCGGCGCCTGGTCAACCGTCTCCAACCGCTCCCGCCAGTGGCGTGCCGCAGGAGTGTTCGAAGCCCTGCTGGAGGACCTGATCGCGGAGGCGGCGAAACCGGGCGAGGTGGAGCTGTCCCTGGTCAGCATCGACTCCACCACCCTCGTCCAGCCGGGACAGGTAGACGACCAGGCCGCGGTCGTCGGTGGACCGCGCGCTGATCCCATGGCCCCCGCTGCGCACGGCGAACGAAAGGCCCGCCGTCCGGCTGTGGGCGAGGGCGGTGGCGATGTCCCCAGGGCCGCGCACGCGCAGTACGGCGGCGGGTGAGCCGCGGCGGGTGTAAGTGTGCCGCAGGTCGTCGTAAGCCGGGTCGCCCCGCAGTACCGCGATCGATTCGAGGGCCGCGGGCAGGGGCGGCCTGGGGGTGCTGTGTGGGTGGTGTTCATGGCTGCCTCGCGGGGAGGTTCGTTGCCGGTCCGCGGGCGGGTGGTCACCGCGGCGGGCTGGTCCGCACGCCGTGGGCGCGGGTGACCAGGTACTGGAGCGGGTCCTCGGTGCCGGGAGAGGCGAGCACGGCTCGCCGCTCTGCTGGCCGAAACACGCGCCGGCCTCCCCGCCGAAGGGTCGCTGTCGCCGGACCGACCAGGCTGCTGGCGGGGCGGATCCGGGAAAGGTGCCGGACTCCCGCATGACCGCGAAGCACCGAAGAGCACCGCGACCACCCGGCCACCTCCGCCGTCACGGCGTCAGCCGCCGTCCCGAGCTGACCGAACCGCTCCGCGCGCCCCCGCAACGTGCTGCTGCACTGGTCACCGCGCCTGCCCGTCACCAACGATCCGGGCAGCGCGTGTCCCGCAGACGCACGGCACCACGAAGAGGCAGGCCCACCATGCCCACCATCGGCATCATCGTCGGCAGCACCCGACCCAACCGCGTCGGAGACCAAGTGGCACGCTGGGTCCTCGACCACGCTTCGCGCCGGACCGACGCCGGCTTCGATCTGCTCGATCTGCGCGAGCACCCCCTCCCCCACCTCGACGAGCCGATGCCGCCCTCCCTCGGCCAGTACCAGAACGAGCACACCCGGCGCTGGGCCGAGACCATCGCCGCGTACGACGGATTCGTCATCGTCACCCCCGAGTACAACCACGACATCCCCGGTGTGCTCAAGAACGCCCTGGACTACCTGTACGCCGAGTGGAACAACAAAGCCCTCGGCCTGGTCTCCTACGGGGCTGCGGGCGGCGCACGATCCGCCGAACAACTGCGCCTGGTCGCCGCCGAACTCCAGATGGCCGACGTACGCCAGCAAGTCGTGCTCTCTCTGCACACCGACTTCGAGAACTTCAGCGTCTTCAAACCCGGCGACCACAACCTTCATGCGCTGGACACCATGCTCGACCAGGTCATCGCCTGGACCGCGGCTCTCGCCCCGCTACGGACCGCCCCCGCCGTCGCGACCTGACCGGCTCGGCCGCGTCGACCGCAGTGGCCCTCCGCCACACCAACCGACCAGCCCACACGAACGGACTCACCATGACCAGATCCCCCGCCGATCTGATGCGAGTCAACCTTCTCGAGGTCTTCAACGAACCCGACCCGGACCGCCGGGCCGCGGTCATCGCCGAGAACTACGCCGAGGACGTGGTGTGGCACGAACCGGACCACATCAACCGTGGGCTCACGGACTTCGCGCGCCGCGCCACAGAGTTGCTTGCCGAGAACCCGGACTGGGTCTTCCGACCCGCAGGCGCCGCTTCGGGGCTCGACGACATCGGCCACCTCGGTTTCCAGTACGGCCCGGCCGACGGTCAACCACCGATGATCAGCGGCATGGACATCGCCCGCACCAGGGACGGCGTCATCATCGAGCTCTACACGATCGTCACGGAGATCCGTCAGCCGTTCTAGGGCAGAAGCCGCTGCCAGAATGGCCCGCTCACAGCTCAACGGTGTAGCGGAGCACAGACCGGAGAGCGGCACCGCTCGGCGAGGAGCTCCGGTGCGCGGATGTTCGCGCGTATCTGCCAGTGCTGATGCAGCGCTGGGCCAGGGACCTGCTGTCCACCCACGAGCAGACGGAATCCCCATGACGCTGTTGCGTGGCTGTCGAAGTCGTTGCGAAACCGCTTGGAGGAGTGGCGATCAGGTACCAGGCCCGCTTGGACCGCCAGGCGGGCCGGGACACCGCGCCGCCCAGCGCTTCCACGCCCCACGGGACCTGAGAGTCGGACATGAACTCGGCCTGAGCGCGGGGCAGGTCGCCGGCGAAGGAGTCGGCGAACTTATCGCGGTCGAGGAAGAGGAAGCCCTCGTCGGGGGGCAGGATCGGCGGGACGGGGGCGGCTGGGGGCGGGTCGGCGATCAGGGTGCTGACCGACTCGCCCTTGTCGGGGGCGAACGCGGCAACGTAGACGAGCGCGTTCACCTTCGGGTAGTTGCCGGCCTCGGTGATCACGACGCCGCCGTACGAGTGGCCGACCAGGGTCACCGGTCCCGGAAGGCGGTCGATCACCTGCTGGGTGGCGGCCACGTCGCCTTCGAGGGAGAGGGTGGGTTCTGCACGACGGACACGTGGTAGCCGTCGGCCCTCAGGGCGTCGTACACGCCCTGCCAACCCGAGCCGTCCACGAACCCACCGTGGACGAGCACGACATTCCCGCGCGGTGCGTCGTCGGTCATCTTTCCTCCAGTGCTCTGCGGGACCGGTCCGCTCGGGCCGTGCGGCGAAGATACGAAAGCGGCCGATTTCGCCGCTCCGGTTGTCTGTCGTAATTCCGGGTGCCGGACGCCCGGGTGGCACTGCCGCTCCAGGCGCATCAGCGCGTCGCACCGTTCCGGCCCGGGAGGTCACTCCGGCTCCAAAGAAGAGCTGGCAGAGGGTAGAGGTGGGTGGAGACGGTTCCCGGAGACTGGGCCACAGTCTCGCCGCGGGGAGCCGTACAGCCGGGGCTGCCGCAGGCGCGCAGTTCCTGGTTCACCCGATCGGCTCGACCGGCGCCAAAGCCCTGAGCAGGTGCCCCTCGGTCAGCAGGGCCGGTAGGACGAGATCTTGTTGTCGATCCAGGAGGGGATCGTGGCCCACCACTCGCCGGGGCCGATCCTGAACTCGAGACCGCCGTAGTTCTTGTGCTCGTAGAAGCACATGGAGAGGTTCGTGCTGTTGCCTATGGAGGAGGTGGTGTCCTTCCCCGACCCCGTGAGCTCGGCGACCTGGACGGGAGCGCCGCTGGGGTAGACCGGGATGGAGTAATTGGGGTTGGCGTAGATGAAGACACCGGCGAACGCGGCGGCCGGAGTGGCAGTCGCCACGACGCCCGTCGATGCAGCCAGGGCGCCTAAGGCGCCCACTACGGCCAGGCGCTGCTTGGTCTTCCGCAGGAACGACATGAACTCTTCCTTCTCTTCAGGGGAGCAACCCGACCGTGGAGCGACTCGAGCCGGGCCGGATGGAAGCCGTACCGTGACGTCATGCAAGACTTTTCTGCAAACATTGAAAGGGTTTCACGGGAACAGCGGGCCGACAACTCCCCTGCACTGAAAAACAGTTCCTCACGCACGCGGATGCTCGGGAGGACACCGACGCCGGGATCGCTCGCGCCGGCGCGTGGCCGGCCCTCGACCTACGTGATCCCGGGAGAGTGGAACCGGTCGTGGCCTAGATCAGGCCTCGTGTCGTCATCACCGCATCAAGCGGTAAAGCGGACCGGGCGGTCACGGCCCAGGGGCCGTCCGCCTGGCTCTGGCTGCGGCAAGTCCGGTCCAAGTCGCCGGCGACGCTGGGTTCTCCGGCACGACCCGCGTCCCCTACGACGCATCCTGTCTGCCTGATCCAGCAAGGTTCGTGGTCAACACAACGGCTGGAGATGTGTCGCGGTTCGGACCAGGTCGGCAACGGCTCTGGACCGGCTGTGCGGCGGCCATGCGATCACGGTGGTGACTGGCGGCGCATCCAGCACGGGCACGGCGGCGAGGTCATCGTGCAATTGGGCTCGGCACGACTCCGGAGAGACCGCGCAAGCACGGCCGAGCGCGACGAGCTGCAGCAACTGCGCGTGGTCGCGCACCTGCGGCCCGGGACCGGGCAGGTAGGTGCCGTCGGGGTTGGGCCAGCGTGGCAGCGGCAGGCCGGGCAGCCCGCTGATGTCGGCCATGCGCACATGGGGCCGAGCCGTGAGCGGATGCCCGGCAGGCAGGACCACGACCTGATTCTCCGTGCCGAGTTCTTCCGTGTCGAACCCGGCCGTCGAGTCGAACGGACGGTGCAGCAGCGCCACGTCGGCCCGGCCCTCCCGCAGAAATTGCTCCTGCTGGGCCGGACCACACAGGATGACGTCGACAGCAACCGCGCCGGGCTCGGCGGCGTACGCATCGAGCAGTTTCGCCAGCAGTTCGCGGGACGCGCTGGCCTTCGCGACCAGGACCAGGCCAGGACGGCCGGGCACGGAAAGGGCGGCACGGCGGGTCCGGCGCTCGGCCGCGTCGACCGCCTCGAGCGCCGCCCGGCCCTCGGCCAATAGCACCGAACCGGCCTCAGTCAGCGTGACAGTGCGGCTGGTCCGATCCAACAGTGCTGCCCCCAGCCGGCGTTCGAGCTGCTGGATCGCCCGTGACAGAGGCGGCTGCGAGATCCCGAGCCGCTGCGCGGCGCGCCCGAAGTGCAGCTCTTCGGCGACAGCGACGAAATATCGCAGTTCCCGGGTCTCCATACGGCTACGCCCATCCGGTTCCATACCCTGCCGGTATCGATGACCACCTTATCGGTCTTGGACCCCCACCGGGGCACGAGGACAGCATGGCCCCATGAACGAACGAACGATTGCGCTGGTCACCGGCGCGAACAAGGGAATCGGCTACGAGATCGCCGCAGGCCTGGGCGCCCTCGGCTGGAGCGTCGGCGTCGGCGCCCGCGACGATCAGCGCCGTACTACCGCCGTGGCGAGACTGCGCGCGGCCGGCGTCGACGCGTTCGGCGTACCACTGGACGTGACCGACGACGCGAGCGTGACCGCCGCCGCACGACTGATCGAGAAACAAGCCGGACGCCTCGACGTGCTGGTCAACAACGCCGCCATCACCGGCGGCATGCCGCAGGAACCCACCCGGGTCGATCCCGCCACCATCCGTACGGTCGTGGAGACCAACGTGATCGGCGTCATCCGCGTCACCAACGCCATGCTGCCGCTGCTGCGACGCTCCGCCTCACCTCGGATCGTGAACATGTCCAGCAGTGTCGGCTCCCTCACCCGGCAGTCGGGAACCGCTGCTGAGCAGCAGACGACGGGGCCGGTGGCCGTCGCGTACTCGCCATCGAAGACCTTCCTGAACGCCGTCACCCTCCAGTACGCCCGCGAGCTGAGCGGCACGAACATCCTGATCAACGCCGGCTGCCCCGGCTACGTCGCGACTGACCTCAACGGCTTCCGCGGCGTGCGCACCCCCGAACAGGGCGCGGCCATCGCCATCAAACTCGCCACGCTGCACGACGACGGTCCGACCGGCACGTTCTTCGAGGACGCCGGCGAAGTGCCCTGGTGATGTGCACGGCGGACGTGTAGAGGACGCAGCGCTCACCCGCGCTGCGTCCAGCAGCTGCGGCAGTGTCCCGGGGGCGCTGGACCTGTTCTTTGCGGACGGCTCGCGCTACTCGAACAGCTCCGTCCACAGGTCAAGGAACGCCCGCAGGGGCGCACTCGGCCGGGTACCTGCGCGCCATACGAACACCTTCCGCAATCGGATGGCGGGCTCCAGCGGCACGACGACGAACCGCGGGTCTGCGGCGAGGACCGGACTTGCGTGGGAGGTGAGAGCGATGCCGATACCCTCGGCGACCAGCGCGAGTTGGAGGGCGACGTCGTTCGTCGCGTAGGCGATGTCCAGCCTCAGTGCCTTCGCGGCGAAGGCCTCGCGGATGTACGCGTGCACGCCGCTGTCGGGGCCGTAGCTGATGACCGGGCCCCGGACCGCCTCGTCGAGGGTCGGCGGCTGGGCCCTGCTCTACGCCCCGCTGAGTGCATGGTGGTGGCCTGCTGCCCCGCTCGTCGCTGTGCTCGCCCTGACTGCCAGATACCGCCTCCGCAGCGCCACCGGCGCCTACGCCCGACTCTTGGAAGCCGCCGCTCGCCTCCACGCCACGGACCTGGCCATCCAGCTCGGCATTGACCAGACCGGCCCTCTGGACTCCGCTCTCGGCGACGCCCTCACCCACCAGCTCAACACCTGTACCCCCAGCCCGCCCACCTCCGGCAGCCATTTGCGGACCTACAGATCAGTCGCTGAGTCCCTGACCGTGGACGGGCCGCCGGACTCACCGTGACCCGGCCGCGCCCCGGCGGCGCTACGGAACCGGTCCTGGCGGTCCACGGGGTCCTGCGCGGCCAGTACGGCCTCATGAGCACGTAGTCGGCCCGTGAGCACACACAGCGTGAACACCGCTTCAGCGTGTCCTCCAGCGGAACTTCCCGCCGCCGACCCACCTGACCTCGTCCTGGTCGTCCAGGTCGTGGATCGTGATGCCGCCGCGCGCGGCGATCAGGAGCACGTCCGTCATGGACCGGGCGGTGCTGACCACCTCGCCGTCGATCTCCACGATCCGGAACGGCGGGTCACCGGGCTGCACGCCGAGTACCGTGACCCGCGCCGTGGGCATGTAGGGGCTCGCGCTCTCTGTCATGCGCAACTCGCCTCCACTTCATGACCGGGGCACCAGGATCCACCCGCCCCGTACTGCGCCTGCCCGGGTAGGGGCGGTTCATTCACAGGAGGGGCACCGGCAGGAGGCCGGCGATCTCGAGCCCCGGTTCGGTACGCCGCGCCATGCTCGGCCAGCGCCGGCAGGTGCTGATGCCGCAGGCCTGCGTACGGCGCAGGCCGCCCTGCGCAGGCGACTGTGGCTGGAAGTCGTCCTGGCCCATCTCCGCGAAGTCCGGCGTCCTCGAACCATTCACCACCACCCGAGCTCCGGTCGGCGCAGCCGGGTTCTACGCGCTCTTGGGGCCGCAGCGCATGCCGATGTAGACGCAGCCCGTGCCGTCGGGCAGCGTGGAGAAGACCACGGGCGTGTAGTCCTCGCTGAATGCCGCGCCCACTCCCGTACCGGCGAAGACCGTTTCCGTCACCGGCAGCAGATCGATCTGAAGGGGCTCGGAGAAATCCTTCATGCCGTCGACGAATTCGTACAGCGCGTGGCCCGCGCCGTCCCGCTCGGTCACGGTGATGACCACGCCCTCACGACGGTACGTGCCGACCAGCCGTGCGAAGTCGACCACGGGCGGCTGGGCGGGCGGGGCGAAGGGCTCCGGCATGGTCACCCCGGCGAGGTCGGCGAGGAGTTCGCGGTAGAGAGTCGCGTACACCTCCCGTGCGCCACCGCCATTGGTGAGCAGCGCGACCGCGACGCCCGCCGACGGCACCACGCGCAGGTAGCCGTACTGCCCGATCGAGGCGCCGTCGTGCCCGTAGCCCTGGACGCCGTTCCAGTCGTACAGGGTCCAGCCCAGGCCCCAGCCGTCCGAGCTGACCGTCCACTTGTCGGGACAGTCCACCACCCGGCGCTGCATCAGCGCGACCGTCTCCTCGGAGAGCACGCGCGTGCCGTCCTCGGCCACGCCACCGGCCAGGTGCATCCGCGCGAGCCGGGCGAGGTCTCCGGCAGTGGCGATGACCCTGCCGTAGGGTCCCGCCGAGCGCGGCATCAGGTCCCATTCCGGTGCAGGGTCCGGGTCCTGGCCCGGCTCGCCCAAGTGCCCCATCGCCGCGCGGAACCGCAGCGCCTCCTCAGGCAGCGTCATGGTGTGCGTCAGGCCGAGCGGGGTCAGGAGCAGGTCCTTCAGCGCCTGGTCCCAGATCTTGCCGGTGACCACCTCGATGATCCGGCCGAGCACGTTGTAGCCGACGCTGCTGTAGGAGATCACGGTGCCGGGCGGGCAGTCGAGCGCCACGCCCTTCGCGGCCTCGACGTACTTGGCGAGGCAGTCGTCACCGCGTCCGCTGTCGTGCGTGAAGTCACAGGTGAGACCGCCGGTGTGGCTGAGCAACTGGCGTGTGGTGATCGCCCTGGTCGCCTCGGGGTCGGCGACCGAGAACTCCGGCAGTACGTCCACGACCGGGGCATCCAGGTCCAGTTCACCTGATTCGGCGAGCTGCATGATGAGGGTGGCGGTGTAGACCTTGGCTATCGAGCCCATCCGGAAGACCGAGTCGGTCGTCGCCTCCACGCCCGTTCCGCGGTGCAGCACGCCGCTGGCCAGTTCGTGGACGGTCCCGTCGACGAGGAGCGCGAGAGACGCGCCCGGGACGTGATGCTTGGCGCGCAGAGCATCGAGGCGGGCCTGCCAGTGGGCGAGGTCCAGATTCCGGCCCGCAGAATCCCGGGACCCCCACGCGCCCGTGGCGTCCCAGTTGCCCCGCTCGTCCCAGCCCACATTGTTCGACATGCCTGCTCCCATCTGGTGCGTACAACATTCCCTCGTTGCGAACACTGCACTCAGGTCGGACCGTTGTACGCATCATGCGTACGGCTTGCGCCCACGGTGAGACAAGCGCGGGACGAGCGGGAATGATGTGCGGCCTCGGCGCCGATGGGCTCTGCCCTGCGAGCCGGTCGGGCGCCTGATCGCGGTCGCGGACGCGGACGTCGCCGACGGCCTCGCCAGCCGCGCGGACCTCAGCCGCGAGCAGGCGGTCGACCTGGCCACGAGAGTCGAGGAGAGCGCTGTACGACTTGCGTATGAGGGCCGGTTGGCCGCTGCCGACATCAACCCCCTCACACAGCCGCAGGCCGCACTCGCCTTGCTCGACGAGTGTTCCGGGACCCGGAGTGGGCGGCTCTTCGCCCAGCACCCCGACGCCTGGCACCGGGCGAAGCCGGCCGCCTGTCCCGGGCTTCCGTCCGATGCGCGCGAGACACTCGCCGCCGATCCGGACGTACGGGTCGTCGCGGAACTCGCGTTGTGGACCACAGCGGACCTGGCGACCCGTCTGGTCCCACCCCCATGCCGAGGTCCGCCGCGCGGTAGCGGCCAACGAGGCGACACCACCGCAGGTCCTGGCCCGCCCTGCCGGAGGACCTGACCAGACACATACCGCCCGCTCAGAAGGCACTGCGCGAGGTCGCCCGGCACCGCGACGCGACCGGCCCAGCGCTGCTCGCCTGTTTGGCGGACAGGCAGGCACGGCGGGTGGCTGCCGGGCATCCGGCCCTGCCGCCAGAGGTCATTGTCGAACTGCTCTCCGACCACGATTCGCACACATGTCGAGCGGATCTGACAGGGGTGTTCCCGCTAAGCAGGGTCGGGCTCGGTGAATGCTTGTCGGCTGTGCACGAGCAACTCACGCACCGCGGGGCTGTGTGTGCTCTTCCAGATCAGGGCGAGCAACGCGGGTGTTTCGAGGTCATCGATGGTGCGGGCGGTGAGGCGGTCGCGGTAGCGCGCGGCCATGGAGTTGCTGAGGACGGCGACGGCGAGCCCGCGGGCAGCGAGGTCGGCAATGGCATCCGCGGCGCTGGCCTGCAGGGTGATCGCGGGTCGGAGGCTCTGTGCGGCGCAGGCCTGGTCGAATACCGTGCGCAGGCCGGTGCCGGGCGGCATGCACACGATCGGGTAGGCAACCAGGTCGTGCAGGGTGACCCGCCGCTGTCCCGCCAGGGGTGCCCGGCCGGGACTGCCACGACGAGCCGCTCGCTGATGATGGTCAGCGCGTCCAGCCCGTCGGGGGTGGCGGTTGCGGCCCCGATGAGTGCCAGGTCGATGGCGCCGGCGCGCACCCCCTCGACGAGCCGGTCGGAGTTGTCCTCCAGCAGCGAGATCTCCACACCGGGATGCGCTTGGTGGAACGCGGCGAGGGCGTCGAACAGCGGCGTGAGGGTGCAGCCCATGACCATCCCCACGGTTAGCCGACCTCGGATCAGGTCGGTCACCTCGCCCACCGCTTGACCGAGGGCCCCAGCGGCGGCGAGCGCGGCGCGGGCGTGTTCGAGCGCGACCCTTCCCGCGACTGTGAGGGTGACGGTGCGCGGCGACCGGTCGAACAGCTCGGTACCGAGCTCACGTTCCAGCTGACGGATCTGGGCACTGACGCCGGACTGACTGATGTGCACCCGCTCGGCCGCCCGGGTGAAGTTCTGCTCCTCGGCAACCGCCACGAAGTACTCCAGCTGCCTCAGCTCCATGACTGCAGATTCTAGCTTCCAGCAGACTCATCTGTTGGACTTCTGATCATTGGGCGCCCACGCTGGGAAGCGCTGAAGCCCGACGTCAGGAGGAACCCATGCCGGAGCATGAGAAGGCCATGCGGCCCGAGGACATCACCCGCTTGTTCGTCGCACGATCCAACGCCGGTGATGCGGCCGGGGTCGCCGCACTCTACGAAGAGGATGCGGTGATGGCCTACCCGCCCGGCAGCCAGACGGTGGGCCGGCAGGCGATCCGCGCGCTGTGGGAAAAGGTGCTGGCCAACCGTCCCCGCTTCGAGCCGGAACAACCGCTGCCGACGCTGATCAGCGGCGACATCGCCCTCACCTCGACCCCGCCGAAGGACGGGGCCGGCGCCCAGGCCCAGGTCGTCCGGCGCCAGCCTGACGGAAGCTGGCTGCGCCTCCTCGACCAGCCCGAGTTCGTCCAGCCCACCCGCTGACCTCCGCGCCCCCATGAGTTCGCGAAACGGTTCTCAACGGCGCAGGTCGTCGGCTCAGGGTCTTGACTGCTCAGCCGGCTCCCGGAGCCAGGTGGAAGCGGATCGGGTCCGGCAGCGGGCGGCGCTCGTGCGGTGGGAGCATGTCCCTGCGCTCGAACCATGCGGTCAGCCGGGCTCGCGCCTGTTCGTCCCGTTCCCGGGACCGGCCGTCGGCTGCGCCGGAGGGTGTCGTGCCGTGACCTGCCGACTCGGCCTCGGCGGGCGAGATCTCGCGGAGCAGCACCCGGATCGGCCCTTCGTCGTCGTCCGGCGGGCTGAGCGCCAGGACGGAGAAGGCGGTTCCCGGTGGGAACACCACCTCGGGCTCGGCGTCCGGGCCGGCGAACACGGACGTACGGCGGCCGGTGGTGGACCAGATGCCGAACTCGACGGGACCCTCCAGGTCGGCGTCGCACGCCGCAATGGCAGCCACCGGGGCATGCTCGACGAGCAGGGAGCCGGGCATGTACCGGTCCAACGGGACCTCTCCGGCCGGGGCGGCCAGCATGACGGCCCCGTAGTGGCCGGGCAGGCGGCGCAGGCCCGAGCCGAGACAGCGCAGCAGCGGGGTGAACGGCCCGGGCTCCGCGGTTCGGGCGGCCGCGGCCAGGTCGGCTCGGGAGGCCGGTTCGGGGGTGTCGGCCTGGTAGAGCGCGATGGCGACCATGTCCGGCTTGAGGTCGTCCTGCGGGGTGGAGCGGAGAGCGGGCAGCCGGGTGGCGAGCAATTCGGTCTTGCTGGCAAGGAGGTGATAGCGCTGGCCGAGCAGCTCCTTGAGGGCGGCCCGGTCTTCGGGCCCGCTCTGACCGCCCGGTCCCAGGGCCGCCTGGGCGGGGACGGCTTCCGTGGAGGCGGGGGACGGTGACGGCGCGGGCTGCGCCGCCGGTGCGGGCGCGGAATCGGGGGTCGGCCCCGGGGCGGACGTGCGCGGCGCGGGCCGGGCCGGGGTCTGACCGAGCCAGTCCAGGCCGTGCGCCGTGGCGAACGCCCGCGTCGCGGACTCGTCGGCCCGGTTGCCCTGGACCAGCAGGCCGTACGGAGCCGCCGCGCCCAGATCCGGCAGTGCGGCCAGCACCTCGGGCAGCGCCTCCCATACCTCCGGGGCGATGTCCCGGTCCCGCTCCCCCACCACCAGCACCGGCCGGGCCGGATCCCGGTGCAGCATCCTGGGCCAGGGGTTGGCCGAGCGGCCCACCGGGCGCAGCCAGAGCCCGGCCGGCACGGTCTCCAGCACCCAGCCCTCGGTCCCGGTCCGGTGGACGGCCGGGCCGAGTGCGTCGAGTCCGGGCAGCCGCAGCCACGCCGAGGGCACCACGCGACGGTGCCCGGGCGAGGCGGTGAGCTCGACCAGCAGGGGCTGCCAGGCGGGCGCGCCCCGCTCGTCGAGGAACGAGGTGGCGTAGTCGTCGGCGGTGCGCACGGGCAGGCCGATGGCCGCGCGCACGTCCCGGCCGAGCCGGGCGGCCAGCTCCACGGCCATGGCGGTGAGTTCGGCCGGGGCGGCCCATGGGGCGCTGAGCAGCAGACCGTTCCGCTCCGCAGCGGCTTCGGGTACGAGGTCCAGCAGCTCGGCGGCGGGCAGCACCGGCCGTTGCGGTGAACCCACCCCGAGGAGGAGGTCACCGGGCCTGACACCGATCAGCGCCTCGACTCCCTCCGGAACCCCGCCCAGCCAGAACCCGCCCGGGACCGGCCGGTGCCCGGGACCGGAGCGCAGTACGACGCCGATTGGGTCGGTCCCGGACCCGTGAGCGCCGTCCTGGGACTCGGCCACGACGGGTACGGGCGGAGCGGGCGGCGGGGGCTCCTCGGGCTCAGTGCCCACGGCCGGCTCGGCGGGCTCCGCGACGGGCGTCTGCACGGCGGGATCCCCGTCCGGGGACGGCTCTTCCGGCGCTTCCGGCGTCTCCAGGCCCGACAGCAGGTCCGGCAGCAGGTCCGACCGCGGGTCCGGAACCGCCCCCCATCGGGTCCGCCTCCCGGTACCTCCGGCGGCCAGGCCGGGCCCAGTCGGCGGGAGGGAACGCCCGGTTCGGACAGCCACCAGGTGCCCGGCGGCGCGACCTGCAGGGAGCCGTCGGGGTCGACGGTGACCATGCCGTCGGGGGCGATCACCGGGAAGCGGGCCGCTGCCGCCACCTCTTCGACGGGCCGACGGCCATCCGGGCCTGCCGCGGCGAGCCCGGACGCGGCCAGCACCAGACGGGCCGCGCCGCGTCCGGCCGCGAGGTCGACGAGTTCCCGCAGGGCGCGGCGCAGAACCGGCGCCGCGTCCGGCGCCGCAGCCAGCACCAGCACGGCGTCGGGAAGCGGGTCCAGCCCGCCGAGGGCCGCCGTCAGAGCGGCTTCGGCCTCCTCCGGGGCGATGACCAAGTGCGGGCCGACGGGCCACAGCCTCGATCCGGTGGGCGCATCGATGGAGGTGAGCGGCTGGGTGATCATCCGTCGGTTCCGATCTGCGGGTTCTGGCTGTCGGAGTCGAGCAGCGGAGTCTGCAGCTGCACCGTGCGGCGCCGCGTGATGTGCAGCGCGCGCCCGGCCGGCAGCACCTTCGGCTTGGTGCCGCCGAAGAGATAGCCCTCCGTCGGCGGGCACGACAGCAGCACGGCCGGGGTGTTGACGTCCTGGAGCTTGCGCAGGAGCTGGTCCCCCATGGCGCGGCCTGCCCCGTTCGCGGACCGGGCGACGATGACGTGCAGGCCGATCTCCACGCCCTGGGCCAGGTGGTCGAGGACCGCGGCGAACGGGTGTGCCGACACCGCGCTGCCGACCAGGTCGTAGTCGTCCACGATCACGAACAGCTCCGGCCCGCTCCACCAGTCGCGCGCCCGCAGCCGGTCCGGGGTGATGTCGGCGGACGGCACCCGGTTGGCCAGCGCCCTCGCGGCCCCCGTGACCATCTGCCGCACGGGGTCGGCGGAGACCGCGTAGCCGAGCCGGTATTCCTCGGGCACGGTCTCGTACATCTCACGCCGGAAGTCGACCAGCATGATGCGGGCCTGGTCGGGCGTGTACGCGCGCATGATCTGCGTGGTGATGTGCTTGAGCAGGTTGGTCTTGCCGGACTCGCTGTCGCCGACGACGATCAGGTGCGGGTCCTGCGAGAAGTCGTGCCACAGCGGCTGGACGTCCTGTTCCTCGAGGCCGAGGGAAATCCGCAACGAACCGTGCGGTTCGGGCAGTTCGGCGGCGTCCAGTACCAGTGGCAGCATGCGGACCTCGGGGGCACGCGGGCCCGTCCAGTGGTCGGTGACGACGTCGACCAGGTCGCCGAGGCCTTCGCCCAGGTCGTGTGCGGTGCCGATGCCGTCCATCCGCGGCAGCGCGCACAGGAAGTGCATCTGGTCCTCCGTCAGCCCGCGCCCCGGCACCTTGGGCACCTTGCCCGCCGCCCGCATGTTGACCACCGAGTCCACCGGGTCGCCGAGGCGCAGCTCGAACCGGGTCTGGAGCTGGTCGCGGAGCGCACCGGTGATCTCGCCCCACCGCGTGGTGCCGACGAGCAGGTGGACTCCGTAGTTGAGGCCGCGCTGGGAGATCAGGGTGAGCGGCTGGACCAGGTCCATGAACTCCTGGCGCAGGGTGTTCCAGCCGTCGATGACCAGGAACACGTCTCCGTGCGGGTCGTCGGGCAGGTCCCCGGCCGCCTTCTTGCGGCGGAAGGCGGCGACCGAGTCGATGCCGAGCTCGGCGAAGTACTTCTCGCGGCGGGTGATGACCGAATTGACCTCGGCGATGGTCCGGATGACCCGATCGGGGTCGTGCCGTCCGGTGATCCCGCCTACGTGTGGGAGGCCCCGCAGGCCCGAGAGGGTGCCGCCGCCGAAGTCCAGACAGTAGAACTGCACTTCGGCCGGGGTGTGGGTGAGCGCGAGGGCCGCCACCAGGGTTCGGATCAGGGTGGACTTGCCGGACTGCGGCGCGCCCGCCACGCCGATGTGCCCGTCGGCCCCGCCGAGGTCTGCCACCAGCAGGTCGCGTACCTGCTGGAAGGGGCGGTCGACAAGGCCGACCGGGACCTTGAGGGCCCCGCGCAGCCCGCCCTCGACGGTGAACCCGTACTCGGGGTGGGGTGCGATCGGAGGCAGCAGTTCGTCCAGCGTCGGCGGTACGTCCAGGGGCGGCAGCCACACCTGGTACGCGGGCGGGCCCGCGTCGAGGAGGCGTTCGGCGGCGATGTCGAGGAGCGTGCGGGTCTCCTCGGCCTCCTGCTCCTGTGCCTCCTCCGTCGCCTCCGATGCGGCGGCCGGCAGCGTACGGGGGGCGACGTACTCGGTGCCGAAGGCCACGACCTGGCCCTCGATCAGGGCTCGTTGGGCGGCCGGCTGCCGCTTCTGCTTGTAGGAGCCGGAGACGTAGGCGGCCTTGAAGCGGGTGAGGGTGGAGATGTCGCTGCGCAGGTAGCCGTTGCCGGGCTGGGAGGGCAGCTGGTAGGCGTCGGGAACGCCCAGGACGCCCCGGGATTCCATCGCGGAGAAGGTGCGCAGGCCGATCCGGTAGGACAGGTGGGATTCGAGCTGGTGGACGCGGCCCTCGTCGAGGCGCTGGGAGGCGAGCAGGAGGTGGACGCCGAGGGAGCGGCCGAGACGGCCGATCATGACGAAGAGGTCCATGAAGTCGCGGTGGGCGGCCAGCAGTTCGGAGAACTCGTCGACCACCACGAAGAGGGTGGGCAGGGGGTCCAGCGGGGTACCTGCGGCTCGGGCGGTCTCGTACTCCAGGAGGGAGGAGTAGTTTCCGGCGGAGCGCAGGAGTTCCTGCCGGCGGATCATCTCGCCGTGCAGGGCGTCGCGCATGCGGTCCACCAGCTCGGCCTCGTCGGCGAGGTTGGTGATGACCGCGGACGTGTGCGGGAGGCGGTCGAGGCCGAGGAAGGTCGCACCGCCCTTGAAGTCGACCAGAACGAAGTTGAGGATCTCCGAGGAGTGGGTCAGGGCCAGGGCCAGGACCAGCGTACGCAGCAGCTCGGACTTGCCGGAGCCGGTGGCGCCGATCAGCATGCCGTGCGGGCCCATGCCGCCCTGCGCCGATTCCTTGATGTCGAGGTCGATGGGGGTGCCGTCGGGGCCGAGGCCGAGCGGGACCTTCAGCTTGTTCGCCTGGTTGCGCAGCGCCCACTGCTGTATGACGTCGAAACGGTGGAGGTCGTGGATGCCGAGCAGGGCGGTCAGGTCGAAGTCGGTGGCCAGCGGCTCGCCCGCGTCGACGCTGTCGCCCAGCCGGTACGGGGCCATGAGCGCGGCCAGCCGGGCGGCGGCGGCGTGGGACAGGGTGTCGGCGGAGCCGAGGACGGTGATCTCGTCCTTGCGGTTCCGGTCGGCGCCCACCATCTCCAGGGTGCCTTCCGAGCTGTCCGCGCCGCCCGAGCCGCCGGTGATCCGCAGCCGGAGGGTGAGCCGGTTGTGCTTCCAGTCCAGGGTGGAGCCGATGTCGATCACGGTGGCGTTGCGGTAGCCGCCGAGGGCCGCCCGGTGCGGGGCGGCGAACGTCGCCCCGTCCAGCACGACGACCGTGTACGGCTCGTCGCGGCTCGGGGTCGCGTCGGGTTCGTAGGGCGGCCGGGCGCCGAATTCGTCGCCCAGCAGCTGCTCCAGCTCGCCGATGGTGCCGGCGACCAGCCGGAGCGGGCCGACGCCGTCGGTCTCGGTCGGGTGCAGCGCGTGGGGCAGCCACTTGATCCACTCCCAGTGGGCGCGGCGGTCGGGCGCGGCGACCACGGCGATGCGCAGCTCGTCGGGTGCGTGGAGCGTGGCCAGTTGGGCGAGGACGGCGCGGGCCAGCGCGCGAACCTGCTCCTCGGGCCGCGCCGCCGGCCCGGTTCCGGCCGTCGACCCGGTTCCGGCCGCTGGCCCGGTCTCGGCCGCCGCCCTGTCGTCCGCGCGGTCGGGGGCCCGGATTCCGCCGACCCGGCACGGATCAGGACCTGCGCGAAGCCGCGCAGGTGGATCGCGACGGGTTGCCCGGCGACCGTCGCGTACGCGTGGATGAATCGCCGCAGGGCATGGGCGGTGAGCGGTTCGAGGTCCTCCACGGGCTTGGTGGCGAGCGGGGCGAGGCGCACCGCGAGCCGCTGCGACCCGACGGCGATCCGTACGTCGCTGAAGTCGGGATGGGAGGCGCGCCGCTCCCAGAGCCGTGACGTCCGCACCAGCGAGGCCAGTTCGGCGGGGGCCGGGTTGCGCCAGGCCAGCGCCTCTTGCTGGCTGCGGATGTCCTTGCGTACTTGACGCCGCATCTGGGTGAGGTAGCGCAGGTAGTCGCGCCGCTCGGCGGTGAGCTCCTGTTTGCGGTCGGTGTTGCCCCGGATGATCTGGGTGACCACCATGCCGATCGCGGAGACGGCCATGGTGCCCATCGCGACGTACGTCATGAGGCCGCCGTTGGGCCGCAGGAAGATGAACACCATGGACAGCGAGGACAGCGCCATCGGCACCATCGTGATGATGTTGCCCATCCCGCTCTGCTTCTCGGGCAGTACGGGCGGCTCCTGCAGTTGGATCTCGCCGTCCGGCATCTCGGGGCCCGGCCGCCGTGGTGGGCGGTTGACTAGCACCACGCTCAACGAAAATGCTCCTCACGCCTCGCCGGCCGACTGTGTTCGGCGGTCTCCTCGCCCAGGGGGAACGGGTGGATGGCGGGGGGCGGTTCAACGCACCACCGAGGCGGCCGGTGAACCCCGGGATCCGGGCACACGTTGAGTTCGCAGACGGAGCGGAAGCGGTGAACGGTTAGCGGTGAGAGAGTGTGTGCATCTACGGGTGGTCACCGGGCCATCGCGCCGGCCGGCCGCCACGGCGGACGAGGCGGAGCATGCGGTGCCGGCGCCTTGGCCGTGGCGGCGTCGGCGGTGGGAGACCGGTGTACGGGGACGATGACGCGGCGGCGGACGAGGTCCGCTCACTGCTGCGCTCTTGGCTACGGGACACCGTCCCCGCGGAAGAGGATCCAGAGCCTGCGGCCACCGGGACCGGCCTGGACGTGCCGGAGGCCGCCGCCTCCCAGGTGACCGACGCGGTGACCCGGCTCCTGGGACTGTCCGCGGCGCCCGGTGAGCGGCCCGTACCGCCGGCCGTGCCCGGTGCCCCGGACAGCCGGTCCGCGGCGCCCTTCGACGAGCTGTGCCTGCTCGCGCGCGTGCTGGTGGTGGAGGAGCATCCCTCATCGGCCGGTTGGACCGAGGACGAGCGGGAGGTCGTGACCCGCTGGATCGCCGTGCTCATCGGACGGCGCGGTGACGAGGGCGTCGAGGCCCTGCTGCGCGAACTGCGCCGGGCCCGCTGAACCCACCGCTGGGATCGGCCCGTTCATCTGGCCGCTGAGGGCGCCTCGCCCCGGATGGACAGCGGGAAGGACACGCGGGCAGTGAGCGGTAGCGCGGTGGCGGGACTGTGCCGGTTGAGATTCCACGGGCCGCACAAGGTGGTGGAGCTCTCCGTACCGGGCGACGTACCACTGGCGGACCTGTTGGCGACCATCATCGGTTACGCCGGGGACGACCTCGACGAGGAGGCCGTCGAGGCGGGCGGCTGGGTGCTCCAGCGGCTCGGTGAGGAGCCCCTGGACGACGAGCGGTCGGCGGAGGCCCTGGGATTGCAGGACGGCGATCAGCTGTTCCTGCGGCTGCGTCGTGAAACGCTGCCGCCGGTCCACTTCGACGACCTCATCGACGGTGTCGCGGTCGGCCTGGAACAGCGCGGCGACTCGTGGCGCCCCGCTCTCACCCACCACGTGGCGCTTGGCCTCGCGCTGGCCGCACTGGCGGGCGGGCTGGCCCTGCTGGCCCTGTCCGGCGACATCGGGCCGCTGCGCGGGGTCACGGCCGGCGCGATCGGCGGACTGCTGCTGCTGGGCGCGGCCAGCGCCGCACGGGCGGTGGGCGACGCCGGGGCGGGCACGGCGCTCGGCGCGGCGGCGGTGCCCTACCTCGCCCTGGCCGGTGCGCTGCTGCCGACGGGCAGCGATGATGTGACGGCCGCCCGGCTGCTGGCGGGGAGTTCGGCGGCTGCCGGCGCGGCGGTCCTCGCGCTCTCGGCCGTGGCCTGTTCGGCTCCGCTCTTCCTGGGGCTGCTGATCACCGCGGCGACCGGTGCCGTGGCAGGGGCGATCACGCTGGCGGGACTCTCGGCCGTGGAAACGGCCGCGGTGCTCGCCGTGCTGGTCGTGGCGTTCGGCGCGTTCCTCCCCGGCTTCGCCTTCCGGCTGTCCGGACTGAAGCTCCCGGCGCTGCCGCGCACCGCCGACGAGCTCCAGGAGGACATCGAGCCGTACCCGGCACAGGACGTGCTGGACCGCAGCGCGGTGGCTGACGGCTACCTGACGGCCTTCCACGTGGTGACCGGTGCGCTCTGCGCCGGCTGCCTCACCCTTGTCGCCGCGGCGTCCGGCTGGGCGCCCGCGGCGATGACGGCGGCCCTGTCCCTGCTGTTGATCCTGCACGCCCGCGAGGTGGGCTCCCTGTGGCAGCGTCTGGCACTGGTCCTGCCCGGCGCCTACGGTCTGGCCCTGCTGACCGGGCAGTGGGCACTCACGCTCGGCGGCACCGGCCGGCTGGGGCTGCTGGCCGGGCTGACGGCCGTGGCCTCGGCCCTCGCCATCGCCTCGTGGACCGTGCCGGGGCGGCGGATGCTGCCGTACTGGGGCCGGGCCGGCGACCTGCTGCACAGCGCGCTGGCGCTGAGCCTGCTCCCGCTCGCGCTGGCCGTGGCCGGCGTCTTCGCCTGGGTGCGCGGGCTCAGCGGCTGACCGGGTGGCGCGCCGGAGCGCGCACCCGCCCGGAGCGGCCGTGCCACGGCCCCGACAGGACCTTATCTGCGGAGGAGTTCACATGCAGTCCAGGCGCGACCAGGTACAGGCGCACCTGTTCGTGATGAGCAGGCTCGGGGCCGGCATGCTGCGGGGCGAACCCGACGCACCGGACCTCCCGACCCGGCGGACCACCCGCGGGGTCCGCACCGGGCTGTTCATCGCCATGCTGATCGCCCTGGTCATGGGCCTGTACGGGGCCATCAAGCCGGGCGGGGCGACCGGTTGGGCCAAGCCCGGCACCCTGGTGGTGGTGAAGGAGACGGGCGCGCGGTACCTGTTCATCGGCGGGGAGCTGCGCCCGGTGCTCAACCAGGCCAGCGCCCGGCTGGTGGCCGGGGAGAAGATGACCGTCTCCCAGGTCGGTCTGAACTCGCTCAAGGCGGCGCCGCGCGGCGGGCCGGTCGGGATCGTCGGCGCGCCGGACGGTCTGCCCGCCAAGTCCTCACTGACGGAGGGGTCCTGGCTGGTCTGCGGGCTGCCCGGCCGTTCCGCGTCGGGCCAGGCCGCGCCGCTGCTCTCGGTGGCCGTCGGGAACGGCTCGCCGGGCCTTGCCCTGTCGCCCGGGCAGGGCCTGCTGGTGGCGACCGCGGACGGTACCCGGCACGTGCTGTGGCAGGGCAGGCGGCTGCGGCTCGACGTCGCCGCGGGCGCCGGCACGGCGCTCGGCTACGGCTCCGCCACCCCCTTCGCGGTGCCCCCGTCCTTTCTCAACTCCCTGCCCGCCGGCCCCGATCTGTCACCGCCGGAGATCTCCGGGCGCGGTTCGGCCGGGCCCGCGCTGGCCGGGCAGCAGACCCGGACCGGCCAGTTGTTCACAGGTCCGGCCGGGGAGCCGTACGTCCTGACCCAGCAGGGGCTGGCGCCGCTGAACCAGACCCTCTTCGAGCTGCTGCGCGGGGACCCCCGGACGCAGCGGGAGGCGTATGCGGGGGCGCCGGCGGTCGCCGCGGCGGTGGGCGCGGCCGATCTGGCGGCCCATCCGGCTACGGCCGGGACCCTGCCGGGTTCCGGGCTGCCCGAGGCGCCGCCGAAGCTGGTGGCACCGGCGGCGGGGCAGAGCGTGTGCACGGCGGTGGAACCCTCGCCGGGCGGGCCCCGCACCCTGGTGAGCGTCGTCGAGGCGGCGGCGGTCGCGGGCCTGCCGCCCGCGCCCCAGCCGGGCGTGGTGCTCGGCTGCGGTACGGCCGACCGGATCTCCGTACGGCCCGGTGGCGGGGCCCTGGTGCGGGCGCTGTCCGGAGCGGGCGCGGGCGGGACGACGTACCTGGTGGCGGACAACGGCGTGAAGTACGCGCTGCCGTCGCCGGAGGCCGTGAAGACCCTCGGCTACGGCGGCGCACGGGTGGCGGGCGTGCCCTCGGCGCTCCTGGCCCTGCTGCCGACCGGGCCCGGACTGGACCCGGCCGCGCTGGCCTCGGCGGGCCTGGTGGAGCCCCTCCCCGGATCCGGGGACGCGCCGTGCCCGGGCGCCGCCGCGAGCGGCTGACCGGCCCCGCAAGCTCTGCTCCGGCGGTGAACCCCGAGCCCGTGCCGCCCCGTTCACCCTGCTGGGAACCCCACGCCACACACGATCCGACCAAGGAGATCAGGTGCCCGAAAACCCCGGTGACAACCTCAAAGTCTCGTCCGCGGTACTCACACAGACCCTCAACGAACTCGAGGGGCACCTCCAGACGATGGAGCGGGCCTACACGGAGTCCGAGGACATCTCGGGCCAGGTCTCGCAGAGCATGGTGTCGGCGGCCGGCACCAAGTTCGTCGCCAAGATCGAGAACTGGCAGCGCGGCTACCGCTCGGTGATGGCCGAGTACAAGGACCTCCTGGAGGCCGTCGGCGTCACCAGCAGGGTCATGACGGACACCGCCGGTGAGGCGGAGTCGAACATGGACCTCTGGTCCGGCGACGTCTACGACATCCTCGGCAAGTAGGCCCCGGTCGGCGCTCGTACGCCGACGTCTTCGGCCGTCCCTCCCCACTGACGTAAGGAATCGCCATGAGCGAAATGGACATGGACATCAAGCACGGCGCGCTCCAGGACGCCAACGACCGGATGAAGCAGGTCGCCGCGACCATGAACGGCGCCCTCGACACCATCGTCCAGCGGCTCGATGCCATCAGGACCGAGTTCACCGGTGAGGCGGCCAAGGAGTTCGCCGAGTTCAAGCAGGCGGTCAACAGCCTGGACGCGAGCCTGTCCTCCCAGTTCGACAAGGGGGCCGACCTCCTGGCCGACGCCCACGGCATCATCCGCAACGGCGACCGCAAGAGCGCCTACCTGTTCCAGCGCTGATCCGCGCTCCCGGACCCGGCCCGACGGCGCTCGCGCGCGGGCCGGGTTTCCCGTACCGGGGGTGAACCGGGCGGCGCGGGGGCCCCGTTCTTCCTGCCGGACACTCACGGCCCACCCGAAGGCAGGAGAGCGCGCATGGCGGCCAAGCCCCCCAACGAAGACTCGGACGACGAGGGCGACAAGGGATCGTTCAAGATCACCGAACAGGTCCTGCTGGACTTCGCGGACAAGTTCGAGACCCTCCTCAAGGACCTCGGGGAGGACCCGGCCGTGGCGGGCCTGACCCAGTGGGCGCAGGGAAACTCCATCGGCGACGACGGCAAGATCCTTCCGGGCAACACGGGTCAGCTGCAGAGCGCCAAGGAGGTGCAGGAGGGGTTCAAGGCGATGTGCGCCCAAGTGGTCAGCGGACTGAACGTGTTCCGCGGCGTCGCCGACAGCGGCTTCCTCACCCTGAAGACCATCAAGCTCATCCTCGACAACACCGCCGACGACGCCGTCAGCGTCACCGAGATGTGGGAGATCCTCAACTCGATCCAGCAGGGCGCCAAGACGCAGAGCCCCGGACCCTCGGCTCCCACCAAGTAGACGAGACATCCCCAGCCCCACGGACAGGAGTTCCGCGCGATCATGCCGGTGAACAAGAACTGGGAAGAAGCCCTCAAGGTCTTCATGGCCGACACTGGTTCGCTGGCGGACCGCAATTCGGTGGCGGGCCCCGGTTCCGCCAGATGGACCACGACCGACGGCGTCCGCGTCCTCAAGGACATCAATCCGAACCAGGACTGGTCCAAGACGTTCGACGTGTTCTGGACCGGTGTCGCGACGCTGCAGGACGCGAACGGCCAGAACGTCGCCAGCCCCGTCCACTTCGTGGCGGGTTTCAACATCGACAAGAAGAACGTGTTCGACAGCCCCACATCCAAGTGGAACTTGTGGTTCAGCGACCCCAAGAAGAACCTCGCACCGCTGGTGGGTTCGCCCTTCAAGAACGAAGTCGTCAACCCCCTCTCGTTCGAGCACGCGGCGGCCCAGGTCACGAGCATCGTCGGCTGGTTCGACGAGTGGCTGCCGACCATCAAGAAATGGGGCGACGCCGTCGACTCCGGCACCGACGAGTGGAAGGGCAGCGCGGCCGGCGCGTTCAAGAAGTTCCTGAACGTGATCCACGTGGAGATGAGCAAGGTCAGGCTCGACATCACGGCGCCGAGCGACTACGCGGCGTTGATCACGACGGCCAAGGACCAGCTCAAGGCGTCCGCAACGGGCATGAACACGGCCTTCGACGAGTGGTACGTGACGCGGAACGCCAATGGGTTGAACGTGCTGCACGACGCGTTCTGGAAAGTCATGTCCAAAGCGGAGCTCCAGGTCACCTGGAAGGCCTACTCGTACGGCGACACGTACGGCTATGAACCGGACGTCTGGAAGATCGTCGACAACGACAAGTCGGACATCAGCCAGGCCTACTGGCTCGACGGGGTCGAGAGCGCCGCGAAGGCGCTCTGGATCGCGAACCTGGAGAAGCTGGACACGGCCGCGAAGAACCACCTCGGCCTGCTGGACACCGCGTACTCGAAGCTCGCGGGCGCGCTCAAGGAGGGCGTCTACCAGCCCAACATCAGCATGCCCGGCGGCGGCACGGGTCCGACGCCGCCCCCAACCCCCAGAACAACCCCCTCAACCCGGGCGGCAAGAACCCCCTCGACGGGAAGGGCGGGGCCGGCGGCCCCGGCGGGCCGAAGAAGCCCCCCGAGCTCAAGCCCGGCGGGGGCGCCGGCCCGGGTAACAAGCCTCCGAGCGGCCTTCCCGGCAGCCTCAAGCCCGGCAGCGGTTCCGGGACGGGCGCGGGCGTGCCGTTGCTCGACAAGAACGGCAAGCCGGTCCTCGGTCCCGACGGCAAGCCGGTGCTGGTGCCGCCGGGGTCCCGCATCGGCAAGGACGGCAAGGTCTACGACCCGAAGGGCAATCCGGTCCTGGGGCCGGGCGGCAAGCCCGTCATCGCGCCGCCCGGCGCCAAGGTGGGCCAGCTGCCTCCGGGCGGGCCGCCCCAGGGCCCGCTGCAGCCGGGCAGCAGCCCGTACGACCAGATCCGGCTCCCCGAGGGGGCGAAGGTCCTGGAGAACGGCACCGTCGTCGACGCCAACGGCAAGCCGCTGCTCGACTCCAACGGCAATCCCTACACGCTGCCCAAGGGAGCCACCGTCAAGGACGGCATCGTCGTCGGCGCCGACGGCAAGCCGATCAGCCGTACGAACCAGCTGCTGACGAACGCCGAGCACGCCCTCAACTCGCGTCCGGTCCCCAAGCCCAACACCCAGTCCGGCGGCCTCACGGGCTTCGAGTTCAAGAGCGGCGGCACCTCGGGGGAGGCAGGTTCCCCGGCCTGGACGGTCTCGGCTCCGGCGGCGGCTCCGGCAGCGGCCTGGTCAACGGCGCGCAGCCCAAGGGCATCGCGGCGACCGTCGGCGGCATGACCGGGATCGGCGAGTGGGGGACGCAGAGGGGCGCTTCCGTGGCGGGCAACCCGGCTGCGGCCGCGGCCAACGCCGCCGCCCAGCAGCAGCGGGACGCCCTCCAGGGCCAGGCACCGCCGCAGTCTCCGATGATGCCGCCGATGAGCCCCGGCGCGGGCGGCGCCGGCGGGCAGCCGAACCAGGGCAAGGACCGGCAGCGCACCACCTGGCTGACCGAGGACGAAGAGGTCTGGGGCACGGACACCGGCTCGGTCAGCGGAGTCATCGGCCGCTGATCCGCCCCCGGCCGCCCCGAACACCACCGAACCAATCCACCAAACACTCCACCAACCATCCGAAAGGTGACCGATGAGCATCGACTTCGAGGGCAAAATCAAAGACGCGATGTCGGCGCTGCACGAGCAGCGGGACAGGATGCTCGCGGCCAAGCGCGACCTTGACTCGGCGACGGCCTCCGCCACGTCCAAGGACCGCATGGTGTCGGTCACCGTCGGCCCCCAGGGCCAGGTCGTCTCGATGACCTTCCACACCAAGGCGTACCAGGCGATGGCACCGGCCGAGCTGTCCGCCGCGCTGGTCACCGTACTCAACGACGCCCGGGCCACGATGGGCGCCCAGGTGATCGAGCGGATCAAGGGCTTCGACAACTTCGGCGAGCACCTGCGCATGGTCACCGGCCTGACCGGCATGCCCGACGACTTGGACGAGCTGATGAAGCCGCTGCGCGCGATGGGCTCCTCGTTCGGCCTGGAAGAGGCGAGCGAGGAGGCGAAGGCCGCCAAGCAGGAGGAATTCGCCGCCGAGGAGGAGGCCGCGCGCGCGAGGTCCGAACACCACAAGAAGCAGGAGGAGTTCGCGGCCGAGTCGGAGAGCAGGATCCCCACCGGGAAGCAGGAGGTCTTCAATGGCTGAGGGAGAGGACCTCAAGGTACTGAGCGACCTCAAGGACAAGTTCGCCTACTACGACGACTACCAGCGGTGCCTGACCGACCTCAACCAGAAGATCGTCGAGATCAACCGGATCAACAAGGAGTCGGCCGGCCAGGACGAGATCGGCCAGGTTTACCACCAGCAGGTCGACAAGCCCACCGAGAACCTGACCGAGACCGTCGCGTACATCAGGAAGAAGCTGGGCACGGTGGTGAGCGCCGGCAACGACACCGTCGACACGATGAACAACGCGGACGACGAGGCCGGGCAGCACGTGGACACCTTCTGAACCGTGCGGGTGGCCGTCTCCGTTCCATCGGGCACAGCCACCCGCCCGACCGGAGGACCACCACGCCATGTCCATCAATCCGCCCAAGGGAATCGCCGACTTCCTCGGATTCGTGACGGGCATGGAGTGGCCCCAAGCCGACGAGGACCTCATGCGGCGGGTGTCGGAGCACTACGCCGACATCGCGAAGGACCTCACGACGCTCTCCGGTTACGTCTTGGAGCTCATTCCGATCGTCAAGGGCGACTTCAAGGGCGAGGCGGCCTCCTCGTTCGTCGTGTCGATGAACGACCTGACGGGCCAGACGGCGGGTGCGAACCAGCTGGAGCAGACGGCGGAGCTCGCTCAGCAGCTCTCCGAGGTGGCTCTGAAGGTCGCCAACCAGGTCGAGTACACGAAGATCATGGCGATCCTGCAGCTGGTGGAGCTGCTGGCGCAGATCCTGTTCGCCACGATCTTCTCCGTCTTCACCTTCGGTTCGGTGTGGGGACCCGTGTCGGTGATGTTCGCGATGACCCGTGAGGGCCTCAAGGGCCTCTTCATGTGGCTGCTCAGCACGATCCTCAGCCAGACCTTCATCGGCATCACGGGTGGCATCTTCCGCGACCTGGTCATCCAGCTGTACCAGCTCGGCGCGGGCCACACCAAGGAGTGGAACATGGAGTCGATGATCGACTCCATCAAGCAGGGTGCGCTGACCGGTCTGGTCGGCGGCCCGCTGGAGATCGTCTTCCACTACGGCGGCAAGCTGCTCGGCAGGCTCCTGGGCGGCCGCAGCCCGGCCTCGATCCTCAGCCGCCGGGTGGACGACGCGCTCAAGGGCAAGGCCGACGACAAGATCAACAAGACGCTCGACAAGACCCCCGGCAACGGTGCCTCGAACGCCGGGAAGGACGTGCCGGGCGGCGCGGCCGGCGCGGGATCCAAGCTGGACGGCCCCAAGCCGATCGACAAGCCGGAGCTGCCGGCGAAGACGCCGGTCAACAAGGTCCCGGACGACGCTCCGCCGACCCCGGTACGCACCGAGACCGCGGGTGACGCCGTCACCACGCCCCCCGCCGGCCGGCCGGAAGCCCCCGGCGCGGCGGCGGGCACGGCGCCCGGCACGCCCGGTTCGGCGGGTTCGGCGGGTTCGGCCGGCCGGCCGGATGCCCCCGTCACGGCCAAGCCGGGCGGCACCGGCGCGGCGGACAACGCCGCCACCCAGCCTGCGGGGTCGGCCTCGAAGAGCTCCGGGGCAGCCGGGAGCGCCGGCCGCCAGGCCGACGTCGAGGTGCCGCCGCGGCTGGAATCCCTGCTGGCCACCAAGCAGGCGCGGCAGGACTTCTCCAACGAAGTCGGCGATCTCCTCGGCAGTGTCAACCGTCAGCTGGAGACCGGCTTCCTGCGGTTCGGCGAGGGCACCATCGCGGACGCGTTCGCCGACAAGATGGGCGACATCTTCGCCAAGCACCTGGCGCTGGAGGGCGCCGACGCGGCGCTGAAGGCGGAGATGAAGGCCGCCGGCAAGGACTTCGGCGACATGCTGGCCCGCAAGTGGGTCCGTCTCGGCGCCGACCACAGCGATCTCTCCGAGTCCCTGACCAAGGCCCTCGGCGATCTGGCGCACGTCCAGCCGCTGAGGAACCTCGCGGACGCGATGCCGAACCTCTTCAACCGTTCCGAGCACAAGGGCTTCTTCCAGCGGGTCCTGTTCCAGGAGAACCCCCTACAGGGCAACCCCCTGTACCAGCTGGGCGGTGCCATCGCGTCGACCCTGCAAGAAGGCACCCACGAGATGCTCAGCGAGGGCTTCTACAACGTGGTCTTCGGGGACGGGACGTTCGAGGTCAGCGGCGGGCCGTTCGCCGCCGGCGTGTCGATGAGCCTGCTCGGCAGCGGTCTGCACCGGATGTTCGAGCCCGTCATGGTCAAGTACCAGGACTGGGTCCTCAAGCACCAGTACTCCGAGAACCCCAACGACAACAAGTACTTCGGCCTGCTCCACCCGATCAACATCGCCTCGTTCGTCGCGAACATGACCGGCAACCCCGCGCCCTGGCCGGTACCCCGCCCCACCTCCCAGACCCCGGACCCCAGCGTCACCGCCGAGATGAAGGCGATGGTGAAGTGGGTCTTCTCCAACCCCTTCACCGGTACCTCGTTCTTCTCAGACTCGCCTCACGCGGACGTCCCGGCCTCCGGGTCGCTGGACGACGTACCCAACGTCGCCACCGAGAGCGACACCGGCAGCGGGTTCGACCTGCCCACCATCACCCCGGACCGGCCCTTCAGCGAGGAGTTCGCCGACCACCCGCTGTTCGGGGCCGATTCCGACAACGGGACCACCGCTCCGCCGGACACCGTCTCCTCCGCTCCCGAGTTCGACATGCTCATCGTGGACGACGACGATTCCCTCGCGGACGAGGACCTCACGCACCCGGCCTTCCTGCAGACCGAAGGCGGCGACAACCCCTTCACCTCCGAGGACACCCGGCAGCGGCCCGCGGGCGAGGGGCAGACCGCCACGGCGCCCGGCGGGCCGGTCCTCCGCGAGGGCCCCGAACGCACCGTCGACGTGGTCACCCCGGCAACCGCCCACACGCCGCTGACCGCCGTCGTCGTCGAGTCGGCGTACACGGACTCCGGGAGCACCGTCGCCGACGCCGGTGCCGGCACCGACACCAGCGGAGGCGGCGACGACCCCGACGGCACGTTCGTCACCGCCACCCCCGAGGGGCCGGACACCCCTCCGCCGGGCGACGACGACGGCGACGACACGCCCCCGGCGCCGGACGCGCCCGCCCCCGCCATCCCCGCCGGCATCGCCGTCGGCGACCTGAGCGCCGCCCAGCTCAAGGCACTCCAGCAACTGCCCGCACGGTCCGGCGTGTTCGTCGTCGGCATGCACACCGGCCCGCACGGTGCGCCCGACGCCACCACCACCCTCAAGGCGCTCATCACCGCCCACGACACCGGCGAGCTCGACGGGATCACCCAGATCCAGTTCACCGCCTGCAGCCTGGCCGCGCCCGTCAACGAGGCCACCGTCAAGACCGTCATGAGCGGCCTGTGGAAGCACCGGGCCGTCGGCGAGACCAGCTCCACCCCCGACACCCTCAAGGCCATCGCCGCCGACGGCCCCGTCTGGGTCGTCCCCACGACCGGCGCCGACACTGCGCTCGTCACCGCCCATCACATCGGCATCACGCCCGACGGCAAGCCGACCGTCCTCACCGAGGGCGCCGCCTGGCACGAGTACTCCGACACCGGCGGCCCCGACCACGCCCCCGACCACACCGACACCCGTACCAGCGACATCCCCGACGGCGCCGTCCACGCGCACGTCCGCACCCCCGCGACCGCCGATCAGCACCCCGACGCCGTCAAGTTCGGCACGGAGCCGGGCGATTCCGGCTCCGTCAACGCGCCCGACGCCTCGATCGAGGACCGGGTACGGATCCGCTACCTGGAGGAATCGCAGACGTACGAGCGGCGCCTCGCGGATTACCTGGCCGGCCGGGACGACGTCAAGCAGGTCGCGAAGACCCTGGCAGAGACGGTCTGGCGGCGCCTCCCGCGGGACAAGCGGGGGAAGCTCGGCAGCAACGAGGCCACCATGCCCGGAATCGTGGGCAACAAGGAGCCGGAGCTGCGCCGGGTCGTCCAGACGGGCAATCTGCGCGAGCGGATGACCCTGGTCTTCCACGCCATCTCCACCCAGGTGCTGCCGGCCGCGCTCAACCAGCTGGCCAGCTACCCGAAGGAGATCAAGGACGAGCGCCCCACCCGGCAGGAGCGGCCCGAGTACACCGAGTTCCGCACGCTCGACGGCGAGGTCACAAGGCTGAGCAAGGCCGGGCGAACGAATACACCGGAGTACCAGACCACCTATGGGGCGTGGTCCGCGCTGGCCAAGACCCTGCGCACGGACCTCAGGCCCGAAGGGATCACGCCGGAGCTGAGCGAAACGGAGCGGCTGAAGGCCCTGGACCGCCACGACTCCCTGAGGTGGATACCGGGCGCGGCCAAGCTGGAACTCAAGATGAACACGCCGCTCCAGCTCACCAGTGAGCAGCAAGGCCGTCTGGTCATGACCGGCACGTCCGGGTCCGCCTTCTACTTCCACCAGTACGCCCAGCTGATGGCCGATCAGTGGTCGATGACCGTGGACCACCAGGCGCTGCGGCTGGCCCTGCTCGCCACCTTCGTCGGTCAGGGGCACCACTCCGTACCCGAGGTCATGGCGGGGTCCGCCGTCTACGGCCACCTGGCCGCTGTCGAGGAACTGCAGATGCCCGCCCGCGACTCCCGGACCGCCCCCGACTGGGGGCACTACCGCGACATCGGGCCGCTGACCGAGGCGGAGCTGCGCACCCACGTGGCCGTCGACGGGAAATTCCCCGACGAACGGGCCGCCGAGTACCGCGCGTCCCTCACCAACCCCGACGTCGAGATGACCGACGCCAACCCGGTCCCCAAACGCCGCCGCAGCGACGACAGCGACGACGACACCGACATGCTGGACCCCAAGCGCGAGCGCCAGGGCACCAGTCCCGCCGTGCCCGAGAACTCCCCGTACTCGCAGCCGGGACGCAGGGAGCCCGAGCAGGTCACCCCGACGGACCGGCCGGTCACCCCCGAGCAGTGGTCCGGCTGGAAGTGGGCCCCGGGCCGCGAGGACGTGCCCCCGCCCGCCCGGATCCGTACCGAACGCTTCGACCCCGCGGCCGACCCGGACGACCCCGGGCCGTACTCCGGCACCGCGGACCGCCGCGGCGGCGGCCTGCTGGACGGCAGGGCCACCCTCATCAACGCCGAGGTGCAGCGCTTCAACGTCCCCGCGCAGGACGGCGGGCCGGGCAGAACGGTACGCCTGGTCCAGGTCACCCTGCCCGTGGCCACCGACGGCTCGTACTCCGCGGCCGAGGTCGCCGCCCTGCGGGACCGGATGCAGGGCCTCCTCGACGCCCACGTGAACCTCGGCTTCGAGCTGCCCCGTACCAAGGACCAGCTCCGCATGGAGGTCCGGCTCGTCCCCATGCCCGTGCCGCAGGACGGCCCCAAGGGACGCGACTGGATCACCGTGAGCCAGGACGGCGGACCCGGCCGGGACTCCGACCAGCTCAACTTCCGCCTGCACGGCGACGACGCGGACCCGGTATCAGCGACGCGCGACGACGCCATGCTGCTGCACGAGCTGCTGCACTACGCCGGTCTGCCCGACCGCTACCACGACGCCCGGTCGTTGTTCCGGCACGCCCCCGAGCAAGCCGACGCGTCCGGGCTCATGGCCCAACTCACCCTCCCCGAAGGCACCTTCCCCCGGGCGTACCTCGAAGCCATCGAGAACGTCACGGAATCCGGCTCCGTCCTCTACGACAACAACGGCCCCGGCTCCTGGACCGTGCCGAACGCGCCTGTCCGTGGCATCCCCGCCGGGATCACCGTCGGCGACCTGAGCACCGCGCAGCTCCAGGCCCTGAATCAACTCCCGCCTCATTCTGGTGTGTTCGTCGTCGGCATGCACACCGGCTCCAACGGCGCACCCGACACCGACACCACCCTCAAGGCCCTCATCACCGCCCACGACACCGGCAAACTCGACGGCATCACCCGCATCCAGTTCACCGCCTGCGACCTCGCCAACCCCGTCAACGAAACCACCGTCAAAACCGTCATGAGCGGCCTGTGGCAACACCGCGCCAACGGCGAACCCACACCCACCCCCGACACCCTCACCGCACTCGCCGCCAACGCACCCGTCTGGTACCTCCCCACCGGACACCTCGTCACCGCCCAACACATCGGCATCACCCCAGACGGCAATCCCACCATCCTCACTGACAACGCCGCCTGGCACGAATACACCGACACCGGAGACCCCGGCCACACCCCCACCCACACCGCCACCCACCCCAACACCCACCCCGACAACAACCTCACCCCCACCACCGAACCCGGCAACCCACACCCCCACGCCGTCAAATTCGGCACCGAACCGGCAGAGCAGGGCCCCCTGTCACGGGTGCTGCCCAAGGAGTCCTGGCCGGAGCTGCTGGAGAGCCCTGACGACCGGATGACCACGCTGCTCGGGGAGGTGCTGGACGGGCGGCACAGCGACTGGCGGACGCTGAACGCCGAGACCTACCTGAAGCTGCGTGCCCGGATCGAGGGCGATGACCAGCCCGCGCCACTCGACGCCGACGTCATGCGAGGCATCAACGACGCCTTCGATCACTACGACGACTCCATGCCCTCCGCCGCCGACGACCCTGCGCGGCTGAAGGTCATCGCCGAGACCGTCGAGTTGCTTCAGACCATCGAGGATCTGGATCCCTCGACCACGGCCGACCTCCGGTTCCTGGCCCAGCGCTTCCTGCTGGACCACGGCTACACCCCGTCGCTGCTGGACGCCGACGGCTACACCGCGGACTACTGGCAGGAAGGCGCGGACCGCTCCTACGACCTGGCCATGGGCATGGCGGCGTTCGCCCGTCTCACGTCCCGGCTGCCCCAGGGGTCGGACACGGCGGGCGGTCCGCTGTCGCGCGTGCTGCCCGAGGCGTCCTGGTCGACGCTGCTGGCGAACCCGGACGACCGGAGGACCGCCCTGCTCGGGGAGGTGCTGGACGGACAGCACGGCGACTTTCGGACGCTGAACACCGACTCCTACCTCAAGCTGCTCGCCCGGATCGAGGGCGACGGGCCGCCCGCGGAGCCCTCGGACGGCGTACGGGCAGAGCTCGACACGATCTTCAGCAGCTACCACCAGAGCGTGGCCGCTGCCTCCGGGGACAAGGCGCGGCTGACGGCCGTCGCCAAGCTGCTCAAGCAGCTCCAGAAGGTCGGGGAGTTCGGTCCGTCGCCGGAGATCCGGATGGCGGCCGACGTCCGGTTCCTGGCCCAGCGCCTCCTGCTGGACCAGGGCTACACCCCTTCACTTCTGCCGGCCACCGCTGACACCGCGAAGTTCTGGAAGCGGATGGAGAGGCGGATCGCGGAGGACCTGGCCATGGGCATGGCCACATTCACCCGCCTCCGGTCCCGCCCGGCCGAGCAGTCCCCCGATGTCGACACGGTGAGCGGTGACGGACCCGGAGCCACGGCAAGCGTGACGCCCCCGGGTACGGGAACCGAGGCCGACGCCAGTGTTCCGCCGCCCACCGTCGGCACCGGCAGCGAGCAGACCCGCGCGGACACCGACGTGGCGGAGGCCGAGGACGCCGCCGACTGGCGGGCGGAGCTGGCTGCCCTCGGTCCCCGTACGGCCGAGGTGACCACGGCCTACCTCGTGCTGCCGAACTCCGTGCACCAGGTGACGGGGCAGTCCGACGCGTTCCTGCGTACGGGCGACAAGCCGTGGGCCACGCTGACGACGCAGCATCCGCCGCTCGGCGGGCAGACCCTGCTGGAGGTGACCGTTCCCGCCGGTCGCGCCGTCGACGCGGGTGAGGGCCGGCTGCTGGTCGGCAAGGACGACCTGACCCACGTGACCGTCACGGGCGTGTTCACCGAGGGCGGCGGGCTCCAGCCGTGGCAGGCCGCGACCGAGGCCGACCTGGTGGGTCTGCCGCTGGCGATGCTGACGCGACTGGAGCAGGCGTTGCACGCCAACCCGGGTGTGAACGTGAACAGCCCGATGGCGCGGCTTGCGTTGCGGATCAACTACACGGAGGCCTCCCGGCAGGCCGAGCGCCCGCTGGGCGAGTTCATCGCCGGGCTGGAGCCGGTGCAGCGGCAGGTGAAGCAACTGGTGCAGGCGCTCTGGGACAAGGCCGGACCCGACCTGCGTCGCAAGCTGGGCAGCGATGCCAACACCGGGAGCGGGTCCGTCGGCACGGACCTCGTCGAGCTGGAGCGGGTCGTCAGGGAGGGGAACCTCCGCGAGCAGGTGTACCTGCTCGAACTCGCCGTGCACGGCGATGTCCTCAAGCAGCTGGTGGGCTTCAAGAAGACGATGCCGCAGGTCCTCAAGCAGGAGTGGGACAGGCAGGCGTCCCCCGACATCGCCCAGCGCCGCGACGCGATGCAGGCGCGGCTCGACGCGATGCCGCCGGGTCCGGACCGGGATGCCTACGAAGCCGAAGTGAAGCAGCTGGTCCGGACCGATCTGCGTGCGGACGAGGTGGTGCCGCCACTGAGCGACCGCGAGCGGCGTCACACCCTCGAGAACGGCCGGCTCGCCTGGCTCCCCGGCGAGAACCACCGCACGATCCAGATGGTGAGCTGGCCCCAGGCGACCGCGCAGGAGTCCGGCGGACTCCTGGGCGCCGGTACCTCCAACACGACGTACTTCGTGCTCGAGGCAGTTCACAAGATGAGTCAGAAGTGGGGCCTGACGGTCGACTACCAGCTGGTACGCCTCGCCCTCCTGGCCGACATGCTTCCGGTCCACCACCACTCGCTCCACGAGATCATGCGGGCGGCCGGCGAGTTCGGGCGGACGGTGCTCGGCAACGACGTGCTGGACTACGCCGACAACTGGAGCAGGTTCCGCTCGCTGGCGCCCCTGACCGAGAACGAACTCCGCACGGCCATGCCTGGAGGGAGGTTCCCGGACGAGGTCGCCCTCGGGCTGGAACCCCGTGAGACGTTGTCGGGCCCCGTCGATTTCCTGTGGCAGGGCCCGGACCCGCAGATCGCGGGGCGTCGCCTCTCGGAGGTGCTGCCCGAGGAGTCCTGGCCGGCGCTCCTGGACGGCGCCGACTCACAGGACCGGGTGATCCCGTTGATCCGCGAGGTGCTGGACCGGCAGCCGAGCCGCAGTCGCGACTGGCGGCGGCTCCACGCCGACTCCTATCTGGAACTGCGCCGCAGGATCGAGGGGGCCGAGCCGCCCGAGGAGCCCGAGGGGGCCTCGCCCTGGCTGCGCGACGAGGACGACGACGTGCCGGAAGAGGACACCGTACGGCGGGACCTCGACGCGATCTTCGATGACTACTACACGGCCGTCGCCCGGGCTTCCGGGGACCGGGAACGGATGGTGGCCATCGCCGACGTCGTGCAGCGGCTCCAGCGGTTCGAGGGCCTGGAGCCGTCGTCTCCCGACACCGGGATCACCGCTGACGTCCGGATCCTGGCCCAGCGCTTCCTGCTGGACCAGGGCCACACCCCGGCGCTGCTGGACGCCGACGGCCACACCCTGCCCTTCTGGCAGCGGCCCGCGGACCTGATCGCGGACGACCTGGCGTCAGGTCTGGAGGCGTTCGCCCGCTTGACGCCCGTCCGTGACATCCCCGCTGGTATCACCGTCGGCAACCTGAGCACCGCCCAGAGCGACGCCCTCAACGCGCTCCCGCCCCGGCCCGGCGTGTTCGTCGTCGGCATGCACACCGGCCCCGACGGCGCACCCGACACCGACACAACCCTCCGAGCACTCATCACCGCCCACGACACCGGCAAGCTCGACGGCATCACCCGCATCCAGTTCACCGCCTGCGACCTCGCCAACCCCGTCAACGAAACCACCGTCAAAACCGTCATGAGCGGCCTGTGGACACACCGCGCCAACGGCCAGCCCACCCCCGACACCCTCACGGCACTCGCCGCCAACGCCCCCGTCTGGTACGTCCCCACCCCGCACACCGACACCACCGGACACCTCGTCACCGCCCAACACATCGGCATCACCCCAGACGGCAAACCCACCATCCTCACTGACAACGCCGCCTGGCACGAATACACCGACACCGGAGACCCCGGCCACACCCCCACCCACACCGCCACCCACCCCAACAACCTCCCCGACGACGCTCTCCCCCGGCCACGGAACCCGGCGACCAGCACCCCGACGCCGTCAAATTCGGCACCGACACCGATTCCGTCTCCATCTCCGTCAGCATGGCCGGCGAACCGTTCAGGGCCCATGAGCTGACCGTGTCGTTCACGAAGGGTGGCAAGACCCTCGATCCGGCCGACGGGCAGCAGCTCCACAAGTTCGTCCAAGAGCTGCTCCCCGAGCTGAAGCGCCGTCACTTCCAGCAGGAGGGCAGGCTCCAGATCCACGTCAACGCCGGTGGCAACCACTGGTTCGCCCCCGCCGCGGAGAAGACCGGCACCGAACGCGCCAACTCCATCGTCGAAGCACTCAGGTTGAGCATCAGGTCCGCCGCGGACGCGGAGAACGTCCCGAGGGCGGCCGAGATGGTCGACTTCGTCGTCTCCTCGCGGGGACGCGCGATCGACGAGGACCACACGGCGGCAGGAGGTCCCAAGGCCGCCGTGCGCCGCCAGAGCACGATCATCACCCAGCTCCGGATCCCCGAGGTCCGGGACGAGTACGCTCCGTATCTCGCCGACGCGGCGAAGCTGCTCGGCCGGCTCGACGGCAGCGCCGTCAAGGAACTGGACCTGGCGCTGGCCATCGGCCATGCCAGGGGCAACGCGACCCTGCGCGACGAAGCCGGGCAGCAGGGCCATCCCACCGCGACGGCGGTCAGGAACGGCCAGCAGGCCCTGCCCCGCCACCAGAAGCCCGTACGGCACAGCACCCTGCTCAATCTCGCCGAGGTGAAGGCGCTCCGGCAGCAGGCCGACAACCGCGGCACCGAGCACTCCGCGCTGCCGCTCGACCAGTTGCTCGGACCGGACGCCGGCTGGAAGGCCGGGCCTCGGCACCGGCCCGCCCCGGACCACAACGTGGTCTTCGAGGTGCTCCCGCTGACCGCCCGGGACGCCGGGCAGATACTCGGCGAGGGCCGCGTGGTCTTCGCGCCCGACGCCCGCTTCGAGGTCGTTTCGCTGGAGCGGGTCGAGTCCGGCCGGACCAAGGTGACCCTCCGCGAGGTGAGCCCCCGGGCCCTGGCCGGCTCCGGCCAGGGGCCGTCCCGGCCACCGCAGCGGGAAACCCCGGCCATCGGCATACCGGGCGTGAGCTACCCGGGTCCGAGCCGTCCGCTGGACTCCACCCTGGTGTACGACGCGGGGAAGAAGCAGTACGTGTTCCGGGAGCCGAACTTCATCCACCGCGGGGAGGTGGAGGTCGAGCTGGTCGACGGAAAGCCGTTCGTACGCTTCTACACCACGGTGGTCAGCGAGGTGCAGCTCACGGTGGACCCGACCACCCCGGGGCGGGCCACATCCGTCGAGTTCAAGGACATCCAGCAGGACCCCGACACCGGGCGGATCGTACTGAGCACCGGCGGAACGAACGACACCGTCATCTGGACGGGTGTCGGCACTCCCGGACGGGCCATCGCCTGGGCCATGAAGTACAAGGCCGACGACCCCACGGTCAACAAGCCGGTCATCCGGTCCTACTTGATCCCGATGGACGTCTACCGCGAGATCACGACGACCTCCGTCCCCGAAGAGGACGTCAACGCGCCCGGTGACGTCTTCCGCGGTGACGACTCGCATCTCGCGGCGCCCGGACCCGACATCGCGCGGGACAAGGACCAGTACCCGCTGAAGTACGCCGCGCAGAGCCCGGGTTCCGCACCCGCTCCGATCCTGAACGGCCTTGCCCCCAACACCGACCGCACGATCAACACCGACCAGCCCGGCGACCGCAACCAGTTCGGCATCCGCGGGGAACACCTCGCGCTGCTGCGCGAGAGCATGCTGCCGCACTCGCTGATCACGTACTACGAGGACGCGGACGGCGTCAGCCCGGACCATCCGGACGCACGGTTCTCCAAGCACGGCCGCGTGGTCCACGTGAACGAGCTGCGTCGCCGGCTCGACATCCCGGACGTCGAGAGCCGCCAGCTCCTCGGCCAGCACAACCCCTGGCTGGACGGCAAGAAGCACCGCAACAAGCCCGGCGCGCTCCGGCGGATCTCCAACCAGCTGCGCACGCACTACGTGACCTGGCAGCAGTTCCGGCAGCTTCCCGCCCAGCGCATGCCGCACCCGCTGCTGGACGAGACATCGGCAGCCAGCTACGACCGCCGTCTCGAGGAACTGAAGGTGTTCCTGCAGGACCACAGTGAAGCTTTCGCACAGAACCCGGACCTCGCCCCCGACCTCAGGACCCTCGACCACGACATCGAGAACCCGGACCACGACGAGGCATCGGTCGAACACTTCATGACGGAGACCGTCCTGACCTGGGCCTCCCACGCGGAGATCGCCCACATCCTTTCCCGCCAGGCCGATGAGGTCCTCGCCGACCGGAACCTGACGGACGCCCCGGTCATGCACGACTTCAACGAGATGGGCAAGCACCGCGACGAGGACGTCCAACTGCAGCTCCGGGCCGGAGAGAAGATCACCGCACTCTGGCAGAACGGGAACCCGACGTACCGGATGATCGACCGCCTGACGCGGGACTACCCCGAACTGGCGCACCGGTACGCCCAGATCTGCGCGAGCGAGGGGTACACCTTCTTCGAGCACGCCCAGATGGTCGTGGGCCAGTACCTGAAGCTCGCCGCCCTCGATGCCGACGACCCGCACCGGACGGTGCCCGTCGACGCCATCGTCAAGGCGATCCTGTTCCACGACATCGAGAAGGTGAACTCGAAGGCGATGTACGGGGAGGAGAAGGGGGCCCACGACCAGGAGCCCGAACACCGCGGTGCCGTCGAGCTCATGGGCAAGTACCGGTACTTGTGGGGCGACTCGGAGGCGGACACCCGGTCCTTCAAAGCCGCCGTCATGATGGTCGACTCCGACCCCCTGGGCTTCTACTACCGCAGCAAGCACTCCAAGAAGGCGAACGTCAACCGCGACACCGCCTTCCAGTGGATCGCCGAGGCCGCCCTGAAGCTCGACGGCAAGCCCGTGCTCGTCAACGACGGCACCGGGCGCCGGCTCACGGACCTGACGGATGCCGACGCCCTGGCCGTCTCCCGGCTCTTCCACGAGTTCCACCAGTACTACCAGGCCGACTTCTCCTCCTACACGACCTACAGCCGGTACGTCCGCCACGGCGACCTGGTCTGGAACCCCCTCGGAGACGTCCCCCCGCACCTCGCGAAGCCCGCGGCGGACACCGCGGCGGACATCGCGGTGACGCCTCGGGAGGACGACGCCGCGTCGGTCATGTCCGAGGACTCCCACGACTCCCGGGAGTCACAGGAGTCCCGCGCCACCAGTCTCGGGGAGCGCCGACCGGGCGACGACACGATCGAAGACCAGGCCCGCCGGGGCAAGCCCTCCTTCAACCCGGTCTTCTTCCCTTCCGACGGCCAGGAGTCCCCCAACACCGCCTACCCGCTCCGCGGCGGCCCGCTCCTTGCCGTGGACGACTCGGGCGTGCCCGTACGTCCGCTCCGGTTCGCCTTCGCCCCTCAGTACGAGCGGATGTACGGGGAACTCGCCGCGATGTTCGCCGGTCCGGAGGAAGTCCGCGCCCACTTCCGGCGCATCGGCGAAGGCCGGGTGAAGTTCCTCTCGCGCATGCTCGGCGACCCGCAGGACGGCAAGGGAAAGGGCAAGGCCGAGGCCGAAGCCCCTGCCGCGGACGTCACGGCAGTCCCCCAGTCTCCCGATAACGTCGACTTCACCGGCTTCGACTTCGAGTTCGGCGGCGTCGACCTGGCCGACGCCGGCGTGGCGTCGAACACCGACGGGGGCCCGTCGACCCCCCTGAGCGATACGGACGGCTACTTCCCGGGGGACATCTTCGGCGACGAGCCCACGCCGCTGGAGGACCTCGACGGGGCCACCTCGTTCGGGAAGGACGGCGCCGGCACCGCGGATACGGCGACCACGCCGGGTGACCCGAACGGCACGGCCGGCCGGGTCCACGAGATCGCCGACGCGATCACCAGGTCCCGCCGGGAGAACGACACCCACCACCTCATCGACCCGCGCACCGACCGCGCCGAGGCGGACGAGCTCCAGAACGCCATCGGCCGGTTCCCCCGGGACGACAGGTTCTTCACCCTCGCCAGCCATGTCGTGGGCACCGACGGCGCGCCCACCTGGCGCGGCCGGCGGGTCGCCCCCGCGGAACTCGCCGCCGTACTGTCCCGCCTCGCCGAGACCGGGGTGTGGGACACCGCCAAGCCGCTGCAGTTCGCGGCCTGTGACCTCGGCCGTGGTCTCGACTGGTCGTACGCCGCCGAAACCCTGCGCGAACTGCGCGCCCTGCGCCCCGACTTGCCGTTGACCGCCTACGCACCCCGGTCCACCCTGTGGTTCGTGCCCGCGGCGACCGGGCAGGCGTTCACCACCGACACCACCGGCCCCGGCCACACCGTCGTCGCCCACAGGGTCGGCTGGGACGCCAACGGCATCCCTCGGCTCGAACCCGACCACTGGGTCCGGCTGTCGCTCCCCGTCGGCGAGGGCGCCGCGGTCGAGCACACGGTCCTGGGCGCCCACATGCCCCCCGACGGCGCCCTGCCGCCCGACACCGTTCCGGCCCCGGACGGCTACCTCCCTCTCGCACACGGCACCCGTCCCCTGTCGGGCGCGGTCCCGTTCGGCGACACCGACACCGGCACCGACTCCGTACCGGACCCGCCCCGGGTCCCCTGGCACGTCGCGGACGGGGCTCTGGGCGACGGGTACGTCACGTCCGTGCACCCGTGGAGCGACGCCGACAGGAAGCAGTGGCTCGCCGCGACCGAATCGACGCTCGCCAAGCTGGACATGGACCCCGGGACCGCGAAGAAGGTCATGGAGCGACTGCGCCCGAGGGCCACCGGCGAGGACCCGGCGGCCTGGCAGCGATTCCTGCAGAACGGCCTCGTCTTCCGCGCCGACGGACAGCGCGTGACCCTGACCGCCTGGCCGGAGAACCTGCGCCACCACCGGCCGCAGCCCAAGGAGGAGCTGGCGGGCTTCGCCTCGCACAACCAGCCCGTGACGAACCGTACGGTGACCTCGGGCGGCAACACCTCGGTCACCGCCGCCGTGGACACCGCCGTCAAGCTGCTCGACGCGGGCGCCCTGACCGGGGTGATCCCGTCCGTGCGCGTGCAGGCGGGCACCACGACCGCGACGTCCCGTACGGCCTCGGCAGAAACCCAGGGCGCCGGCCGGACCGTGGTCAAGGAGATGCACGAGTTCGACGGTGACGTACGGATCGGCATCCGCGTCGAGGGCGGCGCCCCGTTCACCTTCCGCATCCCGGACCGGCTGCGCATGGCCTTCCCCGAGGGGTCCCTGCCGCCGGCCGGGACGCCCTCGACCGGACCCCGGCCGGTGATGAACCCGGGTGGCCTGAAGGCGGTGCTGTCCACCGTCAACGCGGTCGCGCCGAAGCAGATCGCGGCCGATCTGGCCGACCATCTGGCGGCGGCGAAGGTGGCGCCGGACGTGGCCGCGAGGTTCCTCAACGAGGTCACCGAGGACCTCCTCAACGAGAAGACGCTCAAGGACAGCAACCAGTGGTGGACCAGCGGCAGTTGGACGTCCAAGGTCTTCACCGCCGCCGGTCGTCCGGGTCGCTCGCTGACGGGTCACTTCCAGGTGGGTGCGCGGCTGACCAGCCTTGAACACATGGGGGACACCGGCGGCAAGGTGCGGGTGCGGGAGGACTTCGCGGACTCGTTCGGCGTGAAGTCGAGCAGCAAGCACAGCGGCAAGGCGGCGGTGACGGTGACCACGTCCGCGCTCGTCCCGCTGAACCGGTACGTGGTCGTGCCCGGTGTGGACCTCGCGGTCAACACCGCCCGCGCCCACAACTTCGACGCCGGAGGCTCGGACAAGAGCAAGCAGAAGCTCAAGTTCGCCAGTGAGATCCAGGCCGACTACCGCGCGGAGGCTGACTTCCGCGTGGAGTTCACGTCCCTGTCGAAGCAGCCGATCCCGCCGTTCGAATCCCGGCTGGTGCTGGCCGTGGGCGTGCCGGCCTCGCAAGCGGCCCGGTTCGAGGAGCTCCTGCTGGGTCCGGCCCCGTCGGACCAGGCCAACCCCGCCCACCCCGCGCCCTTCCACACGCCGGCCCCGGCCCCCTTGTCCCGGTTCCGTGCGGCGACCCACGCCATCCGCGGCCTGCTGCGGATGGCACGCCAGGAGCCCGTCTCCCAGTTCGACGTGGGCGTGCGCCGTCCCTTCCCGACCGGAGGGATGCCGAGCACCGAGGGTCTGCTCAAGATCGCCAAACGGCAGCCGATCGAGGTCGCCGTCCCGCAGGGCCGCGTTCCCACCGGACCCGGCTGGGACCGGTTGACGGCGCACCCCAACGTGACCGTCGTCGACGACCGGAACTCCTACTCCTTCGCGCCCGCGACCGTGCCGGCGCCGGCGAACGGCCCCCACCCCCGGTTCCGCTACCACGCGGACGACCAGGGGGTCATCACGGCGGCCCGGCGTCTGGACACCACCGACTTCACGGGACTGTTCGGCCCCCTGGCCAAGGCCCATGAGGGGTGTCGCCGAGCTCACCGCGTTCCTCGAATCGCACCCCGAGCTCTCGCTGCTGGTCATGGTGGATCCGCAGTTCACCGCCGACCACGGCGACGCGGACGGGGACCTGCGAACCCTCCTCGACCACGATCAGGTCTCCCCGCAGTCCCGGCTCGGCGTTCACCGCACCCTGTTGGTCACCGACATCACCGCCGACGGGACGATCGAGGTCCCGGGCACCCTGCGCCATCCGGTGGAGCAGGCGATCCGCAACCTCGCCGCTGACGCCGCCCACACACCGCAGCCGCAACCGCAGCCGGAGTTCTCCCGTGCGCACGAGCCGCTGCTGATGCACGAGGGCGGAGCGGCGGAGCTGGAGGACTTCGCCGCCCAGCACGGTCCGGTCCAGCTCCGGATCAGCCCGCGGTACGAGCATGCGGATCAGCTCGCCGACGCGTTCCGGCAGGACTCCCACGTCCACCTGCCGGACGCGACGGGCACGCACGAAGCCACGTTCCTGATGGTCGTGGACGATACGGGCAGGCTCCTCGGCCCGTTCCCCAGGCGGGACTTCCCGGTGGACCCCCTGGAGCCGCTGTCCCTCGCCTCGCGCAAGGGCCTCGGCCCCGGCCTGGTGGGCGAGCTCCCCGGCTCCGAGAAGGTGCTGCCCGCGGCGCGCGACTGGCTGGACTCGCACCTGGAGGCCTCCGGCCTCAAGGAGCGACTCGGCGAGGACGAGTACGGGCAGTTCCAGCGCGAACTCGCGGCCGCCTTCGGCACGCCCGGCATGCGCGCCCGCTTCACCAAGCTGATCGGCTCCGGTGTGCCGGTCACCCTGCAGGCCGGCGACCACGAGATCCGCCTGCACCTGCGCACCGGGCTCGGAGAGCTGCGCGGTACGTCCGACGAGAGCGACGTCACGCTGGGGCGCTCGGCGGCACGGAGCACGAACTACTCGGTCGGCCAGAGCGACCAGGTCGCCTTCTCGGTCAGCGGGGGCTCCACCCTGCGGATCAACACGGACCACGGAGTCCGGGTCGAGGTGCCCGGAGTCAAGCTCACGGGCGGCGCCACGCTCTCGAACGACAAGGAATCCCTGAGCTCCACGGTCAAGTCGTCCCACGGGGAGGAGTCCACCGGCGCGCACACCGCGTTCACCTACGCGGCCGTGCACCACCTCACCGCCACCGTCCACGACGGGGACGGCGAGCTGGTGTCCGGCACCTCCCTGGAATTCGGCGGCGACGACGTCTCCGCCGTGGTGCGCGTGAGCAACGACCACCTGCCGACCGCCCCGCACGACCCCGCCGAGCTCGTCACGGTCGGCACCACGACGGTCTTCGCGGGCCGGGACGAACCGGGCTGGGTCGGTGAAGGCGACCGCCAGACCCGGGAGCTCGCCCTGCCCCACTCCGGCCTCGGCGGCATCCACCCCGAGTTCCTGGGCACGAGGGAGGTGGCCGCTGCCGCCGCGGCGTTCGTCGCCGAGCGCGGCGACGGCGCCGCGCCGACCGGGCTCGACACCGAGTTCGGCAAGCATGCGGGCGACACGGTGGGTGCGCTGCGCCGGGGCCTCACGCCGGAGATCGAGGAGATCTTCGGTCCGGGCTTCCTACGCTCCGAGTTCGAGCAGCTCACCGGCCCGGACGGCGCGGTGTTCCCGCTTCCGCCGAGCCCCGGCGGGCACCCGCAGGCGCTGGTGGTCAAGCTGAGGCTCGCCGGGCCGGCGCACGAGACGTCCGGCAGTGAGACCAGCCTGTCGCACAGCACGGAGACCGGTACGAAGTCCAGCTTCACCGACACCTCTTCGCGCAACATCGGCGGCACCTTCAGCGCCGGTGTCTACGCCAGTCCCAACGGCACCACGGGCGTCGCCTTCGCCGCGAACGGCTCGGTGGAGGGCACGAGGACGTACACGAACACGGCCACCCGGGTCTCGTCCGGCACCGTCTCCTCCACCCTGACCTACACGGGGACGAGCCACCGCTTCCGTGCCGACGCGCACTTCGAGATCACCCACCACACCTGGCTGCCCGCCGGCCGGTACAAGGCCGTCTCCGACACGGCGACCCTGTACGCGAAGGTCACCGGCGGCGTCGAGCTGGCGGTCCCGGACCGGCAGGCCCGCGACCTGGGCCTGCCGGTCCCGCCCGAGGCGGGCCCGGCACCCGGGTCCGGCCCGCACGAGCAGCGCTCGTACGTCAACGCCGATCTGGCGCACGCCGTCTCGCACGTGGAGAAGCTCGACGCGGACCAGGTGCTGCCCGCCATCAAGGAGGCGCTGCGGGAACTCAAGGTCATCCCGGACGAGCTGCGCGAGACCCCGACGGATCTCTCGCGGGGCATCGCCTCGGTGTTCGCCAAGGAGTCGCTGCGCGCCGACTTCACCGCCCTCAGGACCACGTCCGTACGCCAGTTGCTCAAGCTCGAACTGCCCGGAGGCGGCACCCGCCTGATCGGCATCCGGGCCACCGCCGAGGTCGGGGACGCGACGTACGAGCGGCCCCGCGGCGGCGTGGTCATGTCCGTCGGCGACACGGCCACGACCTCCCTCGGCTCCTCCTCCGGTACCTCCGACAAGGTCAGTGCGCAGGGCGGCGTCACCGTGAGGGGAACCTCCGCGGTGGGCGGTCCGCGCGGCGGTGTCAGGTTCGGTGGCGGCGCGGAGGCCTCTGCGGGCCGGACCGCGACCGACACGGCGACGGTGCGCGACCAGCACGGGCTCGAATTCACGGGAGAGGCACAGGAGTTCTCGCACCCGGTGCGCTACGGGGTGGAGATCTTCGACGGCGGTGAACCGCACCAGCTGGCACGGCTGGCGGGTGCGGCCCTCACCGCCCCGGCGCGCCTGGTCGACTGGGCCACGGACGGCCGGGCCGGCCGCTGGTTCACGGAGCAGTGGGGCGCCCAGTGGGACGGGATCTTCCCCTCGGGGCACGAGCCGAAGCGACAGTTCGGCGTCCCGGGCGGCCGGGTCCACCTGCTCGTCCCGGACCATCTGACGCAGCCGGGTCCCGGCACGCACACCCCGGCCGTCCCGGTGGCCGGGCACGTCCGCCCGAACGGGCCGACGGCGGTCCCCGGGCCGGTGCGGAGGCTGACCTCGGACCTGGCCCCGGTCATGCAGGGCCTGGCGATGCCCGGACTGGACCGGGTGCTGCCCTGGCTGTCGGCTGCGGCTTCCCTGCCGCACCGGGTGGTGGCGGGCGACACGACGGCGCCGCGGCGGCGGGACCTCGCCCCGACCACCCTGGCGGGGCTGCGCGCGGACGTGCTGACGACCGAGCGGAACCTGCGCTCCAACATCGCCTCGTTGCTCGGCGAGGGGTACGTGGTGCCGGTGGCCGGCGGCAAGCAGGTCACCGTACGGCTGGTGGTCCACCGGACCCGGCACCTGACCTCCGGCGAGTTCGACAGCGGCGTCGAGACCGGGGTCAAGGAGCGGGAGAAGGAGAGGGAACGGGAACGGATCGCGGGGGTCTGGTCCGCCTCGGTCACCCCGGACGCCGGCGGCCACGCCACGAACGGCAGCGCGCCGGTCTCCTTCGGAGGGGAACGGGGCGGCAGCCACAGCTCCTCGCAGAGCGAGACGGTGGACGAGCGCGAGAAGACGAAGGGGACTCAGCACTACTACGAGGCCGACGTCACCTGGGTGCTCACCGGGCGAGACGGGACCACGGTGGAGGTCAAGGCCGACGGTGGCCTGATCGGCCTGATGCACGGATCGCACGTCGAGAGGCTGACGGCGAAGCACGGTGCCCTGTTCGGGCCCGGGCCGGACCCGGCCGCACCGGTGGCCGATCAGCCGAACCCGAACCCGGACCCGGACCCGATTCCAATTCCGATTCCGATTCCGACGATCACCTTCACCCCGCCCTCCGACGAGCCGCCCGCCGCACCGGACGCCCCGGCCCCGGCACGGCCGCTCGTCCCCTACGAGCTGACCGAGTACGAGACGGGAGGTACGACCCCGCTCGCCACCCACCGGGCGGAGGACGCACGCATCGAGGCGTCGGCGAACGGTGCGGACCCGTACGAGCTCGCGCTGAACGGCCCGGCCAAGGACGCCGCGTCCTTCCCGGTCTACCGACCGGTCCGCCCGCTCCACACCGTGGACCGCCCCGCCTTCACGGTGTCCGGCGACCACCGGTACGCGCTGCCCGTGCACGACGGCCGGCGCAGGGAGTTCTACGCCGCCCCGGAGGCCGTCGAACAGGCACGGGCCGGCCTCGCCGCGGCCGGCAGCACGCTGCGGCTGACGGTGGACGACACCTCGTACGTCCGCTTCCGCCGGGACGACACGGAGCACACCCTGCTCCGGATCACCGTCGAGGGCGAGGGCTCCGGCAGCTCCGCAGCGGTCGTCCTGGTCGGCGATCCCCAGGGCCACCACCTCACGCTGCGCAGCGCCTCGCGGACCGGCCGGCTGGAGGAGGACATGCGCGAGGCGGTGGAGACCAACCTCAGACACTATGGCGATCAACTGCACGACATCGCACGGCAGTTGGAGCAGTCCGACCCCGACCGGGCGGACGGGCGGACGGCCCTCGCCCGAGCCATGGCGGACCTCCGCCGGGCGCGCGGGGAGCTCGCCGTCCTGGACCGTGATCCGGCGGCCTCTCCCGATCCTGCGGCGGAACGCGCCCGGTTGGAGCGGGCGCAGGCGGCGGCCCTCGCGGCGGCGGTGCGCGCGCTGGCCGCCTCTGCGGGAGCCGAGTACGGCACCCCGGACGAGGACTGGTACCTCCACCTGAACCCGGGGGCCCTGCTCGCGCTGCCCACCGTGGACTGGTCTGCGTGAACCGCGCCCGGCGTTCCGTACGTTCTCCCGGGAGCGTGCGGCCGCCGGGCCGCCCCGACCTCAAGGACAGGACCTCGCCATGACCGACCCGGAGTTCCAGCTGGCTGCCGTCTTCGACCACGTGGACCCGGTGGCCGGGCCCGGCTTCGCCGCGGACCACCCGTCGGTCGAGGACCCTGCGCTGCTCGCCCTGCTGGTCGAGCGGCTGAACGCCGGCACGCCCGTACTGATGACGCCGGTGCTGATGAACGACGTGCTGGACCCCGAGCGGCGTTCGGAGGTGCCGCTGAACTTCCGTACGGACGGCAGGTGGGTGTGGACCGACACGGTCGCCTACTACCTGGAGCAGTACGCCCTCGCCCCGGAGCCCGGCCTGCTCGCGCACCTGGGAAGCCCGGACTACGAGGTCCCGGCGCCCCTCGACCGGGCGGTCGTCGAGCGGGCTGCGGCCTTTGTGCTCACCCCGGCGCCGGAGGGCGAAGCGGTCCACGTCCTGAGCTGACCGGCCGCGGTGAACCCCACAGCGGTGGCGGTCCGTTCGAACGTGATGCGGGTGTTCCGCGACGACCGAGGGGAAACACGGTGGACAACAACGAACAGCGGCACAGGACCGCCGGACGGGGTCCGGCTCCCATCAGCCTGCCGGCAGTCGCCTGGCACGCGGCCGGTGAGGAGCCGGCGGCGGAGCCCGTCGCGCCGCGCCCGCCCCTGACCCTTCCGGTGCTGACCCCGGAGGCGCCGACCGGCGCGGTGCGGCCCGAGCCCGCCGCCGAACCGGAGCCCGAAGCCGCCCCGGCCTGCGGCGCCGTCCCGGAGGTCCCCGTCCCCGCAGCCGAGGAGGCGGCCGGGGCCGAGGAAATCGCGGAGGCCGAGGAAGTCGCCGAAGCCGAGGAGGCTCCGCAGGAGGCGGCTCCGGACGCCCTGGCGGCGACCCCCGTCGCAGCCCCGGCCGCACCAACGGGCCTGCGCCCGGCGAGGCGGATACCGAAGCCGATGCTCGCGGCGGCGGCCACGTCGGGCGTGGTGCTCATGGGCGTGCCCCTGCTGTTCTCCCAGCTCGGCGGCGACGCCGGCCCTGGTCGGGTCCCGTCCCGCCCCACGGGCTACAACCAGCCCGACGGCGGCCCCGAGGGCTTCGTACCGGGAACCGACGTGCCGGACAAGGGATCCGTGCTGCCGGGCGCCGTCGCCCCGGGAGCGGCCGCGGACGCGCCGGGCCAGGGCTCCGCCAACACCCCCGTGACCAACACCGGCACCGGGCAGAGCGGCGACGGTCAGGGCAGCCCCGGCGGTGGCCCGGCCGGCGGCCCGGCGGCCGGCTCCGGCGGGACCTCCGGCAACCCCGGCTCCGCCGGGTCCCCCGACACCGGAGCCCGCCACGACCCCCAGCAGTCCGGCCCCGCCCCGCAGGCGCCCCCCGCCGGCCCCGGCCAAGAAGGAGTACGCCGCCGTCGCCGGTCCCGGCTGCGCGGGCGAGGGCGCGGCCTTCAGCCGCAACGGCTGGTACACGGACGGCAAGGAGGGCTGGAAGTCGTACGGCACCGGCGGCTATGGCAGCAGCGGCTGCAACGGCGACTTCCTCGCCATGCCGATGTCCGGCGACGGACAGGACGCGGGCAAGAGCATGCTGTGGACCTTCCGCACCGGCGCCGTCACCACAGGCACCTGCCAGGTATCCGTCCACGTCCCGAACAACGGTGACATCAAGGCGGTCGGCGGTAAGCCGTCCTACTACACCGTGCACGGCGCCGCCTCGGCGAGCGGTCCCACCCTCGGGTCCTTCACCGTCAACCAGCCCTCCCAGCTGGGCCGCTGGGTCGGCGCCGGCAGCTTCCGGATCACCGGCGGCCAGCTGGCGGTGAAGCTGCACGACCGGGGCCAGGACTGGTCGGGCTCGACGAAGACCTACGCCCACCACGCGGGCGACGCCGTCCGCGTCCAGTGCACCTCCTCCTGAACCAACCCGGCCACCACCGGCCACCGGCCCACGACGAAGGGAACGATCAGGCATGTCGCGCCATGTGCTGACCGTGTGCGCACAAGCGCAGAGCGGCGGCTCGTACGGCTCCGGCGGGTCCAGCGGCCCGTTCCGCACCATCGGAGAGGCACTGGAGGCGGCACGCAGCGGCGCGGTGATCTCGGTCCGTCCCGGCAGGTACGAGGAGAACCTGGTCATCACCAAGATGGTGACGATCACCGCCGAGGACGCCCAGGGCACCGTACGGGTCATCCCCCGGCAGGGCACGGTGGTCCAGGTGGTCGCCGAGGCCGTGCAGCTGACCGGTCTGGTGATCCAGGGGCTGGACGAGGAACTGCCCGCGGTGGACGTGCCGCGCGGTCAGGCGGCGCTCCAGGACTGCGAGGTGGTGGGCAACGCGTGGACGGCCGTGCTCACCCGCCAGCAGGGCTCGCTGGCGATGCGCGGCTGCCGGGTGACCAACCCCGGCGGGGCGGGGATCGTGGAGACCTCCAGCGGCACCAGTGTGATCGAGGACTGTGTCGTGGAACACCTCGGCACCTCGGCGGTGGTCATCGGTGAGCGCGCCAATCCGACGATCCGCAACTGCGTGCTGCGCGATGCCCGCGGCAACGGCGTGTGCGCCAACGGCGAGGGGCGGGGGCTGGTCGAGGACTGCCAGATCTCCGCCACCGACAAGCCCGCCATCGCCCTGGAACAGAACAGCGTCACCCGGGTCGTGCGCACGTCGGTACGGGACTGTCTGCTGGGCGTGTACATCAGCTCGGCGGACCGGGTGGTGCTGGAGGACTGCTCGGTGACCGGCACGAAGGTGCACGGGATCGCGCTGGCGGGGGCACCGATCCGGTGCTGCGCCGCTGCCGGACCTCCCGCACCAAGGGCAACGGCATCCATGTCACCGGTCGTTCCCGGGGCACGTTCGAGGACTGCGAGGTCAGTGCGGCCGAGGGCAACGGCATCTGGGTGGAGGAGTCCTCGGGGCCCTCGTTCAGCCGGTGCTCGGTACGGGACGCCAAGGACGCGGGGGTCCAGCTGACCGGGGACAGCTCGCCGGACTTCGACCGGCTGGAGGTCCGGGACAGCGCCGGGGCGGGGGTGCGCGTCGTGGAGGGGGCGAACCCGATGCTGCGGCGCGTGACCGTCTCGGACGTCCGCGGACCCGGCGTGGAGGTGACCCGCAACGGCCGGGGCCGCCTGGAGGGTTCGGAGATCTCCGGCACTGGTCAGGCCGGCATCCGGATCGCCGACGGTGGCAACGCGTACGTCGGCAACACGGCGGTACGGGACACCGGCGCGGCCGCCGTCTCGGTCGGTGACGGCGGTGCGGCCACGCTGCGGGACTGCGACGTGGCCGAGTCCTCGCACGAGGGGGTGCTCGTCGAGGACGGCGGCGAACTGAACGCCACCCGCACCCGGGCGCGGTCGTGCCGGCGGCACGGCTTCCAGGTCGCGGCCGGCGCGCGGGCCACACTCGGCCGCTGTGAAGCGGTGGACAACACCGCCGACGGCATCCGGATCGACTCCACCGAGGCGGTGCGGGTGCACGACTGCACGGTCTCCGGGAACCGGGGGTCGGGGCTCCGCCAGTCGAAGCCCTCCAACCGGCTGGCGGTCGAGAACCTGACCAGTGTGGAGAACGGGATGCCGGACGCGCACGGCGAGGCCGGGGCCGGGGCCTCCGGTGGCGGGTCCCGACCCGACGGCTCCGCCGGCGCAGTCGGGTCGGACGGGGCCGACGGGAAGCTCGGCGCCGACGCGTCGCAGCAGTCCCCGGCGGGCCCGCCGGGGCGGAAGGGCCCGCTGGACTCCCTGGACTCCCTGGTCGGCCTGGACGGGGTGAAGGAGCAGGTCTCCACCCTGGTCAACCTCAACAAGCTGGCCCAACGCAGGGAGTTGGCGGGCATGCCGGCGCTGCCGATGAGCCGGCATCTGATCTTCGCGGGCCCGCCCGGTACCGGTAAGACGACGGTGGCCCGGCTCTACGGCTCGATCCTCGCCGAGTTGGACGTGCTCCCGTCGGGCCATCTGGTCGAGGTGGCGCGCGCGGACCTGGTGGCGGCGATCATCGGCGGTACGGCGATCAAGACGACGGAGGTGTTCAAGGAGGCCCTCGGCGGTGTGCTCTTCATCGACGAGGCGTACACGCTGTCGCAGGGCGTTGGCGGCAGCGGACCGGACTTCGGCCGGGAGGCCATCGACACGCTGGTCAAGCTGATGGAGGACCACCGCGACGAGATCGTGGTGATCGTGGCCGGTTACTCGGAGCAGATGCAGGGGTTCCTCGACTCCAACCCTGGGCTCGCGTCCCGCTTCAGCAGGACGGTGGAGTTCGAGAACTACTCGGACGACGAGCTGACGACGATCGTGTCGATGGCCGCGGCCTCGCACGGCTACGAGCTGGCCGACGGCACCCGCGAGGCGCTCAAGGCGCACTTCGAGAGCGTGGCCAAGGGCTCCGACTTCGGCAACGGCCGGGCGGCGCGGAAGGTCTTCGAGGAGATGGTGGACCGGCAGGCGTCCCGGCTGGCCGTGCTGTCGGAGATCGGCAACGCGGACCTGGCGCTCCTGAAGCCCGATGACGTCGGGGTGGCTGCCGCCGCCGCGGTCGCCGCTGCCGCCGCCGGGGTCCCTGCCGAGCGGAAGACCGAACTTCTGGACGAGCTGCGCGGCATGATCGGCCTGCCGGCCGCGAAGGAGCAGGTCGAGGACCTGGTCAACCTGATCAAGCAGGTGAACCGGCGGAAGGAGGCCGGGCTGCCGACCGCCACGATCAGCCACCACCTGGTGTTCTCGGGTCCGCCGGGTACGGGCAAGACGACCGTGGCCCGGCTCTACGGGCAGCTGCTCGCCGAGCTGGGCGTGCTGCCCGGCGGCCAGCTGATCGAGACCGCCAGGGCCGATCTGGTGGGCCGGTTCGTGGGTCACACCGCGCAGCTGACGAAGGAGGCGTTCGACAAGGCGCGCGGCGGTGTGCTGTTCATCGACGAGGCGTACACGCTGACCCCGCGCGGTGGCAGCGGCAACGACTTCGGCCAGGAAGCCGTCGACACGCTGATGAAGCTGATGGAGGACCACCGCGACGAGGTGGTGGTCATCGTCGCCGGGTACTCGGACGAGATGCAGGGTTTCCTGGACTCCAACCCCGGCCTCGCCTCCCGGTTCTCCCGGTCGGTCTCGTTCGAGCACTACACGGACGCCGAGCTGGTGCGGATCGTTCAGGTGCAGGCGGAGAAGGCCGGGTATGTGTGCCCGCCCGAGGCGCTGGCGGCGCTCGGGGAGTTGTTCGCCGCGGTACCGCGTGACCGCAGCTTCGGCAACGGCCGCTTCGCGCGGCAGACGCTGGAGTCGATGATCACCCGGCAGGCCGGGCGGCTCAGCAAGCTGGACATAGACGACCTGGCCGAGCTCAGCCTGCTGCTGCCCCAGGACATCCCGTGGGACCGGGTGCCGGGGGTGTCGCGTGACCGGCGGCGGCCGGGTCGGCGCCGCGGTGGCGGCAGCACTGGTGTGCGGGGCTCTGGCAGTGGGCCCTCCGGCCACGGTGGCCGCTGTCGCCGCGCCCTCGGCGCCGACCGCCCCTGGCCCGGGGACGCCCACCGCCTCGGCCTCGGCCGGGGCGAGTTCGGAGCCTACGTCGTTGCCCGGCCTCACGCAGCGGCTCACCGGCGACGAGTGCCGGAAGGCGTCGGACCGTACCGTCAACCGGATGCCGTGGCCGCAGGCGCATCTGCGCCCGGACACGGTCTGGCCGCTTACCGAGGGCGCCGGGGTGACCGTGGCGGTGGTCGGCTCGGGTGTGGACGACTCCTCCGGCCTGCTGGGCAGCCGACTGAGCCGGGCGCCACGCCAGTTCGACGGCGGTCCGGCAGTGGACTGCGCCGGGCACGGCACGTTCACGGCGGGGCTGATCGCGGCGGCGCGGACCCCGGGGTCGGGCTTCGCCGGTCTCGCCCCCCGCGCCCGGGTCCTGGACGTCCCGGTCACCGACCGGCGCGGGAGCACCACCCCCGATCTGCTGGCTGCGGGCATCCGGGTGGCCGCCGACGGCGGCGCACGGGTGATCGCCGTGATGGCGGTGGCGGGCTCCGACAGCCAGGCGCTGGCGGACGCCGTCCGGTACGCCGTGTCCAAGGGCGCGGTCGTGATCGCCCCGGCGGCCCCCGACGGGGAGGCCGGGGGGCCGCCTTCCCGGCGGCCCATCCGCAGGTGCTGTCGGTCGCGGCGACGGGCCCCGGCGGGATACCGGCCAAGCAGGCGGCCGGGGGCCGGGTGGACCTGACGGCACCGGGTGAGGCGGTGATGGGCCCCGGGCCGGGCGGCAAGGGCCATTTCACCGCCTCCGGGCCGAGTTACGCGGCTGCGCTGGTGGCCGGAACCGCGGCGCTGGTGCTCGGCTACCGGCCGGAACTCAGTGGTGAGGCGCTCGCGCACCGGCTGCGGGCGACCGCGTCCGGGCCGGGCGGCCGGCTGCCGGACCCGCTCCAGGGGTACGGGCCCGTGGACCCGGTGGCCGCCGTTACGGCGGTGCTCCCCGAGGAGCAGCAGGGCGGGGCGCCGGGCCTGCCCGGCCGCGCCCGGGCGTCGGCTCCCGGCGTGGTGATGCCGCCCGCCCCCGGGCCGTCGGCGGCCGGGCCGGCCTGGCTGGTGACCGCGGCGGCGTTCGCGGTGGGGCTGGGGATGGCCGGCGCCGCCGTGGTGGTGCCCGGCGGGCGGCGGCGGGGCTGGCGGCCGGGCCGGTACCGGGCCCCGGCGGCGGACGGCAACCGCGGTTCGGAGCCCTAGCCGCCCGTTCGCGGCCTGCACCGCGCACGACGGGGATCGTTGGCGATTCGTTGGTGAGGCGTTGGGCACGGCTGGGACTCTCACCTCTGTCAAGGCCGAACGCCCCGCTCGGGACCGTCGGTTGGCGCTGTCGTCGGCGTGAAGAGGCTGGCGGCTCAATGCGGGAGGAACCGTCGGGATGGGAATGGATCGGCACAGCACGGACGGGGACACGGCGGCCACCACGGCCGTGGGGGACGGCGCGGACTGCAACGGCGGCCGCCCCACCCTGGACCGCGACACACTGGCCGAGCTCTACCGTCTGCACGCCCCGTACCTGCTCCGCGCGCTGCTGCGGCTGACGAGCGGCGACCGGGGCAAGGCCGAGGACATGCTTCAGGAAACGTTTCTGCGCGCCTGGCAGCACCCCGAGTCGCTGACCCGCGGACCGGAGCACAGCCGGCCGTGGCTCTACACCGTCGCCCGCCGGATCGCCATCGACTACTTCCGGATGCAGGCCGCCCGCGCCAAGGAGTTCGGCGACGAGAGTCCGGAGGAGCGTGCGGCCGCGCACGACCCGTACGAGGAGGTCGTGGTCGCCCACGACATCCGCGGCGTCCTCGCCAAACTGCCCCCGCACCACCGGGAGGTGCTGGTGGAGCTGCACCTGAACGACCGCTCGACCGCCGATGCGGCGGCCGTGCTCGGCGTCCCGCCGGGCACCGTCAAGTCCCGCAATTTCTACGCCGTACGGGCTTGCCGCCCATTGCTGGAGCGGCACGGCTTCGCCCCGGTGTGAGCCACCCGGCCCCGCGCTACGCGCCCTGCACGTGAACCGGCCCCGGACCCGGTCGCGTTCCCCTGGACGACCACGGCCGGGACACTGGGAGGGGACGACCGAGGTGACCATCGTCGTAGACAGAAACGGCATGAACGAGCCCGGGCACTGGGCGGAGGCCCCCGACTACGGCCCCACCACATGGCCGGACGGCGGCGATCAGGCGGGCAGCGGCACACTTGGGCCGCCCAAACCGGTCAGGAGCCTACGGGATCTGCTGGAAGCGGACCCGCCCCCCGCGACGGCACTGCCCGAGCCGGATCCCGCGTGCGCAGAGACACCCGCTCCGGCCACCGAGCGCGACCAGCCCGACCAGCAGGACCAGCCCGGCCAACCCGCCGAACCCGACCAGCCGTCAGAGCCGGCACCCGGACCGGCCCCGGCCCCGCGCACGCAGGCCCCCGCCCAGGCTCCGCCGGTCGCCCTTCCCGCACCCGAGACCGTCACCGCGCCGTCGCAGCCCCTGGGCTGGGCGGCGGGTTCCGAGCTCTCCGCCGAGCGCCTGGTCCGCCGTACGCCCCGCCGGATGTTCCGTGTCGGCCGGCATCGCGGACCGGCCGGATTCACCGATTCCATCCGCACCCCTCTCAGGCGCAGCCACCGCATCGCGGTGATCAGCCTCAAGGGCGGGGTCAGCAAGACCACCACCACGATGGGCCTCGGCGCGGTCCTGGCGCACGAGCGGACCGACCGGGTCATCGCCATCGACGCGAACCCGGACCACGGAACGCTGGGCCGCCGGGTGCGCCGGCAGACCGGTGCCACCATTCGCGACCTGGTGACAGCCATGCCCGACCTGCACACCTACATGGACATCCGGGCGTTCACCTCCCGGGCGCCCAGCGGTCTGGAGGTCCTCGCCAACGACTCCGGCCCGGCGGTCTCCCGGACGTTCGACGACGGGGACTACCGGCAGGTCGTCGAACTGCTCAGCGGCCAGTACCCGATCGTCCTCACCGACTCCGGCACCGGCCTGCTGCACAGCGCCATGCGCGGCATCCTGGACCTGACCGACCAGCTGGTCGTCGTCGCCACACCGAGCGTCGACGGCGCCAACAGCGCCGGCATCACCTTCGACTGGCTGGGCGCCCACGGCTTCCAGGACAAGGCGCGGCACGCGGTGACCGTCGTCTCGGGCGTACGGTCCTCCTCCAGCCGACTGATCCGCGTCGACGACGTCGTCTCCCACTTCCGGCAGCGCTGCCGGGCCGTGGTCACGGTGCCCTACGACGACCACCTCGCCCTCGGCGGCGAAGTCGACCCCGAGCAGATGCGCGGCCGTACCAGGGCGGCGTACTACGAGCTGGCGGCCGTGGTGGCGCAGGAGTTCAACCGGTGAGCACCGCCCCTCCGGCACCGATACCCGACATGAGGGCGGCGGGCCCGGCCCGCTCCCGACCGCTCCTGACCGCTCCCCCGCGACCCGGACCCAACTGGAGGAAATCAATGGCCTGGTACGAGGGCCCCTGCCGGATAACCGTCATCGGCGTTGACGCCGACTGGCCCCAGCGCGCCGTGGTCGCCGTGTCCGGCGCGGGCGGGGCCCGGATCGAGATCCCGGGGACGTTGGGTGTGGTCCGCCACATCGAGGCCCGGAGCTGGCACCTGGAGCTGGAGCACCAGTACCAGGGCACCTGGCGGCCCAACGTCCGTGCGGTCAGGAGCCGCTGGGAAACCGTGGACGGAGTCCGTACGCAGACCATCCACAGCAAGGACGTGGATTGGCCCCGGAACCAGCACGAACGCAATCTGGTGCTGCGCCTGGAGCGGACCGGCGAGCCGGCGGAGCGTCCCCGCGACGCCGGCCGCGCTCTCGACGCCCCGGCCCGGGCGGCCACCCAGTCCTCGTCCGGCGGACCCGCCCACCGCACGTCCGCCGGCCCCGGCCATTCCCCCACCAGTTCGTCGTCGGCCGGCCCCTCCTTCACCGCGCCCCCCGCCGCTTCGCCCGCCCGCACCTCATCCCACGGGCCGACCACCGGCAGCAGCCCTTGGTGATTCCCGTCATGCGGATCCGACCTGATGCGACACCACGGAGGTTCACCTGTAAGAGCACTTGGCGACACCTCGAATACCACTGGAATTCATCTGCCATCGTTGAAGTCGATCGAACCGGAGGGCGCAGCGGGACGTGCGTCCGAAATGGGCTAGCCTCGAGTCAACCTCGGGGCGATTTGGCTCAGAATCAGCGGTTTCGGCCACTGGCCTGAACCTTGCCGAACCGGTACCGTGACCGCTCCAGTCGCTGCCGCCCGCACCACCCCGAGACACCCGAGCACCGCAAGTACCGCACGCCCGGGTTGGTTCCATGCGCTTCGCGCATCGGCTGGTAAGGGTGGGGAACATGAGATTGCTGCTCCTTGGGCCGTCGGAGCTGCGCTCCGACAGCGGTGACTCCGTGCCCCTCGGCGGCGCCAGGCGCAGGGCCGTACTGGCCGCTCTCGCTCTCAACCTCAACCGGGTCGTGCCGGTGGAACGGTTGCTCGACCTGGTCTGGGACGAGGCGCCGCCGCCCAGCGCCAAGGCGGCGCTCCAGGGGCATGTCGCCACTCTGCGCAGCTGTTTCGACGACACGATCACGCTCGTGACCAAGGCCCCCGGCTACGCGCTGATGGCGGACCGGACCCAGGTGGACGTGCACCACATGCAGGACCTGGTGGCGGCATCCCAGGAGGCGTCGGACGAGGAGGGCATCCGCCTGCTGGACTCGGCCCTGGGACTGTGGCGCGGTCCGACCCTGGAGGACTGCGAGTCGGAATCGCTGCGCGGGGGTGCGGGGACCCGCCTGGAGCAGACGCGGCTGCACGCCGTGGAGTTGCTGGGTGAGCGGCTGCTGCGCACCGGGCGGGGCGAACTGGCCGTGGCACGGCTGGCCGAGGCGGTGGAGGAGAACCCTCTGCGCGAATCCCTGGTGCGGCTGCTCATGCTCTGCCACCAGCAGGAGGGCAGGCAGTCCGAAGCGCTGCACCTCTACCACGCGACGCGCGAGCTGCTGAAAGCGGACCTCGGCGTCGTACCGGGTCCACAACTCCAGGCGGTGTTCACCGACCTGCTCGGCAGGATGCCCCCCGGTCCGGAGAGGCGGCCGCCGACGGTCGTGCCCCTCCAGCCCACCGGGCCGGCATCGCCCCGGTCCGGGCCCGCGCCCCGGACGCCGTCCGCCCCCGTACGGGTCCACCCGGCCCAGCTCCCCCGCACCCCGGCCGGGTTCATCGGGCGGGAGGACGAATTCCGTTCCGTGGAGCGGGCGCTGGCTCCGGACTCGGCGGGGCTCGCCCTGGTCGTCGGCCAAGCCGGGGTCGGCAAGACCTCCCTCGCCCTGCGCTGGGCCCACGCGCACGCCGGCGACTACCCGGACGGGCAGCTGTTCGCCGATCTCCACGGCTTCGACGGATCGACGCCGGTGGATCCCTCCCTGGTGATCAGCGGGTTCCTGTCGGCGCTGGGCGTGCCGCAGCACTCCATTCCCGAGGACCCGGCCGCCGCGCAGGCCCTGTACCGCTCGATGCTGGCGCAGCGCCGGCTGCTGATCCTGCTGGACGACGCCCGCGAATCCGCGCAGGTCCGCCCGTTGCTGACGGCCGGCGGCGGGTCGTCGACCATCGTCACCAGCCGGCTCCGGCTGGACGGCCTGCTCGCCCTCGACGGCGCGGCCCTGGTGCCGGTCGGACTGCTCGACGAGGAGGACGGCCTGGCCCTGCTCCGGGCCGCGCTGGGCAACGACCGCATCGCCCGGGAGCCCGAGGCCGCCTCGGAACTGATCCGGCTGTGCAGCGGCCTGCCGCTCGCGCTGCGGATCACCTCCGCCCGGCTGTCGGCGCATCCCCGCTGGTCGCTGCGATCGGTCGCCGACGAGCTCGGCGACGAACAGCAGCGGCTCGCGGCGCTCTCGATCGAGGACGCCGACATCACCGCGGCCCTGGCCCTGAGCGTCCGCGCGCTCGACGAAGAGGCGCAGGCGGTCTTCGCAGCGCTCAGCGTGGTGCCCGGCAGCGATTTCACCGCCCATGCCATCGCGGCCGCGTGCCGGATACCGCTCGCCACGTCCCGCCGGGCGCTGGGCGTACTGGCGAGCGCCCACCTGATCGAGGAGCGTTCGGTCGGCCGCTACTCCTGCCACGACCTCGTCCATCTGTTCTCCCGCGAGTACGCGGCGGAGGGGCGCGGCGATCGGCTGCGCGGTCTGCTCGACTTCTACGTGCACACGGCGTACGCGGCCTCCCGGATCTACGACCCGTCCGGCCGGCCCTGCTGCGATCTGCCCGAATGGTGCGAGAGGCCGGAGGCCGTGCCCCGGCTCGACGACCGGCGCGCGGTGCTCCACTGGTACGCGACCGAGTCGGGCAACCTGTGTGCGGCGATCGAGGCGGCCACCCGTGCGGGTGAGGCGGACCGGGCCTGGCGCCTGACCGTGCTGGTGTGGCCGCTGCTGACGTGGCAGAGCCACCGCAACTGGATTCCGGTGGTGACCCACGGCCTGCGCGCGGCCCGGGCGGCTCGTGATCCGAGGGCGGAGACCCGGGTTGCGAACCTGCTGGGCTGGGCCACCGTCGAGGCGGGCCGGGCCGAGGACGCGATCCCGCTCCTGGAGCGCTCGCGGGAGCTCGCCGTAGGGACGGGCGACGATTGCGATCTGGCACAGGCACTGATCAATCTCGGGCTGGCCCATGCCGCGTGCGGGACGTACGAGAACGCGGTGGCGGTGTACGAGGAGGCGGCGCGGGTCTCCGAGGACATCCGGGACTACGGCACGGCGGCGCTCGCCCTGCACCACATGGCGCGGTTGTACCTGGAGCAGGACCTTCCCGACCGGGCCCTGATCCACGCCGAGCGGGCCCGGCTGATGCCCGGGGCGCGGGGTCTGATGGAGGTGCTGCTGTGTGACGTGCAGGGGGTGGCGCTGTGCCGGACCGGGGACCCGTGGGCGGCCCTGCAGCTGCTGGAGGAAGGTCTCGTCGCGGCCCGTACGGAGAAGTTCGTCGCCGGCGAGATGAGTGTGCTCGAGCACCTGGCGGAGGTGCTGGAGAGGCTCGGCCTGCGGGCGGAGGCGGAGGAGAAGCGGCACGCGGCGGAGCGTCTGCGCGGCCGAATAGAAGAGGGTGCGCAGGATCCGCTCTGAGCGAGCCGTGTGAACCCGGGTGCTCCAGGGCTCGTTTCCCCGGGTATGAGGAGCCTGCACCCAGACGGGTTCAACCCGTTCGCCCCGGGCGTCATGGACGACCCGTATCCCTCCTACCGGGAACTCCGCGAGCACAGTCCCGTCCATTTCAGCCCGCAGACCGGGATGTTCTTCCTGTCCCGGTACGAGGACATCGCCACCCTGGGCCGCGACCGGACGAAGCTGATCCGGGGCAGCTCGCTATCGGGCGGGTTCGAGCAGTTCCGCGGCACCGCGCTGTACCGGATCCTCGGGTCCAGCCTGTTCGTCATCGACGACCCCGACCACGGCCGGCTCAAGCGCCTGATCGTACGCACCTTCACCCGTGGGCGCGTGGAAGAGATGATCCCCAGGATCGAGGGGATCTGTGCGCAGCTGCTGGACCGGGCGGAGCTGGACCCTGCGGGTGGCGTGCTCGACCTGATCCCGGCCCTGGCCCATCCCCTGCCGTTCCTCGTCATCTGCGAGTTCCTCGGCCTCGCGCCGGAGGACCGGTCTCCGTTCCTCGGTTGGACCCACAAGGTGCTGCCGGTCGCCGACCCCTTCCCCACCGACGCGGAGAAGATGCTGGCGGTCGACGGGAGCGGCGCGTTCGAGGGCTTCTTCACCGCACTGATCGGCGAGCGCCGCAGTCTGCTGCGGCGTGGCCGGCCGCTCCCGCCCGGACTGATCAGCGACCTCGTGCAGGTGGCCGAGGAGGACGGCGAGCGGCTCACCGAGGACGAGCTGTTCTCCCTTGCCTTCACCCTGCTGGTGGCCGGTTTCGAGAACGTCACCAACCTGATCGCCAACGCCATGCGGGCGCTGTGCGAGAGCCCCGGCCAGCAGGAGGACCTGCGCGCCGAGCCCGAGCTGCTGAACAACCTCGCCGACGAGACCCTGCGCCACTACAGCACCACGCAGTACAACCTGCGCGAGGCGGCGCACGACATCGAGCTGCACGGGGTCCGGATCCCGGCCGGCTCCCGGGTGGTCCTGCTGCGGGGCGCCGCGAACCGGGACCACCGGCAGTTCGACGCCCCGGACCGGTTCGACCTGCGGCGCCCGAACAGCGCCACCAACGTGGGCTTCGGGGAGGGTGCCACGCTCTGCACGGGCGCGGCGCTGGCCCGCCTCGAGGTGCGCATCGCCTTCCGCGAGCTGCTCGAGCGCTGCGGCACCTTCGAGATGCACCGCTTCCGCCCCGGC